>JASHUG010000318.1 GCA_030040155.1 Streptosporangiaceae bacterium | reverse complement strand
CCGCGCACCTGCGCACCGTCGCCGACGACCCACACACCCTCGAGGCTGCTGCGCCCCGATGGAGACCGCTCGACTGCGTAGCCGCCACTGCGGGGATCGACGCAGTGGCGGACGCCGAGCAACCGGGCTAGCTCATTGCCCGGCATGAACCCGAGGCCGACGCAGACGGCATCGACGTCAAAGGTGATCTCGGTGCCAGGAACGGGTAGCCCGTCAGAGTCCAGCCGGGCCACAACGGCGCGCTGAGCGCGGCCGTCGCCCTCGACCCGGACCACGGCGCGCCCGGTGAGGATGGGCACGCGCCCTCGCCGCAACCGCGCGAGGTACCCCAGCCCGTCTCGTGTCAGCGAGGGCGCGCTCGCCGCCATTCTCAGGGCCTCGATCGCGTGCCTCGGGCTGAACATCGTGGCCAGCTCCACCAGGCCGACAACCGTCCCGCCCGCCCGCACGGCCTCGGCGGCCAGCTGGACGTTGAGCGGACCGTTGCCTGCCACCAGCAAGCGATGGCCCGCAGTGACCTGGTATCCGCGCAGCAGGCTCTGCCCGGCGCCGGTGGTCATCACTCCGGGCAGCGTCCAGCCAGGGAACGGAACGACGCGTTCGTATGCCCCGGTAGCCAGAATCAGCCGCTCGGCGCGGAGTTCGAAGCGCTCGCGGGCGCTGGCCGCGTACACGCGGCCAGGCCCGTCAGCGCCCCAGACCCGAACACCCGAATACACCCGGACCCCCGCCGCCCGGACCCGCTGAATCAGGGCGCGGCCGGCCGCGTACTGACGGTCGGACGCGGCGGGGTCCAGCGGCTGCTTGTAGTACTGGCCGCCGAGGCCGCCGCGATCGTCCACCAGCACGACGTCCGCCCCGGCTTCCGCGGCGGTGGCGGCCGCCGCGAGCCCCGCCGGACCACCGCCGACGACGAGGACCTCGGCCTGCAGAACGTGCTCGGCCGGGGGCGGCTCGGGGTCCGTCGCAAGGTCGGCGCGGGGAGCGGCCGGCTGGCAGCGCAGCCGCATGCCGTCGTCGACGTGGGTCATGCACGCCAGTTGTCCTGGCGTTCCGTCGACCTCCATCGAGCACTCGCCGCATACGCCCATGCCGCAAAACAGCCCGCGGTCGCCGGCGCTGCTGTGGCGGCACACGCGGATCCCGGCTGCGGTCAGCGCGGCGGCGATGCTGCTTCCCGGCCGGGCAGGCACGGCCCGGCCGTCGTAGTGCACGGTGATGCCCGCCTCCGGCGCCGTTGGCCTGCCGATAAAACCCGAAGCCGGGCCCGAAGCCGGGCCCGATGACAGGCGCCGTCCGACTGTCAGGCCCCGTCTCAAGTCAGGCCGCTGACCAGCGGGATGTCCAGTCGCTCCCGCAGTTCGCCGAGGGTAATGCCGAAGGTCTCGTTCACGAGGACACCATTGTCGGTCATCGTGAAGACCGCGTGATGGGTGAAGACGCGTGATACGCACGCAACGCCGGTCAGCGGGTAGGTGCAGTCGGGGACGAGCTTGGGCTCACCGCTTCGCGTGAACAGGCTCATCATGACCAGGACCTGCCCCGCTCCGGTGGCCAGGTCCATGGCGCCGCCGACTGCCGGGATGTCCCCTGGCCTTCCGGTATGCCAGTTGGCGAGGTCGCCGCGAGCGGAGACCTGGAATGCGCCGAGGACGCAAACGTCAAGGTGGCCGCCGCGGATCATGGCGAAACTGTCGGCATGGTGGAAGTACGCCGCACCCGGCAGTTCGGTCACGGGCACCTTGCCCGCATTGATGAGGTCGTCGTCGATCTCGTCGCCATGAGCGGCCGGGCCCATGCCGAGCATGCCGTTCTCGGTATGGAGGATGATCCCGGCCGCCGGATCCAGGTAGTCCGCGATGCGAGTGGGCTGGCCGATGCCGAGGTTGACGTAAGACCGGGGCGGGATGTCGAGTGCGATGCGCGCAGCAAGTTCGTCGGTCGAGAGCGGACCGCGCCGGGCGTGCTCGACCGTCTCGGCATCGCAAGCGGCAGCGGCGGTCATCAGCAGACTCCGCAGGCCCCGGGCTCGCGGGCGGCGGCCTGGACGACCCGGTCGACGTAGATGCTGGGCGTGATCACGGTCTCAGGATCGAGCGCGCCGACCGGGACGATCTCGGTGACTTGGGCGATGACGGTCGTGGCGGCGGTCGCCATGACCGGCCCGAAGTTGCGGGCTGTCTTGCGATAGACCAGGTTGCCGAGACCATCGGACTTATAGGCCGAGATCAGCGCGACGTCGCCCTTGATCGGGTGCTCAAGAAGATAGGCGCGCCCGTCAATGACTCGCGTCTCCTTGCCCTCGGCCAGCGGAGTACCGACCCCGGTGGGAGTGTAGAAAGCACCGATGCCTGCGCCAGCGGCGCGGATCCGCTCGGCGAGGTTGCCCTGCGGCACGAGCTCAAGCTCGACTTTTCCCGCGCGATAGAGCCTGTCGAACACCTGCGAGTCGCTCTGCCGCGGGAACGAGCAGACCACCTTACGAACTCGGCCCGCGTCGAGCAGCGCGGCCAGGCCAGCAGTGCCGTTCCCGGCGTTGTTGCTGACGAGCGTCAGTCCGGTTGCGCCCTGCCGGACGAGGGCATCGATGAGGTCCATGGGCACGCCGGCAAGGCCGAACCCGCCGACAAGCACGGTGGACCCATGAGCGATGCCCGCCACGGCCTCGTCTGCAGTCGCGACGATGGACGCCATATCACGATGCTCCCTCCGGCCAGTCGGCTCGAACGCCGATCTGCACGACGTTGACGCCCTTCTAGCCCTCTTCTACCATACGAACATTGTCCGGTTGCCGAACCGCTCGGTTGCCGAAATGCGGGGCTGAAGTGAGTAGCACTCGATGACGTTCTCCATCGTTGCCGTCAGTGAGGACCGCCAGTGGCTGGGTGTAGCGGTCGCGTCCAGGGTCCTTGCGGTCGGGCGTGCGGTTGCGGCCGCGGCCGTCGGCGCGGGCGCCATCGCTACCCAGGCGCACTGCAACATGACCTACCGGCCGCGCGGGCTCGATCTGCTGAAGACCGGACTGCCGGCTGCGGACGTCGTCGCAGCGCTGCTCGCCGGCGATCCTGGCCCCGATGGGCGCCAGGTCGGGGTGGTCGATCGTAACGGCGGCTCGGCAACGTATACCGGTCCGAAGGCCAACCCGTGGGCGGGCGGCCTGACCGGCCCTGGCTACGCGATCCAGGGAAACATCCTCGCCGGGCCGCAAGTAGTAGGGGCAATGGAACGGGCGTGGCTGGCGGGCACGCCCGCCGAGTCGTTTGGCCGGCGCCTCGTCTCGGCCTTGCTGGCGGGGGACCGGGCAGGCGGCGACCGGCGCGGGCGGCAGAGTGCCGCCATCCTCGTGGTCACGCCCGACGGCGCCCACGAAGCCGGTCAAGGCGGCGAGCACTACGACGTCAACGACGAGCACACCAATCTGCGGGTGGACGACCACGCGGACCCGGTTTTCGAGCTCGCGCGACTAGTCGGCCTGCGCGACGCGACACTGGGGAGACATGGGCAACGCGCTGCCGCGGCACTCGAGGACCCGCTCCGGGCCGAGGTAGCTCTCTTGCTGGACCGGGTCGGCCACCGGCCTGACGGCACTGACGCGGAGGCAGTCACTACGGCGTTGTGGCAGTGGGCGTTCACCGAAGACCTCGATGACCGGCTCAAGGCCGATGATCTTCCGCATGACCAGATCGACCTGGTGGTTCTGGACTACCTGCGCTACCGTGCCGGGACTGCCTTCGACCTCGGTGCCTGATGACACGGACCGACACGCTCCTGCGCAACTGCACGATCATCGACTGCGTCGCCGACGCCCCGATCGGGACCGGGGCCATCTGGGTTCGCGACGGACGCATCCAGCACAGCGGCACCGAAGCCAACGTCCGGCCCGGCGCCCCGGAGGGGATCGACGAGATCGACCTGGCCGGCGCGTACGTCATGCCCGGCCTCGTGAACATGCACACGCACTTCTCACTCGCGCTGCCGGGCACGGGCGGAGACCGGACCCGGGCACTCGGCCCGCATGCGCTCGCGCTCTACATGGCGGCGGGCGCCCATGAGACGCTCCGCAGCGGCGTCACCGCGGTTCGCTGCGTCGCCGAGCGCGACCACGCTGAGTTCGCGCTTCGCGACGCGATCGCTGCCGGCCAGGTCCCAGGGCCCCGGATCTTCACGGCCGGCCAGGCACTCGTATGCACGGGCGGCCACGGGCACGAGGGCAGCGACACCGTCGAGTGTGATGGAGCGGACGGCTTCCGGCGCGGAGTCCGGGCGCAGATCAAGGCGGGTGCCGACCTGATCAAGGTCATGATCTCCGGCGGTATCGCCGGCCGGCACGAGGCAATCGACACCAGGCAGCTCACCCGCGATGAGATGGCCGCCGTGATCGAGACCGCACATGACTGGGGCCGGAAGGTGACGGCACACGCCGGACCGGCACCGGTCATCGACGAGGCGGTCAGGCTGGGCCTTGACTGCGTTGAGCATGGCTACGAGCTGACCGGGCCGGTGGCCGAGTTGATGGCCGAGTACGGCACCCACCTGGTCCCGACACTGGTGGTGACGCGCTGCGGGGAGTTCTTCGATGAGCTGGGCGTGCCGAGATGGATGCAGCAGCGGTCGCTGGATGCCGGGCCGCGCCATGAGCAGAGCTACAAACTGGCCCTGGCGGCCGGAGTTCCGGTGATGCTCGGCAGCGACATGCCGCCGTTCTGGCACTTTGAGGGCACGAGCGCGACGGTTCGCGAGCTTGAGCACATGGCGGGATTCGGGCTCACGCCGCTGGCGGCTCTGCGGGCCGCGACGGCAATCCCGGCTCGCTGGCTCGGCGCGGACGACGACTTCGGCACGGTGCAGGCGGGGCGTTACGCAGACCTGATCGCGATGGACGAGGACCCGTCTCGCGACGTGTCCGCGCTGCGGACCTTGCGGTGGGTGATGAAGGATGGCCAGGTCGTCCGCGATGACAAGCGAGGTCTGTGAACATGAGTGGTGATCCGGAGCCCGCGGAAGCCGAGACCGACATGGAGTTGTTCGATCTTCGGGTCACGGTAGACCGGATCGAGGGCCGCTCGGTCTGCGGCCTGCGCGTGGGTGACTACTTCGACCTGGTTAACAGCTCTGAGCTTCGGCTCCCGGCCGGCCGCCACTTCTGCATCTACGCATTGCAGGCGGTGCTCCCGCTGCTTCCGGCCAAGCAACGGCGACTCCCCGCGGGCGACTGGCTGGAGCGCGACTCGATCGTTTGCTGCCCCGACCCGGAGGAAGGGCTGACCATGCGCATCGAGCGCACGGGCGTCCGCCGGCTGAACTCGCGCGACCTCACGTGAGCAGGCGCGCCGAGATAGGCCTGGGCCTGCAGGCGGATAAGCGTGACGGAGACTACGCCGCCCTCGCGGTTGCGGCCGAGGAGCACGGGTTCGACGTGCTCAGCGTGTACGGCGACCTGCTGTTCCAGCCCCCGATCTATCCGCTGCTAGAAATGGCGCGGGCCACGTCGCGGGTACGGCTCGGGGCGGCGTGCTGGAACCCCTACACCCTGCATCCGTATGAGATCGCCGGCCAGGTAGCGGCTCTCCAGCAGGCATCGCGCGGCCGCGCCTACCTTGGCCTCGCCCGAGGCGCCTGGCTTTCCGCGATCGGCCTGAACCAGGACCGGCCGGTCACCCACCTGCGCGAGGCGGTGCAGGTCGTCCGGGCGCTGCTCAGTGGTGAGGTCGATGGGGTGGTTGGCTCGGTGTTCAGCCTGGCCGCCGGTACCCGACTTCGTTACCCCCTGCCGACAGTGCTGCCGCCGCTGCTTATCGGCACCTGGGGGCCTGCCACCGCGGCGATGGCCGGCGAGATCGCCGACGAGGTGAAAATCGGCGGGACCGTCAACCCCGCGATGATCGGGGTGATGCGGCAGCGCCTTGCTCCAGGTCTGGCAGCGGCAGGCCGCGACACCGACGCAGTCGGGATTGTCGTCGGAGCCGTCACCGTCGTGGACGAGGACGGGAAAACCGCACGCGCTAAGGCACGGAACGAGGTGGCGATGTATCTGGCTGTCGTCGGCCCGCTCGACTCCACGTTGGAACTCCCGCCGGACCTGCTGGCCAAGGTCAGCGAGTACGTGGACGCCGGCGAGCACGAGCGGGCCGGGAAGCTCATTCCCGACGACGTGCTCGACATGTTCGCGTTCTCCGGCCGACCCGACCAGGTGGCTGAGCAGGCTCAGAAGCTGATCGACGCCGGCGCCAGCAGGGTCGAGTTCGGTACTCCGCACGGTCTTACTGACCGCGGCGGGATCGACCTGCTCGGGCACGCCGTCCTTCCGGCGTTGGATCTTCGTAGCTGAACCGAGGCCTTTGCGCAGCCTTTCGTTAACCAGGACTCTTGACACTTATTTCGTGAGATAGCTACGGTACGAACGACTGCTCAAGATGCGAACATATTGTCGCAGGAGATGCGTTGTTACTGCCCTATGGGATGGGCCGACGCTGCAGTGACGGTCTGGCCCGCGGCTGAGTGCTAAGCGCGCGGGGGGTGGCCGATGCCGCTGCGCTCTGCACGTTCGTGTCGAGCGCGGCATTAGTAGGTGCCAGCTTAAGAGCCAGTTGAGAAAAGAGGAAGCGGATGATCCGATCACTCCGTGCCTCGCGAGGCCTCGCGATCCTGGGTGCTGTCGTCACGCTGGCAGGCGTGGCCGCGTGCTCATCAACCACTGCCCCCAGCACGAGCACCAGCAGTGCGGGCACGCCCCGCTACGGCGGCACCCTGTACATGCTCGGGACGGGCGACATCGATTACATGGACCCGAACATCTCCTATTACACGGTGGGCTACGAGAACCTGCGGATGTGGAACCGCCCGCTGATGAACTACCCGGCGATCGCGGGCAAGACCACCGACCTGGAGCCCGACCTCGCCCAGGCACCGCCGGTGGTAAGCGATGGCGGCCTGGA
>JASHUG010000317.1 GCA_030040155.1 Streptosporangiaceae bacterium | reverse complement strand
GTGCTCGCCGCCGGACAGCAGCAGGAGCGGCTCATCGAGGGGCTGCTGATGCTCGCGCGCAGCCAGCGCGGGCTCGACCAGTTCGAGCCGGTGGACCTCGCCGCGCTGGTGCAGGAGACGGTGCTCTCCCGGTCGCCCGACGCGCACCAGCGCGACATCAGCCTCGCGGTCGTCGACAGCCCGGCCGCGTTCCCCGGTGATGCCCGGCTGGCCGAGCGCCTGGTCACGAACCTGCTCGACAACGCGATCCGGCACAACCACCAGGGCGGCACGGTCACGGTGCGTACCACGACGGCGTCAGGCCAGGCCGTGCTGTCGGTGACCAACACCGGGCCGGTGATTCACCCGGCGGAGGTGCCCGGGTTGTTTGAGCCGTTCCGCCATCGCGGTAGCACGCGCACCTCGGATGGCGACAGCCCTGGTCTCGGGTTGTCCATCGTCGGTGCGATCGCGGCCGCGCACGGCGCCAGCGTGTGGGTGTGGGCACCAGAGGAAGGCGGTCTCGACATCCAGGTCAGGTTTCCCGGCCAGTCAGGCGCCGCTCTCACCCCGGCCGGCTCGCCCACCCCGGCGTCAGCGCCGGGCGACGGCACGAGAACGTCAGCAGTCCGAGTCTGACCTGGAGCGACATCGGCCCGCAGGACATTGACGGCGTCGCAGGCACGGCCGGGGCAGCGGCAGTCTCAGCTGGCGCTTCTGGCCCGTGCGTAGGCATCGAGCCGCCCAAGCTCGTCGGCGAATATGCCGCGCAGTACTCGCGGCGCGAACATGCGCTCGAAGAATCCGCCGACCCCGCCCGCGCCCTTCCAGGTGCTGGAGATCCTGACCCTGCTGGTGTCGCCGTGCGGGGTGACTGTGAAGGTAGTCACCGCGCTCGAGTTCATATCGGACTCGGTCAGCACCCGCCCTGGCTCAGGCTCGGCGACCTGCGACCGGTACTGCCGAGTGCGCCCGCCCGCGGTGAAGGTGTACGTAATGATCGTCCCGGCGCCGACTCCACCCGACTCCACCTCGAAGTTCGAGAACGCAGGAGGCAGGAATCGCGGGTGGTGATTGCGCATGTCGGCGAGGTAGCTGTAAACGACCTCGGCCGGCGCGCCGACCTCTCGCTCGCTGCTGACCTGGATCGTTCCCATTCCGCTTCCTTCCGGCCTAGTTGACTAGGCTTCTTGTTAACTCCCGTCGGGGCACGGCCCGATCACGGCGAGCAGCGGTGACGAGGTAGCCGGCCGCCATGACCTTCGGTGGAGATGCCGTTCAGCGCGGGCAGCACGACCCTGGCCTGCAGCCACGGCAGAGGCAGCATACCGTCGCGGCTGTCGGCGGTGACCTGTCCCGCTCATACTCGGCCCGGATGGCGCCATGACGGTCGCCGCGCCGAGCTAGTCGGGCGCGCGCAGCAGGGCCGCTACCTGACGGGCCAGGCTCTTGTAGGCACTGACCTGCTCGGGGACGGTGTTTGTGACGAATACCGGCAGGCCGTTGTCCGCTTCGTGAGCGCCCACGCCGCTGAACGGGATGCTCGCGAGCAACGGCACCGTGCCCCAGATGCTCTCTTCCGGCGGCGCGGGCACGAACAGCTCGCTTGTCGCACCGCAGCTCGGGCACGTGAGGCTGGCCATGTTCTCGACCCCGCCCGCGATAACGGCTCCGTGCCGATCCAGTTCCGTGATCAGCCGGTGCGCATCCCGGTGCGCGACGACCTGCGGCGTCACCACGAGCAGCACATGCACGCGGCGGCCGGCCAGCGCGAACACGAACTGCTGGATGTCGGCCGACCCCGGCGGAAGGTCCACCACGAGACAGTCAAGATCTTCCCAGTCAGCATCGGCGATCAGTCGCCTGACCAGCAGCTGCGCGATCCCAGCCTGCACGCCGAGCCCTTGGCTTTCGCCCATCAAGAACGCGGCCGATGCCAGCTGCAAGCCGTGCTGCCTGGCGACCTCAAGCCGCGAGGACGCGTGGCCGCGAGCCGCGAACAGCGTGATCGACCTGGTCATGTTCCGCCGCCGCAGGCCCAGCATGTGCGCAGCATCGGGTCCGTACAGGTCGGCGTCGACCAGCCCGACTGTCAGCCCGAGCGCCTGCAGGCCGAGCGCCAGGTTGACGGCGACCGTGGTCTTGCCGACCCCGCCCTTGCCGCTGGCGACCGCCAAGACGGGAACCAGGTCGGTTCCCGCCGACAGCCCGCTCGCAGCCGGGTGTCCCATGTGGCATCAACTCCCGGCCCGAGCCTAATGTGGTCCGCCGGGTGCTTAGCCGAAGAGGGGTAACCGCATGGAGCACTTCCGCACGGACCGGCTGATCGCTCGCGACTGGCGGACAGCAGACGCCCCTGGTGCATTCGCCATCTACGGGCGCGACGAGGTCATGCGCTGGCTGGGGCCGCAGCCACGCGTGCCGGTTCCCTCGCTGGAGCAGATGCGGGTGCGACTCGATGCAATGGCTGAGCGAGCCGCCGCCGAGCCGGATTACGGGCTATGGCCGTTCGAGCTCCGCTCGACGGGGGAACTGATCGGTGCCGTGTTACTGCAGCCGCTGCCCGCCACGGAGCAGGTGGAAATCGGCTGGCACCTCAACCCCGATCACTGGGGTCAGGGGTACGCGACCGAGGCTGCGCGCGGCGCTCTCGGGCTTGCGTTCGGCGCCCGCGGACTTGATCGCGTCGTCGCCGTGGTCGATCCGGACAACGTCAGGTCGCTCGCCGTCTGCCGGCGGCTCGCCATGACTCACCTCGGCCAGACTGGTGATTACTACGGCCTCACGCTTGAGCTATTCGAGCTGACTCGCGATCGGTCGGTGCAGGCCCCCGCCGGATGGTGATGTTCCCCTGTCCCTGGTGAGCCGCGGCGCGAGCGTGGGGCAGGCGCTGACCGCTCGTCGCGCGCCGACCTGTAGCGTCCCCGCCAGGGCTGGCTGGGCGCCGGAGGTGTCGTTCCAGCGGCACCAACCGCGCCCAGCCACCTGGGCGCCTTTGGATGCGCGGTTGTCCCGCGCCCTGCCTGCTGCGCCTGCGGGAGCCGGCCCTCAAACCCGCACCATGAAGCCGCTCAGTCGCGCAGTTACTGGCGGGCGTGCTGCGGCGCAGGCTTGGCCCGCACGTCAGGCTGGATCGGCGCGAGCCGGACCAGCAGGTTGTAGGTCACCACGGCGATCGCCAGGTGCATGAGCATCAGCACCGCCACTGCCTTGCCCGGAGCGCCGCCATGCAGGATGTACAGATCTGGCAGCCACAGGACAAGAGTGACAAGCACGGCTAGCCGGAAGAAAAGCCACCGAGGGGCGGACGTGATCCGGGTGACCACGGGCCAGGCCGCGCAGGCGATGACAACGCCGATCACGGTGAGCTTGGCATAGTCGGGGAACTGGAAGTGGGGGTAACCGCGTGTCGACGGGAACACGGCCTGGCCGATAACAACCAGGACAGCGTCGGCGGCAAGCGATCCGGCAATCGATCCCAGAGTGGCCAGCAGCACCCGGCCGGACGCGGGCTGGCCGTGCCGCGGCGCGAAGTCAACACGGGCGAGTGACATCAGGCGGCTCAGCATGGCGACCAGGATGCCAGCATCCATCCACTGATCAGGCCAGCGGGGCTGGTCCGGTGGCCGAGTTTTGGCTGCGCCATGACATATCGGCCGCGACCGTGCGAGCCGGGTCTCACGTGTTGCCAGCGCCAGCGCGCAGGACAGTACCATGACCAAAGCCACTGCCCGGCGGGCATTTTGAGCGTCGGAGTACCAGTAACGGCGGCAGCCGCGCTCTCTGGGCTGCGGCTAACTGACCAGAGAAAGGTAGCGGGATGCGGACTGCGCCAGCCGCGACGGCGACGACGAGCGGCGTGAATGACGGCCACCCCACAGCAGTCATCCATACCGAGGACCTGACCAAGGTGTACCCGGGGACCGATTTCGCCGCCGTCGACCGGCTCAACTTGGATGTCTATGCCGGAGAGATCTTCGGGTTGCTTGGCCCGAACGGTGCGGGCAAGACCACCACCGCGGGGATGCTGACCACCAGGGTGGTCCCGACCTCAGGGCGGGCCCTGCTTGGCGGCGTCGACGTCGCGGCGCAGCCGGCGCTGGCCAAGCAGCTGAGCGGGATCGTGTCCCAGCAGAACACGCTGGACCGGCAGCTCACCGTCTGGGAGAACCTGTATTTCCACGGTCGGCTGTTCGGAATCGGCGCGCGGGAGTCCAGGCGGATAGCCGACCAGCTCCTTGCCCAGTTCCAGCTCTCGAAATGGGCCAAGGCCTCGGTCTATGCGCTCTCGGGTGGCATGGCCCAGCGGCTGATGGTGGCGCGGGCGATCTTCCACAGTCCGTCGGTGCTGTTCCTCGACGAGCCGACAGCCGGGCTGGACCCGCAGAGCAGGCTGGCGCTCTGGGACCTGATGGGTGAGCTGCACCGGGCGGGCCAGACGATCCTGCTCACAACCCACTACATGGAGGAAGCCGACCGGCTGTGCGATCGGGTGGCGATCATGGATCACGGCAAGATCCTTGCGCTGGACACCCCGGCCGGTCTCAAGCAAAGCATCGACGCCGACACCGTGGTGACCGTGAAGACCGGCGGCGATGCCGTCAAGCTCGCTGAGTTGCTCGGCCGCGAGATCGAGGGGATCACGCGGACCCGGCAGGTCGAGGGCGGGCTGGAGCTGCACGTCAAGGCCACCGACCGGCTCGTGCCGCGGATCGTCGTCGCGGCCGAAGCGGGCGGGTTCGACCTCGTAGACATCTCGGTCTCCGAGCCCAGCCTGGAGACCGTCTTCATCAACCTCACCGGCAAGGAGCTGAGGGAAGAATGACCGCGTCAGCAACCTCTGTCTCGGCCCAGCCCGCTGCCGGCTTCGGCCGCCCCACTCGCTCGGTTGTCGCCGCAAGCTGGACCGCGCTCGGCGCCCTGCTCCTGCGGGACCTGGTCGTGCTGCGCAAGCAGCTGGGGATATTCGTGCTGCGCACGCTGATCCAGCCGTTCCTGCTGTGCTTCGTGTTCCTGTACGTGTTCCCGAAGATCGGCCAGGGCATCGGAGGCCACGGCCCCGTGCAGGAATCGGCTTTCGCGACGGTCCTGGTGCCTGGCGTCGTGGGCATCTCGATCATGTTCCAGGGCGTCCAGTCCATTGCGCTCGCGATGGCGCAGGAATTCGGTTTTACCCGTGAGATCGAGGACAGGGTCCAGGCGCCGTGCCCGATCTGGCTGGTCGCGGTGGCCAAGGTGCTCTCCGGTGCGGCCCAGGGCATCTTGTCGGCGATCATCGTGCTGCCGATCGCATCGGTCGTGCACGCGCCAGGGGTAAACGCGCACCTGACCCTGAACTGGCTGCTGATCTTGACGATCGTGCCGCTGGCGTGCATCGCGATGGCCGGTCTCGGGCTTGTGCTCGGCACCAGCTTCCAGCCTCAGAACATCGGCCTGATGTTCGGCTTCATCATCCTGCCGATCACATTCCTCGGCGGCACCTACTACCCGTGGACCAAGCTGGCGCCGGTGACGGTCGGCGGCTGGCACTGGCTCCAGACAGTCGTGTTGTTGAACCCGCTGATCTACGTCAACGAGGGCATGCGCGCTGCCTTCACCACGGCCCCTCACCTGCACCTGTACGTGATATACCCGGTGCTGGTGGGGTTCGCGGTGGTTTTCCTGACCATGGGCCTGCGCAACTTCCGCGGCAAGGTGCTGTCGTGACTACCACCTCGTTCCCTTACGCAACAGGTCGAAGACGTGACGCACAGTACTGGTTGTCTCACAGTCCGAAATCAGCCTGAATGCCGTGTATAGTTCCTGGACATGCCGCCCGGCGCGCCAAGCCGGGTTCTACGCTGAGGCACTGCGGTCGTCGGCATGCCCGGCCGGGTTACGGCGTCGCTTTCGGATAGGAAATAGTCGGGTCGTGTTGCTCCGCACGCAGACCAGCAGGTCACCGCGCCGTCGGCTACGCCCGCGATGGCAGGCGCTCGCCGGCTGCACCGCCGCGGTGGCGGTGGTCTGTGCCGGTTGCGGTGAGACGAGCCCGCCGCGGCCGGTCGGATCGGTCGTGCGCGGGCCCATCCAGATCCTGGTCATGGCGCCATCGGTCAATTCGATCGGCAACCCGCTCGGGGCTACGTCGTTCTACCGGTCCAACACGCACTCGGTGACCGCGATCGTCGCGCTCGGGCGGCTGGTCGGCCCGGAAACGATGCACATGACCTGGTTCCGGCTGACGGCCGCCGGCCCGCAGACGCTGTTCAGCCGGAACATGATGGTGACGAGCTACGGCCGTGCCTATTCCACAGCGGTGGACCGCGGGGCCATGCCCTATGGTGCCTACGAGGTCACCGCACGGGTGGCCGGGGTCACCAGGACTATCGAGTGGGGCGTCTACAAGCCCGCCAGGCAGACCAAAGCCAACGCCGCACCGCCTGGGCCGGTCCGGCCGCTGACGCCCGGTCCGGCCGGCGCGCTGCCGGAGCTGATCAACCGGACGCGTCCGTGCCAGTGGCAGGAGGTGATCTCGAACATGCCGACGCCGACGGACGTCGACCTGGACGTTTACGCCTACTGCCCGCAGTCGGGCCGGCACCAGGTGATCCGCGGGACGGTCCTGGCCACGATGGGCAAACTCAACGGGCAAAGCGTCGTCGGCATGATGCACACGGAGCCCGGCGGTCTGATCGATGGCGACTTCCGGTTCAACGTGTGCGCGCTGCCGTCCGGCTCCGACGTTCCTGGATCACGGTTCGGCGTTACCACGATCGTTTACTATCAGGGCTCCACGAGGAGCTTCACGTTCTCGGCCGGCCTGCCGGGCGAGCTGCTCGGGCCGGAGGTCAGCATCTCCTCGAGCGTGCCCGCAGGGACCCAGGTCCGCCCAGGCGAGAAGATCAAACTGCGGATCATCGCGACCGAGCCGGATCGGCTCGGGGCGCAGGCCGGTATCGCGAACATCAAGGTGAACGGGCCCGACGGGCAGATCAAGTTCAAGCGCTACCCGCGCGTGCGGACCGGGTGCGAGCAGCTGCGGGCCTACCGGGTCCTGAACCTCACCTACCGGGTCCCGTCCGTCGCGCCCAAGGTGATCAAGATAGCGGCGATCACCAGCGACTTCCCTGGCACCAAGGCCTCCGCCGAGGTCAGCTTCCTGTTCGCAGCCTGACCGTCAGCGTCGCTGTAGCGCTCGCCATTGGCGGCTAGGACGAGCGGGCTCGCCATCGGCGGCTAGGACGAGCGGGCTCGCACCGTACGGGCTCGCACCGTGCGGGCAAGGATGCCGAGGGTGGCACGCAGCGCGCCGTCGGAGATGACCGGGAAGATGTTCGCGTCGCGCCACTGCTGGCTGATGTTCGACCAGTCGTAGTAGGAGGTAACCAGCGTGCCGTCGCCGGACGGCTCGAGCCGGTAGCCGTAGACGTGGCCGATCGGCGGGTTGATGTTGCCCTCGATGGTCCAGGCGATCTGGCGGCCCGGCTCGAACTCGGTAATCCTGACGGTTACGTCGTACTTGCCCAGCGGATAGTCGTTCAGGGACTCGCGGTCCATATGGACGACGAAGGTGTCACCGGCCGCGGTCACGGGTCGGCCATCGGCCGACTGGAGCATGCCCGAGCTGTCGATCAAGACATGGCCCTGAGGGTCGGACAGCACCGCGAAGATGGCTTCCGGCGGCGCCTCGATTATCCGCTGGACTTCGATCCGGTCGTTCGTCATGCCGGCATTTTGCCACGCGGCTCCGGTCAGTCCGAGAGGCGGAAAGTCTCGTCGGGTACGAGCTCGGTGACATCCATCTGAGCCTTCTGCAGCCTCCCTGAATAGTCCCAGTTCACCGACTGCCACCGCGTGAACTGATCGAGTACCCACATGCCGGACTGCCGTGAGCCGTTGCCGGACTTGCCGTTGCCGCCGAACGGGAGGTGGGCCTCGGCCCCGGAGGTCGAGTTGTTCACGCTGACCATCCCCGCGGTAACGCCGCGACGGAACGTGAACGCCTCGTCGGCCTGGCCGGTATAGATCGAGGACGATAGGCCGTAGCCAGGCAGGTTGGCGAGTTCGATTGCCTCCTCGAGCGTCGCGTAGCTGGTGACGCCGACCAGCGGGCCGAACGTCTCCTGACGGAAGATCGCGTCGTCAGGCCGAACGCCGACGGCGATCACAGGGTGGTAGAAGATCCCGGCGTCCGGATCGCCGACGAAGCCCTTGCGCGGGTTGGCGGCAGTGATCCGGCCGGTGGCGGTCGACCCGAACACCGCGTGGTGCGGCTGCAGCCAGTTCAGGTACTCCTCGAAACGGTCGCCAAACTTCTGATCCAGCATCGGACCGAAGAGCACGTCGCCGGCCGGATCGCCGATCGCGGCGCTCCTGGTAACAGCGTCGAACCGGGCGAGGAAGTCGTCGTGGATGCTCTCGTGCGCGATGACGGTCCCGAGCGAAGTGCATCGCTGGCCCGCCGTCCCGAACCCGGCGAACAGCGCCGCCTCGACCGCGAGGTCGAGATCGGCGCTCGGCGTGACCACCATCGGATTCTTGCCGCCGAGTTCCAGGCAGGCCGACTGCAGGTACCGGCCGGTCAGTTCGCCGATGCGGGCGCCGACCTGGCTGGAGCCGGTGAACCCGACCTTGTCGACATTCCCTTCCGCCAGCGCCCGCTCCAGTCCGGCGTAGGTCTCCTCTCCGCTCGCTTGCACGAGGTTCAGAACACCGTCGGGCAGGCCGCCGCCGCGGACTATCAGGTCGAAGAGCGCGGCACCGCACGCGGGGGAGTAGTCGGCCGGCTTCCACACCACCGCGTTGCCGCAGAGCAGCGCCGGGATGAGGTACCACGACGGCACGGCGACCGGGAAGTTGCCAGCGGTGACGACTCCGACGACCCCAACCGGGTTGCGGAACGTCAGCAGCTGCTTATCCGGCATCTCGCTCGGTACCGTCTGGCCGTACAGACGCCTGCCCTCGCCGAGGAAGAAGTCACACGTGTCGACGATCTCGCGGACCTCGCCGAGTGCCTCGGCGTAGGGCTTGCCGATCTCGCGGGTGACCAGCCGCGCCAGTGCCGCGGAGTTAGCCTCGACGAGGCGGCCGATGTGCGCAATCGCGCGACCCCGGACCGGCGCCGGCACGTCAGCCCAGCCGGGCTGGGCGGCGCGGGCGGCTTGGGCGGCGGCCGCGAACGTGCCGGCGTCGCCGAGCGCGACCTCGGCGACGACCTCGCTGGTTCGCGCCGGGTTCGTGGACGTGATCCGGCCGGCGGGCGCACCAGGTACCGGCTCGCCGGCGATCACGGAGCTGAGTGAGCGGCTCATCTGACTCCTTTCCGCATGGACAAGTGTGGCGTGCGCCGTCCGCGGGCGGCGCGGGAGCCCGCCACCGCGCCGCTGGCGCGGGCGGGCCTTCGGGCCTGCTCCAGGCCAGCGCCCTGGGTAGTTCTTCGCGGCGTGTCGATCCGCGACCGGTCCGTACGTATAGGGAGTGGAGCGCGCCGCCGGCCGGGTGGAGCGCGGCGCCGGCCGGGTGGAGCGCGGCGCCGGCCGGGCCGCTAAAGCCGATAGGAGGTAGCCATGCGGAAGATTGTGGTAACCGAGTTCATGTCGCTGGACGGCGTAATCGAGGAGCCTCGCTGGACCTTTGATTTCGATCGCGGACCGGAGGGTGACGCGTTCAAGTGCGAAGAGCTGTTCGCCGCGAGCGCGCTGCTGCTTGGCCGTCGAACCTACGAGGGCTTCGCGGCGAGCTGGCCGAGGATGACCGGCGATGACTTCGGCAAGCGCATGAACGCGATCGAGAAGTACGTCGTGTCGGCCACCCTCGCCGACGAAGCGGCCGTCTGGGGGCCGACCACAATATTGCGCGGAGAAGTGATCACCAAGGTGGAGGAGCTCAAGGCGCAGGGCGGAGGCGACCTGCTGGTGGAGGGCAGCGGACAACTGGTGCGCGCGCTGGTGGCTCATGGGCTGGTGGACGAATTCCGGCTGATGATCTTCCCGCTGATCCTGGGTTCTGGTGCTCGGCTGTTTCCCGGGCATATGCCCGCACCGGTGGCGCTGGCCGTCACTAGTTCTGCCACGGTGGGGTCAGGCGTAGTACTGCTGACCTGCTCGCCGGCTCTCGCGTCGCCTGAAGGCGTTGCCGGAGCGGGCGATGCGGGTTAGGGCCCGGTGGCACGCTGGACCTGCTGCGACAGGCTGGATCGCCCTGCGAGCGACAGGCAAGGGAGCGCGGATTCGTGACTCAGTATCTGCTGAGCGTCCATGGTGGGGGAAGCACGCCGCAGCCCGCTCCGGGGGAGATTGCGCCCGTTTATACGGCGGTGGGTGACTTCAACGCCGAGTTGCGGGCTGCCGGGGCGTGGGTGTTCGCCGGCGGCCTGGAACCGCCCGACACGGCGGCTGTGGTGCGAGCGTCCGCGAGCGGCGACGTTCTAGTCACTGACGGGCCGTTCGTCGAGGGCAAGGAGCACATCGGAGGGGTATGGGTGATCGAGGCGACCGGTCTCGACGCCGCACTGGCCTGGGCGGCGAAGGCAACTGTCGCTTGCCGTCTTCCGGTCGAAGTCCGGGCGTTCCAGGCGATCCCGGCAGAGAACGACCGCGCGTGATTCCTGCGCGCAGGCCGGCACTGTGCGGAACAGTCGTCGGCCCGGGTGCTGAACTGCCTCAGCGAGACCAGCGATAAATGCGTTGCTGCCCTATACCCGGCGCTCTTATTCTCCTTCCGTCGCCGCGAGGCCATGGTCCGGCTTTCATGACTGCACGGCGGCGAAAGTGTGGCCGGGGGCCGCATGAGCTCAGACGCACGGCCCCGGCCATCCGCCGCTGCGGCGGCCGGGGCCGTCACGGGCTGATAGCTCACGGCGTGGCTTGACCGAGCTGCTATCTCACCGAGCTGCTATCTCACGGGGCCGCTATCTCACGGGGCTGCTACCTCGCGCCGGGTAGACCTGGCCTGAGATTTGGGGGTTGCAGGAAGACGCCCGCGCTGCGGCTGGTGTAATGGCTCCCAGGCTCCAGCGCCACCCCGACCGGCAACACCGTGGGCCCGCCCGAGCGGAATCTGTATCCCCTTATCCAATCGGCGTGAAGCATCCGAGCAGACAGGAGCAGGACGATGGCATTGACGATTGGCGATACGGCCCCGGACTTTGCGGCGGAGACGACCGAGGGCCCTATCCGCTTCCATGACTGGATCGACGACTCGTGGGCGGTGCTCTTCTCGCACCCCAAGGACTTCACGCCCATCTGCACCACTGAGCTCGGGTACATGGCGAAGATTAAGCCGGAGTTCGACCGGCGCGGCGTTAAGATCATCGGTCTTTCCGTGGATCCGCTCGACAAGCACGAGCGGTGGGCCGACGACATCGAGGCGACGCAGGGCGCACGCCCGAACTACCCCTTGATCGGCGACTCAGACTTCCAGGTCTCGAAGCTCTACGGGATGCTCGGCGCCGACGTCTCCGGGGATCCGGCCGACCGCACGGCCGCGCAGAACCAAACGGTCCGCAATGTCTTCGTGGTCGGCCCGGACAAGAAGATCAAGTTGATCCTGGTCTACCCCATGACGACCGGACGCAACTTCGACGAGGTGCTGCGCGTTATCGACTCGCTGCAGCTGACCGCGAACCACAAGGTTTCAACGCCGGCGCAATGGACTCCGGGCGACGATGTGATCATCGCGGGCTCGGTTTCCGACGATGACGCAAAGGCGCTGTTCGGCAGCTGGGAGGCGCCGAGGCCCTACATCCGCATCGTGCCCCAACCCTAGCAGGGCACGCCAGCTCGGCTAGCTTTGCGCGGAGCCGACGCTGCTCGCGCGGATTGCGTGCGGCGGCGGCATCTCGGCGTGGGCGGTCACGAGTCGGCCGTGGCGCGCTCGGTGAAGTACCACTCGTGGCCCTCTGGGTCCGTGACCGAGAAGGCGAGCCAGCCGGGCGCACCCGGTTCGACAGGCGACGCTTGCGCTCCGCGGGTCAGCACCCGGTCCCGATGGCCGGCGAGGTCAGCTACGACGACTCGGACCAGCTGTGTCGCCCCGCCGCGTGCCGCCGCGCTGCGAAAGCCGGGACCGGGCGAGCCGACCATGACGACGCCGCCCCTGTCCAGCTGCAGTTCGCCGTGCCGGACCGTGCCGTCCGCGCGCTGGCTGCGGACACGGACGGCAAAGCCGAACGTTTCGGCCAGCCAGTCCAGCGCGGCGCCCGCGTCCTCGTACAGCAGGTACGGGATAACTTGCGGATCCTCCTCGGCCACGATGAGCCCTTCGGTGGTGGCGTCGGCTGGGCGACGCTTCGTTCCCCACAATCGCATGCGATTCCGGAGCATCAGCCTAACGTCCGCGGCGTGCTCGGCCAGAGGCAGCAACGCGATATGGCGCGCCTCTTGCCTCGGTTACCGGCCAGAGCGGCCCGGTTCAGCTGTCTCGCAGGCTGGCCACCAAAGCGTCGGCCTGTTCCAGCGTGACCGCCGACAGGTTGACGCTGTTCATGGGCGCTGTACGGCTTCCGCCGGCGAGGAAGATGACCTTGTCGGCCGTGCAGGCGCGCAGATCCGGATACCGCTGGGCGATTGCCATCTGCGTCGCGAGCGTTTGCTGTCCCCTCGCCTGCATCGCCGGAAGGATCTTCTCGGTCATCGCACGCTCGACGCGGCGGCCGATGGCGCGGCCGAGGAACCGGCCGGCCGCGCCCATCGCGAGACCGGCGATGTCATCCCCGACAGAGCCGCCCACGCCGTAGTCGCGATAGCCCGAGCCGCCCTGCCAGTTACCGCCCTGCCGGTTACCGCCCTGCCAGTTGTCGCCCTGCCAGCCGCCCTCAACCGGACCGGACGTCGGCTCCTGTGCCCAGCTGGGCGTGGGACCTTGCTGCTGCCCGGCTGGCCCGGGCTGGTTACCCAGCTGCTGCTGGGCGTTCATCTGGTTCTGCGTCTGCGTGACGAGTTCCTCGATTGAGTGCACAGACGCGCTGCTCCCGCACTGCGGGCACACGTCCCCTGACTGCCCTTCGGTCATGCCCTCATTGTGGGTCGCCGTTGCCGAGCCGTGAAGGTGCAGCGACTTACGTGAGACTCAGGTGAGATCGGGCCGCGAAGAACAAGCCGGTGAGGTAGCAGCCAAGCGCGAGTGCCCATAGCCCTGCCATGATCATCGAGCTGAAGGGGTGCCCGTAGTTGAGGAAACTCACGCCGTTGAAGGCGGCGCCGGTTATCGCCAGCGCGCCCAGTGTGGCGGTCACGAGGTACACACGGCTTCGCTGCCCCCGCGCGAGCGCAATGGCCGCGTACGCGGCAACCACGAGCGCCAGCCCGAAGGCGGCATGCGCCGCGGCCCAGGCCGGCCCGTCCGGAATCAGCCAGCCAAGTCCGGAGGCGATGCCGGAAAGATAGTTGCTTGCGCTGGCACCTGGATGATGGCTGGGAAGGACCACGTAGATGTTGACCACCATGCCCAGCAGGTACTGCGCCAGCAACAACAGGCAGGCGGCGAAGTTCGCTGCCGCCAGCCGGTTCGTTCTGCTTGCATGGGCCGCCTCCGCGGTCGCGGTGATGCTCATGGCTACTGCTCCGTCTCGTCGTCTGATTCGTACCGATCAGGCCGGTTAGGGGCATGGAACAGCCGATCAAACTCCTCGTGCCAGCGCAGCTCCGCCTCAAGCCGCAGCTCCCCTCGGCGGAATGCAGCTCTTGCGAGCGGCGCGAGCAGCCCTAGCCTCGTAAGTCGCTCGCGCTCCGCCGTCATCTGATCGAGCTGCAGCTGCACCTGCCGGCTGCGTGCCCTCAACTCGCCGGCCAGCTCAGCCATGTCACCGCCGGGCGCGAACAGCAGCACGACTGACAGCGGATCCGCTTGAGCGAAGATGACGGGCAGTGCGGCGTCTCGCTGGACGACAAGTTCGAGCCGTCCGTCGTTCGTGATCTCGTAAATTGTTCTGGCGGGACGCCGGCCGACCTGCTCTTCACGGACCGCGTGGACGAGACCCTCCGCGTCGAGTCGGCGCAACTCGGCGTACAGGGCTCCACCGGTGATCCCGCCCCACCCCTCGGCATTGGTGAGTGCAGCCGTCCGGCGAATCTGGTGCCCGTGCATCGGGCCCTGTTCGGCGAGCAAGCCCAGAATCAGCAACCGGCTGAGGTTCATCGCCGATTAGTCTGCGCATACTAATCTGCGGTTTGTCAACTCACCGGCAGCCGCAGTGCTGGCACCCCGCCCCTGCGAACGATATGTCGCCCAGCGATAAAATCCCTGCGGGTGATGCTGCCTCGGCCGCGGCGCGAACGCGCTGCCCGCAGGCGGATCGCGAGGTCCACGGCAATGCGATTGAGGAGGCCGTGATGAGCCTCAGCTCACGAGAGAAGCAGGCCCTGGATTCGATCGAGAGCAGGCTGGTCGGCTCTGACCCCGGGCTGGCTTCGATGCTGGGCACATTTACCCGCCTGACATCGGGTGAAGACATGCCCGCTCGCGAGAAGATCCGGCCGCGACCTCGCATGCGACGGCATGACCGCGGCGCGCGCGAGCGACCGCGGCGGCTGGTCAGGCGGGTTGGGCGGCCGCAAGCCGCGATGCTGGTCTGGCTCGTCATTTCCATCGCCTTGCTGGCGACCGGGCTGGCGGTCAGCCGAGGCGGTGGCGGTGCGCGCCGGGCATGCGCCGCGAGCTTCGCCGTCGCCTGCGGCAGGCCGACTCCGACGCATTGGCCCAGGTCGTCCGCGGTGAGCGTTGTGCCAGGCACCCGAAGCTCCGCGACCTGGCCGGACTAAGGATCTCCATTGGCGCCAGCGGCATGCCGCAACCGCGGGTCGACGCGGGCAAGGATTGCCTTCAGAATGACCGGGATATCCGTCGTCGGCGGGCGAGGAGGCCTTCGTGACCGCATATGAGGAGATCCTCTACGAGGTCGAGGACCCGGTTGCGACCATCACCCTCAACCGGCCAGAGGCGCTCAACGCCTGGACCGATCGGATGGGGCTGGAGGTCCGCCACGCTGTCGCAGCCGCGGAAGCCGATCCGCGGGTCGTCGGCATCGTGGTCACCGGTGCCGGCCGAGGATTCTGCGCCGGGGCCGACATGAGGCGACTGTCGGCAGTCAGCGCCGGCGACTACACCGCAGAGATCTTGCCGGAAGGTCTCGCGTCTGAGCCCGGCGATCCAGCCTTCGGCGACGATCTGCACCTGGGCACCCACACCTATTTCCTGTCGGTGCCCAAGCCGATCGTGGCCGCGATCAACGGTCCCGTGGCGGGGGTGGCCGTACCGATCGTGCTGGCTTGCGATCTGCGCTTCATGGCCGACGATGCCGTCCTGCTGACCGCGTTCGCGCAGCGCGGCCTCATAGCGGAGTGGGGAATCGGCTGGCTGCTGCCGCGGCTTGTCGGAACCGCGACCGCGCTGGACCTACTGTTCTCCTCGCGCAAGGTCACCGGTGTCGAGGCGGCCGCGCTCGGTGTCGTGAACGCAGCCCTGCCGCGCGACGAGGTGCTGAGCCACGCGCAGAACTACATCAGGAACCTGGCCGCGACCTCGTCGCCAGCGTCCATGGCGATCATGAAGAAGCAGGTCTACCAGCAGCTGCACGCTGGCCTGCTCGCCGCCGAGCGCGAGGCCAGGGGCCTGATGATCGAGAGCTTCGGGCGCCCGGATTTCCGCGAGGGCGTGAGCTCGTTCCTCGAACGGCGGCCGCCGCGGTTCGAGCGGCTCCCGCGTACCGGCTGACGCGGGGAGCGGGCCGCTATCCCCTGCGGGCAGCCGGCAGCTGCCGCCGCGATCGGGTTCTGGTTCCTGGCTCCGGGTGGCCGGACCGGCTAGGCCGGGCCGGACTCGTCCGGCTAGGCCGGGCCGGACTCGTCCGGCTATGCCGGGCCGGACTCGTCCGGTTATGCCGGGCCGGACCCGCCCGGCGTGATGAGGCCGGACTCGTAGGCGACCGCGACGGCTTGGGCCCGGTCGCGGAGGCCAAGCTTGGCCAGGATGCGACCGACATGGGTCTTGGTCGTCTGCTCAGCGATGACCAGGGTGTCGCTAATCTCCGCGTTGGAGAGGCCGCGGGCAATCAGCCTCAGCACCTCGGTCTCCCGCTGCGTCAGCGCGCTGAGCGCGGCTGGCGGTACCGGGTCGGTACGCGGTCGCCGACTGAAGTCGGCGATCAGCCGCCGGGTCACAGACGGTGCGAGCAGCGCATCCCCGGCCGCGACCACGCGGACCGCGTGCACCAGTTCGGCGGCGGTCGCGTCCTTCAGCAGGAACCCGCTCGCGCCCGCGCGCAGTGCCTCGTAGACGTACTCGTCGAGGTCGAAGGTCGTCAGCATCAGCACGCGCGGCTTAACTGGGTTGGCTGCGCCGCTGAGGATCTCACGGGCTGCTTGCAGCCCGTCCATGACCGGCATCCGGACGTCCATCAGGACCACGTCGGGCTGCAGACGCCCGGCCAGGCGTACAGCCTCGGCGCCATCGGCAGCCTGTCCGGCGACCATGATGCCGGGCTGGGCGGCGAGTACCGCGGCGAAGCCCTCGCGCACCATCGCCTGGTCGTCGGCGATCAGGCAGCGCGTGGTGTCCCCGCCCACGGTCATCCGGTCCCGGCGAGCGGGAGCACAGCCGACACTAGAAAGCCGCCGTCGGGCGCCGGCCCTGCCGATAGCGAACCGCCAAGCAGGGTGACTCGCTCTCGCATCCCGGCGAGTCCTTGACCTACGCGCGGCCCGGCCTCGATCTTCGCGGCGGGCTTGCCCGGCCCGTTAGCAACCCGGAGCACGACCGTGCCGGCCGCCGTGTTCACCGAGACCGTGACTTCCGCGCCCTGGGCGTGCTGGCTGGCGTTGGAGAGCGACTCCTGCACGATCCGGTAGGCGCACAAGCCGATGCCGGGCGGCACCTGGCCCCACTCGGGCGGCGCGGACATTGCCACCGATACCCCAGCCCGGCGGGCGGCTTCGATTAGCGCCGGCAGGTCAGAAAGCTGCGGCTGGGGCGCGAGTACGGCGGGCTGATCCTGGCGCAGCACGCCGAGCAGCCGGCGCATATCGACCAGTGCTTCGCGGGCCGTGCCACTCAGCGAGCTGAACTCGGCGCGAGCCGGCTCGGGCAGATCCTTCAGCCGGTACGGGGCAGTCTCGGCCTGAACAGCGATGAGCGACATATGGTGCGCGACGACGTCGTGTAGCTCCCTGGCGATCCGAGTCCGCTCCTCGAGCACGGCTCGTCGGCCCCGTTCGGCCTCGGTCCGCTCGGTTTGCACCGTCAGGGCCCGCTGGGCCCGGTGCCGGGAACTGATGCTGTCGAGCGCGATCGCCAAGGCCGTGAACACGACTGTCGAAGCCGCCGGGCCGTCGAGGTTCGGCACGTCAGCCTGGAGCCACATCCACCACGGGACGAGGCTCAGCGCCCACATCCACCACAGCACCGGGCGCTGGTGGCGCAATCCCGCTACGCCAAACGCGACCAGCACCGCAAGCACCTGCGCTGGACCCCACGGCCATCCTCCCCACCAGCGCGCCGCGACCTCAGGGACGAGAAGCAGGCCCACCCATCCGATCCGCCACGCGACCAGCGGGTAGCGCCACGACAGCGGCAGCGGTGCGACGACCGCGACGGCAACCAGGTCCAGCCACCCGCTGCGTGCCGGAGTTCCAGCATGCTGTAGCGCAATCCCGTGAATGTCCTTATGCGGGACCACCACCAGATGCATGCTGGCCAGGCTGATGACGCACAGCACCAGTGTCATCAGCCCGAGCGTGACGTAGACGGCCTGGCGCTGCCGTGATGAGCGCCGGTGCCACTGGGGGGCCGAGTCCGGCCCGATCAGCGCCTCGGCTAGCCCATGCCACGCGCGCATGGCCGACTCGCGCGTCGTCGCTCCGGACTGGCTGGCCGCCGTCTTGGGGCGGCGGGCAGCCACCGGCGTCCCTTCCATGACCTCAGAGTAGGTCGCACGAGCTGGCTGCGGATCACTCCAGCGCGGGTCATACCCAGGTATGAGTCGGTGGTCATGCGGGCTCGGGCTGCCGCTGCGGTATGGCCGCAGAGTCGGCTCCCCGGTGTGATGACCCGGCTACGGCGCGGCAGGCAGCGTTGGGCCGTGGCGCTTGCTTGGGCGCCGACCGGCTCAGTGTTGGAGGCCTTTCATGAACGTCGAGATCACCCGCGTTACCCGGCGCTTTGGCCGAACGATGGCGGTGAGAGGTATCACCCTGACGGCCGGGCCCGGCGTCCTCGGACTGCTCGGGCCGAACGGCGCGGGCAAGACCACGCTGCTGCGGATGATGGCCACCGTCGTGCCGCCATCGTCGGGGCGGATGCGCTTGCTTGACCGCGATCCAGGCTTGTATCGCCCCCGCCAGGAGATCCGGCGGCGGCTTGGCTACCTGCCGCAGAGCCTTGGCTATTACCCGGGTTTCACCATCGGCGAATTCGTCGAGTACTTCGCGCTGCTGAAGGAGGTGCCGCCAGCCCGCATGCGGACGGCGGTGTCTGCGGCCATCGAGCGCGTCGAGCTCGGTGATCAAGCCAAGGCGAGGCTGCGGACGCTCTCGGGCGGGATGCTCCGACGGGTCGGCATCGCGCAGGCGATTGTCAACGAACCGGACTTGCTGCTGCTCGATGAGCCGACCGCCGGGCTGGACCCGGAGCAACGGGTAGCATTCCGCGCCCTGCTGCGTGACCTCGGGCAGCACGCCACCGTGGTGGTCAGTACCCACCTGGTCGAGGACGTTGGTGCTGCGTGCGCTCGGGTCGCTCTGATGGACCGGGGAACGATCGTCTACACCGGCACTCCGGCCGAGCTGACCGCTCGCGGTGTCGGGCACAGCAGCGGCGACGCTCCCTTGGAGCGCGGCTACAGTGCGGTTCTCGCGGCGGCCCGGTCATGACCACTACGGCCGCTACGGCCGCTACGGCCGCTACGGCGGTTACGGCCGCGGGCCGCGCAAGGGTGGCCTGCGACTCCGGGCGCGTCACCGCCCGGCTGCTGTGGCTGGAGCTGCGCCATAACGCGATGCTGTGGATCCTTCCGGCAGCCGTCCTCTTGTTCTGGTTCACGACATACCGCACCGCCATGGCCTTGCCGCCGTTGTGGAACGTGCGCGCCGCGACTTTCCAGAGCGGTGCCGTCGTGGATTTCATCACCCCTGTGGTCGGCGCGGCGGCCGTAATAGGGACAAGGCAGGCCCGCCGTCGAACGACTGACCTGGTCAGCATCACGTCTTTGCCGCGGTCGGCTCGGCTGCTGGTTACGTGGGCCGCTACCAGCTGCTGGGCCCTGGCGGGCTACCTGATATGCCTGGCCGCCACCTACGGGGAGACGGCTCGCGAGGCGAGCTGGGGTGGACCACTGTGGTGGCCTGCCGTAGTTGCCGCCACAAGCGTGCCGGCTTTTGCGGCACTCGGGCTCGCAGCAGGGACGTTGGTGCCGAGCCGGTTCACCGCCCCGGTGGCCGCCGTCGTGGCATTCTTCGTGCTCGCGCTCAGCACCGAGCTGATCGTCGGCAGCCAGTCGTACTGGCAGGTCTTGCCGCTGGTGACCGGCCCGTGGGACACCGGGAAGGACCCAGGCGTGGCGACTTTCTACCCGTACGTCCCTGACCTGTCGATAGCTCAGGTCCTGTTTGGCGGCGGACTCACGGTTGCGGCTTTGGCGGCGATCGGTCTTTCCGGCGGCAGGTCCTGGCGCCGGCCAAGAGCCGTGGCCGCGGCTGCGGCCACGTGCGGCGTGCTAATGGCCGGGACGGCAGTGGCGCTTGCCGGCACGGGCAGGCTGGACGCTCACGGCATGATCGAGATTCCCGCCCTGCATGATGCCGCCAGCGACCGGCCCTTGCGCTTTACCCCCGTGTGCAGTGGCACCGCTATCCCGGTCTGCCTCAACCCCGCGTACGCCGGCTATCTACCCGCCACGGTGGCCGCGCTCGCTCCCGTCGTGCGTGAGATTGCTGGATTGCCCTTCGCGCCGACGAAGATCAGTCAGGTGGCCGCGGTCTATGCGCAGGGACCAGGAAACTCCGTCGAGATCAGTCAGGAGGCCTTGCCGAGCCCCAGCGGCTCGCGTCTGCTCGGCATGCTCCTTCCGGATCAGCTGCTCGGTCCACCCCTCAGCGTCGCGCAGTTCGAGGCTAATGTCCGCGCGAACACGGGCCCCAGCGTCCTGGCTTACGTCGTCGGCGCCGGCCCTCACGCGTCGGCCGCACAGGTCGCGGTGTGGACGGCACTGATGAATGCGGCTGGCCGGCCACCTGGTGCTCAGCCGTCCGGTAGCGAGCAAGTCGGCAACGCCCAGGGCACCGAGCAGCCCGCAGCGGCGCTAGACCCGGCCGTGCTCGCCGCAACGCGCAGGTTCGCAGCGCTGCCGGTGTCGGCCCGGCGCGCCTGGCTCGTCCGCAACCTCGCCGCGCTGCGAGCCGGGCACATCACGCTCGGGCAGCTGCCGTGACCGCGGACGAATCCCGAGGCGCGCCCGCCACGGCCAGGATCGCGCGTCGCGAGACGAGCGCAGCGCTGGAACGAATCGGAGCGCCGACGGTAGCGGGCAGGTCTGGAGCGCAAGCAAGGAGGCCACGCTGGGTGCGCCTGGTGCGCCTGGTGCGCCTGGTGCGCCTGGTGCGGCTGGTGCGGCTGCACGTCGCGAGCCGCAGGGTTCCCGCAGCAGCCGCGCTCATCGCCGGATGCGCCGTCGCGCTGCGGGTGGCGCTGTCCCGGCGCTTCGATGCCTCCGGTGTCTTGCAACTGGCGCTGATCTTCGAAGCCGCATGCGCGGCGGTCATCGCCGTCACGTCCGCGAGCCCGTTCGGCGATTGCGAGCGGACGGCAGCCCGCTGGCTGCCGTTCCTGCGGCTAACCACCGTGCTCGCGCTGACCGCCCTCGGAGCCGGAGCCCTGGCTGCCGCAGGCACCGGCGCGCACCTGGCCGGCGGAGCACTCGGTGTCCTGCGCAACCTCACCGGCCTGGTAGGCCTCGGCCTGCTGGGCGCGCTCGCCGCAGGCGGCGGGCTGGCCTGGATCGGGCCTATCGCGTACCTGGTAGTGGGAACGTATGCGCTCTGGCGTGGACCGGTGCTGACAACCCCATGGCTCTGGCCGGCCCGAGCCCCTCACGACCTGGGGGCGGCGGTCTACGCCGGGCTTGTCTTCGCGGGCGGCCTCGTGGCGATCACGGTGCGCGGCGCACGTGACCCGGCCGGCCAGTGATTGCCCCGCAGAAGCGGGATCGCGGCCGGAGAATTACCGGCCGCGATCGCCATCGGCCGGCGCAGCTGACGCGAACATCGTCCTAGCCGCCCTGGCGGCTCATCTGCCGCGGCTTGACGCCAGCGTTCTGGCCGCCGTCGATGGGGACGACGATCCCGGTGATGAAGGCGGCCTGGTCAGAACACAGCCACAGCACCGTTTTCGCTACGTCGGCGGTCGTCCCGATCCTGCCCATCGGCGTGGCTGCGGCCGCACCTCTGCGGGCCTGCTCGCCTGCCGCCTCCAGATTGTGAGTCAAGATCGTGCCGGGCGCGAGCGCGTTAACGCGGATTCCCTGGTCGGCGTAGTCGAGCGCGGCCACCCGCGTCAGTCCGATGATGCCGGCCTTGCCCGCAACGTATGCGCCCAAGTTGGCGACGCCGATCAGGCCGGCCCGCGAGGCCATGTTGACGATGGTGCCGCCGCCTGTTCGCAGCATGGCCGGGATTTGGTACTTCATGCCGAGGAAGGTGCCGCGGATGTTGGTGGCGATGCCGCGGTCGAACTCGGCCGGGTCGATGTCCGCCAGCGGGCCCGGCCGAGGGCCGTCCGTGGCGTTGTTGAATGCCGCGTCGAGTCGGCCGAAGGTATCCAGCGTCTGATCGATCAGGTTCAGCTGCGACTCGGCGTCGCTGACATCGGTGCGGATTGCCAGCGCCCGCCCGCCGTTCGCCTCGATCCGGCTCGCCACCGCGTGCAGCGCCTCGATGTCCCGTGCCGCGAGGGCGACGGCGGCGCCGGCGGCGGCGAACGCCTCCGCGGTGGCGGCTCCGATTCCCTTGCTGGCACCAGCCACGAGGGCCACGCGGCCCTGCATGGGCAGTTCATTCATGACGTTCCTCCAAAGATTTGATATCTAATGTTAAGATATCAAAGCTTCTTGGAGCGGGCAAGGACCGTTTTCCGCAGCGGCCTTCACTGGCCGGGACGACGTGCTCGACTTGGGTGGTCAGAGGGGCTGCGGTCTGCCGCGGCGTGGTGGGCCAGGGCTGGGCCGGTCGCGCTGCCAGAGCAGTTCGCCGTCCTCCAGCACGCCCGTAGACGCGAGGCCCGCGGAGCGCGCGACAGCTGCGGAGGCTTCATGCGCCGGGTGTATGTGCGCCTGGATGCGAGCGACTCCACGCGCATCGAGCCAGCCGACCAGGGCCTGAGCGGCAGCGGACGCGAGCCCGCGTCCCTGCCAGGCCAGTCCGACCACCCAGGCGATCTCTGCCCGGCTGCCGCCCTGGTCGATCGTGGCCTGGACGTAACCGGCGGCGAGCCCAGCCGGCTCGGTGCGGATGATCCAGTTCCGCCATTCCTGGCGGCCGTCGGCGGAGTGACCCGCCACCTGGCGTGCGTAGCGTGCGCGCAGTTCCGTTAGCGTGGGGGCGGCGCCACCGGTGAAACGGTACAGTTCCTCGCCGGCCAGTACCTGCACCATCTCATCGGCGTCGCTGACCGCGAGCGGAGTCAGCACGGCAGATCCAGCGCGGATCAAGTCGTCGGCAACTCTGGCATCCCGGTCGGTGCCCTCGCCATGCGTCACGATCCTCAGGGTCTCAGTCGGCGGCGGACTCGGCGCGCGCGGTATCGCCGCGGCGCGGGTACGGTCGCCACCACCGGCGAAGCCTGTGACCACCGGGCGGGCAGGAACTCGGCCGGCACGTCGCGTAGCAGCGTGCCGAACTCAGCCACCCCGCAGGCCAGCGCCGCCGGTCGGCTCAGCGTTCGGCCGGTGATCTGCGGGTACCGGCCTGCCCATTCCCGCGCGGCCCGTCGGCTGGTGAAGAAGTTGATGTAGCCGCAGGTACGGTCGGCCGAGCTCCGGCAGGCGTCACCGGCCGACCCGGCGAAGACAACAGCGGTCCGGGGGGTCCACCTGGCGCGGTCGCCTTCGGTCTCAACGGTGATCAACCGGCCGGTGCCCGGCTCGGCCGCGGTGATCGTGACCGGACAGCCGAGCATGGCGGAGATGCCCAGCGCGTCGATAGCGCACATGGCATAGGCGAGCGGGCCGCCCGGCCAGCTGACCCGGATCGACGTTGGCGTCGCCGAGAACGGGTAGGCCGCGCGGATCTCGCCGTCCGGTCCGAAGGCAATCACGTCCCGTTCGGAGAGCTCCGCGAACACGGCCTGCGGGCTGGCATCACTCTCGTCGGCCAGCCGCGCCAGGTCGGCACGCCCAGGGGCCCGGCCGGCGTGAGCGAATGCGGCCAGCACCGACCGGTGAACGCGCCGCGCCGGCCCGGTCAGCATGGTCGCGGCGCAGCACTTGTCGCTGCTGGCACTCATCGCCCAGTTCCTTGGCTAGCCCGCGCGACCGGGGAACTGCGGTCGGCGGCGGCATCGGCTGGCTCGACCGTGGCTCCGGCCAGCGCGGCCGCGGCGGCCTGCCACGAGAAGGAGCCCGGTGCCAGGTGCCACTGGGCCATGAGCCCGTAGAGGCTCGCGATGAACAGGTGGGCCGTAAGCGCCGGGTCGGTCCCGGCCGGCCACTCCCCGGCCGCGATGCCCGCGGCAATCAGGTCACCGAGTCGCTGGTGTGTGCGCGCATGGGAGCCTGCGACCGCGGCGGCGATCACCGGCTCGTGCGCGGCGAGCGCCCTGGCCTCCATCAGGACCCGGCACGTCTCAGATTCGGCGACGGCATGCGCGGCAATGGCGGCGGCGACCGCGTGCAGGATCCGGCGCGCAGACCGCCGGTCGGCCTCGCTAAGCGCGGCGATAGCGTCATCGACTCGCTGGCCCGCGCCGCAGTCCCACTCCTCGTGCAGGGCCAGGAACAGCGCGGCCTTGCTCTCGAAGTACAGATAAGGGGTGCCCTTGGATAGCCGGGCCTGAGCCGCGATGTCGGCCATAGTGGTGGCGTAGTAACCAGTCCTGGCGAAACAGGCCAGGCCGGCCGCGATGATCTGATCCCGGCGCGCCGCGCGCGCCGCCTCAGCGATCTTCGGCATGCTTCCCGTTTCCGTCCCGGGCCGACGCGGGCCACACAGCGCCGGGCCCGTCGGCACGTGCGCGCGCACGCCGCCATGACGCCACCAGCCAGGCAATGCCGGCGGGCGGACATGAGATCAGCAGAGCACACAGCGGGCACCGGCCGGCGTCCCCAGGCGGCTGGCCAGCGGCCGGCAGTGCGTAGGCCGCGCTCGTCTGGGCTGGCAGGTCAGCGGTCAGCTCGTTCAGGTCAGCCCAGGTGCGCGCGTTATAGGCAGCCTGCACCCGGTCGCCGTGTTCGCCCGCGGTCAGCCGCCCCACGGCGAACGCCTCGCTCAGCAAGCGGGCCGCAATCTCGCGGTCGGCGTCAGAGGCCAGCGTCCCTTCGCCGGTGGTGCTGAGCCCGGCCACCGCGTGCACGACGCCGGTCCGGCCCGCCTCCTGGATCGGGGAGGCTGCCGATCTGCTGTCGGCTCCCTGTTGCCAGCTCATTCGGGCCACTCCCGCCGAGAATAAATGACTGACTGCCCAGTCATTTTAGGCCGAGGCCTCGCCATGGGTCAACGGGTGGCGACAGGCGTCAGCGCGAGGCCACGGCGGCTCGGCGGTTGGCGGCAGGCGCACGGGGCATCCCGCCGCTCGGGCACGGCCTCGCAGCTAGCACGGCCGGCGGGCTGCGGCAGACTAGGCGTCAAGCAGGACAATGGCTGATAACACCCCCACTGACCCACAGATCCCTGCCTGGCGGGCGGACGATGCGAAGAGGCCCAGATGACTGATGGCGCAGACCAGCCGGTGACACGCGGTATCGGCGCGACGTCTGGCGAGGGGCCAGCCGCTGCGCGCGGCGGTCTGGCCGATGGGTATCGCTCCGAGGCACTGAGCGAGTTGCTTGCGGCGGGTGAGCCGGCCCGGCCGGCGCTGATAGTTCCCGACGGCGGGCAGGTAATCACCTACGCACAAGCGGCCGCCGCGGTCGATGTGCTTGCGCGGCGGCTGGCAGGGCTCGGTGCCCGCCGCGGGGATCGCGTCGCCCTCGCCCTGCCGAACGGGCCGGACATCGTGCTCCTGCTGCTTGCCATCACGGCTCTGGGGGCGGCCGCCGCGCCCCTCAACCCCGCCTACACCCAGGCGGAGTTCGAGTTCTTCCTCACCGACATCGCGCCCAGGCTCATGCTGATCCCGGCGACCGGGTCGGCCGCCGCCAGCGCAGCGGCGGCCGGGACAGGGACGACCCTGCTCGGCGTGCGGGAAGCATCGGCCGGGCCGCCCGATCTTCTCGCCGACGGCCAGCCGTCTGTGCTGCAGCGGCCTTTTGAGCCCGGTGAACCCGACGATGTGGCGCTCGTGCTGCATACCAGCGGTACCACTAGCCGGCCGAAGCAAGTTCCGCTGCGCCAGCGCAACCTGATGGCCTCGGTCAGGACGATCGCGGCGCACTACGAGCTGAGCCAGGACGATGTCTCGTTCTCGGTGATGCCGCTGTTCCACATTCACGGGCTGGTCGCCTCGACCTTCGCCGCGCTGAGTGCGGGCGGTGCCGTAATCGCGCCACGCCGGTTTACCCCGATGAGGTTCTGGCGGCAGGCTCGCGAGCATGGTGCCACGTGGCTGTCGGCGGGCCCGACATTGCACCAGATGATCCTCGACAAGGCCGACGACGGCGGTGCTCCGAGCACGCTGCGGTTCGTCCGCTCGTGCAGTTCGGCGCTGTCCCCGGCCCTCCAGGACCGAGCTGAGCGCGAGTACGGCGCGCCGATGTTGCAGGCGTACGGCATGACCGAGGCGAGCCACCAGATGTCTTCCAATCCGCTGCCGCCGGCGGACAGGAAGTCGGGCTCGGTGGGTGTGCCGACCGGCACACTGATCGGGATCGCCGATAAGACAGGTAACCTGCAGCCCGACGGCACGCCGGGCGAGGTGGTGATCCGGGGTCCCGGAGTGATGTCGGGTTATGTGGGCAATCCCGAGGCGACGGCTGCCGCGTTCTTCGGGGAGTGGTTCCGTACTGGCGACCGTGGCGTGGTACGGGATGGCTATCTGTTCCTCGAAGGCCGGATTAAGGAGATGATCATTCGCGGTGGCGAGAACATCGCTCCGGCCGAGGTCGAGGACGTGCTCATGTCGCACCCGGCGGTTCAGGACGCGGTCTGCTTCGGCGTGGCCGACGAGAAATACGGCGAGCTCGTCGGGGCCGCGGTGACGCTCGCCGGGGACGTTCAGACGGCGGACCTGATTGACCACTGCCGGCACCGACTCGCGGCCTTCAAGGTGCCGGCCAGCATCGATGTTCTGCAGGAGATCCCGCGCACCCCGACCGGCAAGGTCCAGCGCCGGCGAGTCGGCGAGTTTGTCGCGCAGCACAGGGGCCAGGGATGAAGTTCGCGGTACTCGGCGCCGGCGCGATCGGTGCCTACGTCGGGGCTGCCCTGACCCGCGGCGGCTCCGACGTCACGCTGATCGCGAGGGGCGGCCACATGTCCGCGATGGCCGCCCACGGCGTCCGGGTCCTGTCACCCCGCGGCGATTTCACCGCTAAGCCCGCAGTGACGGACCAGCTTGAGGCGGTCGCCGACGCCGATGTTGTGTTCGTCGCGCTCAAGGCCTACAGCCTGCCCGACATCGCGCCCCGGCTGGGCCGCCTGCTCGCCCCTGGCGCCGCCGCGATCTGGGCACAGAACGGGATCCCGTGGTGGTACTTCCAGTCGGCGGCCCCGCCCGCCGGATCCGCTCTGGCCGGGCTCGGCGGGCCGGGATTCGCGCTGGAGAGCGTTGACCCTGGCGGCATCATCGCCAGCTCGATCAGTCCCGAGCACAACGTGGGCTGCGTGGTCTTCTGCTCCACCGAGATCATCGAGCCGGGGGTGATCAAGCATGTCGAGGGGACGCGGTTCTCGCTCGGCGAGCCCGATGGGTCGGAGTCGGAGCGGCTGAAACTGATCTCTGCCGCCTTTGCCGCTGGCGGCCTCCGGGCGCCGGTTGAGGCCCGGCTGCGAGACCAGATCTGGCTCAAACTCGTCGGCAACGTGGCGTTCAACCCAATCACGGCGCTGACCGGGGCGACTCTTGGCCAGCTTCGCTCGATCACGGAGATGCCGGACCTGTTGCGGGCCATGTTCTCGGAGTGCGCGGAGGTGGCCGCGAGACTCGGCGTCACGTTTCCGGTCCCGCTGGACCGGCGGCTTGAGGCGGGCCTTGCGGTCGGCGACCACAAGACCTCGATGCTGCAGGATCTCGAGGCCGGGAAACGCCTCGAGCTCGACTGCATGACCGGCGCGATCGTGGAACTCGCGGAGCGTCTCGACATCCAGGTGCCGCACGTCAGCACCGTGCATGCGTGCGCGAAACTGCTCGATCGGCTGACGCAGGACTCGCGTTCCGCTCAGTGACCGCTCGCGTCAGCCTGGCTGGTGGCAGTCCCAAGGCACCTGACGACCTCCTCGTCGCTCGTCTGGGAGAAGTCGTCATAGAACTGGCCTATCGCCATGAACCCAGCCGGCGTGGCCACGGCTATTAGCTCGTCCGCATCCTCGCCAATCCGGCTCCGCCAGCCCTGCGGGGCAACCGGGACGGCCAGCACGACCCTGATCGCGCCGAGCGCGCGAGCTATCTGGCAGGCGGCTCTGGCCGTCGATCCGGTTGCGATCCCGTCGTCGACGATCACGGCGACGCGGCCGGTCAGCGGTACCCGAGCCCGCCCGCCCCGGTAGCGCTTGGCCCGGCGCTCCACTTCCGCGCGCTCGCGCTCCTCGACGTCGGCAAGCTCTCGGGGCCGGATGCCCGCCATGTAGATCACGTCAGGATCGGTGACCTCCACGCCGCCCTCGCCGACCGCGCCCATCCCCAGCTCCCGCTGGTACGGAACACCAAGCTTGCGCACGACGATGACGTCAAGCGGCACCGCAAGCGAGCGTGCCACTTCGGCCGCTACCGGCACTCCGCCGCGGGGCAGGCCAAGCACGACGATCGGCTCGCCGCGCAGATGCTGCAGCCGGCCAGCCAGCTGCTGCCCCGCATCAGCCCGGTCGGTGAAGAGCACTCCGCGCCCCCATCCGGGATAAGCCGGTCATTTAGCTCCAAGAAGACGGTTTCGCCGCTGCCAGATGCTTCTTCTATGCAGCCTGCCCGCCCGGCGGGACGGCACACAGGCTCCCGGCCGGGCCGTTGACTGCCGGCCGGGCTCGTCGCGGAGCGAGCGTGTGTCCGCAGCTGGCCCGGCGGCTGTGGGCGAGACGGAGGGCATGACTGGGGCAGCTGATGTTCGGCACCGGGGATCGGTCTGAGGATTATGCCCCGTATGCATAGATTTTGTTGGCAGGTGCTCGACGTTTCACGGGGGAACGAGGCGGCTCCCGCGGCCGGTGTCCTCTCACCGGCCGCCGGCCGGCGCTCGGCCGGCCTGCGTTCGGTCGGCCTGCGCTCGCCAGGCGGCAGCGAGCCCCGCGAGCCCGTGAGTCACGGCTGTTAGCGTTGCACCCCGTGATCACTTGTGTCGTCCACTACGTCATCGATTCCGGCAAGATCGAGGCCTTCGAGCGGTTCGCGCGCCGCTGGATGGAACTTGTCGACCAGCACGGTGGCACTCACCACGGCTACTTCCTGCCGGCCGAGGGCGCCAGCGACAAGGCGCTCGCCCTGTTCAGCTTCCCGAGCCTGGCTGCGTACGAGCAGTACCGGTCCCGGT
>JASHUG010000316.1 GCA_030040155.1 Streptosporangiaceae bacterium | reverse complement strand
ACCCCCGGAGTTCGCGTCATCGGGAACGGCCGCGAGCTCATCAGCGCAGGCCGGGAACTTGCCGGCAGCGGACGCGACCAGGGCGGCAGCGGACCGGATTTCCGCGGCGTTGCGCACGAGCCCGGCGGTGGGCGCGAGCTCGCGGCCGGCGGTGGCGGGGACGTCGCTGACACCAGCCCTGGGCTCGCCTCCACTGGACCCGGGCTCGTCAGCAACGCCGGCCCCGGGCTGGCCGCCGCTGGCCCCGGGGTTGTCGGCAACGCCGGTCAAGAGCTAGCCACCACCGGCCTGGCGCACGATGACCTGGACCTGGCCGTTGGTGCTCAGGGGCCAGTGCAGGAGCCCTCCAGTCCCGGCCTGCAGCCCGCCGGTTCCGACCTGCAGCCCCCTGGTCCCAGGTTTGAGCCCGCGGGTGGTGGCCTGAACCTGCCCGGCGGCGGTCTGGATCTGGTCGGCAACCGATCCGGCCCGCTCGACGACGTCGGCGAGCCTGCGGGCGCGGCGCGGCAGCCGGGGGCTCCCAGCGGTCAGGCATTCGATATGTTCCGCATCAATCCGTCGGTCGGATCGCCTAACGGTGCCGATACCTCGGCGCCCGGACCGGGGAACGGCAGACATGCATCTGCGGTGACCGACGACGACGACGACTCTGCCTGGCCGGAGTCCCCGCGCCTGGTTGCGCCAAGGCCGGTCGACTCCGATAAGCCGTGGTTGCCACGCCGGGTCCGCCAGGCTAGCCTCGCGCCACAGCTCAAGACTGATGATCCGTTGGTACCCGAGAGCACTCAGGTGAGCGCGAGCGAGCCAGAAGGCAACAACGAGCCGGCCGGCTACGGACCCAACCCGGCGGAGACCCGAGCCCTCGTACAGTCGCTGCAGTTCGGACTCGAACTCGCTAAGTCCTCTGGCGAACCGGGGGAAGGAGCCGGTTCGACACCTGCCGACAAGTCGCGGCCGCCGACGCCCGGTGAGTCTTGGACGCCGCCGTCGGCCGGGGAGTCGTGGCCATCGCCAGCCGGAAACCCGGATCTGGCCGCCTGGCCGGAGGACGATGGGGGGGAGTGATGGAGCAGGGGGCCTTTTCAGCGACGATGGACTGGGTTCTCGATGATCTGGTGCGCAGGGTCAGCGGCATCAGTCAGGCGGTCCTCCTGTCCCGCGACGGCCTAACGCTCGGAGCGTCAGACGGCCTGAGTCGCGAGGACGCCGAGCACATGGCCGCGGTGGCGGCCGGAATGCAGAGCCTCGCGCGCGGTGCCGCCCTCCGCTTCCACGGTGGCGAGGCCCGGCAGACAATTGTTCAGATGGATACGGCTCTGATGTTCGTCATGGCCGCCGGACAGGGAAGTTGCCTTGCGGCGCTTTGCCCGGCAGATGCAGACCACGGCCTTGTCGTTTACGAGATGGCCATGCTCGTCAAGCGCCTTGGTCAGTACCTGTCGACGAACCCGAGGTCAGCGGAAGTCGCCGTGGCGGCAGTGGATCGGCTGATGGAATGACTGACGGCGGAGATAGGTGGCTCGATCGGGAGGCCGGTCCGGTCGTCCGACCGTACGCACTTACCCGTGGCCGGACGAGGCCGCACGGCGCCGCGCTGGGCTTGATCGACCATGTTGCGGCAGCCGGGCCTCTCGTGGTCGACGCCCGAGGGCTGGGGCCCGAGCATCGGCGCCTGCTGCACCTGTGCCGCGCGCCCACCGCGGTTGCGGAACTCGCGTCAGAAACGGACCTGCCGCTGGGCGTCGTGCGGGTCCTGCTCGGCGACCTCCTGGAACGCGGCGCGGTGACCGTTGCCCGCCCGCCCGCGGTGTGCACTCTGGAAGAAAGTGTGATGAGGAGCGTGCTTGATGGACTCCGCGCGCTATGAGGCAGTGGCGGGAGCCATAGCTGCGCCGGTCGTCACGAAGATCCTGATCGCGGGGGGCTTCGGGGTAGGGAAGACCACGCTGGTTGGGGCGATCAGCGAGGTACGGCCGCTGCGCACGGAGGAGGTGCTCAGCGAGGTCGGAGTCGGAGTCGATGACACGGCCGTGGTGGAACACAAGCACACGACGACGGTGGCGATGGACTTCGGCAGGATCACCTTTCCGAGCGGCGTCGTGCTTTACCTGTTCGGCACGCCGGGGCAGGAACGATTCTGGTTCATGTGGGACGAGCTTGCTTACGGTGCGCTCGGTGCTGTCGTGCTCGCCGACACCAGGCGATTGGCCGACTGCTTCTCGTCCGTCGACTATTTCGAGCGGCGGAGGACCCCGTTCGTGGTCGCGGCTAACAAGTTCGACGGTGCGCCCGAGTACGACACCGAGACGATCCGCGATGCCTTGGACCTGGATTCCGACGTGCCCGTCCTGCTGTGCGATGCGCGCCGCCGGGATTCCGTCAAGGAGATCCTCATAGCGTCGGTAACGCACTCGCTCACCAAGCACCGAGCGGCGGCCGCCCACCGGTAAGACGCCCAGTTGGCGCGGGCCAGCGCCGTTGCTTTTGGATGTCCGACCGAATCCCAGGCAGGTTTGGGCCGAGCGTGGCCTGAGTTGGCTCACGATCATGGAGTTGCGGCGGCCTCAGCGCGCTGACCTGCGGGTTGCCGGCTTTTGTTGAGCGAATCTGCGCACTCATTCGGATCCTTAGAGCGGCGTGGTGCGCGCGTACGTCTGGACGGTCAGGACCGCGTCGGGCGCAGCGGCGGTGCAGGTTGTCCACTCAGGCTTGCGACCGGCAGCGGACGGACGAGACTCGCCGCAGCTCCCGATCTGCAGGTCCAGGAACTGCACGAGCCACTCGACGAGCCGCAATAGCAGGCGGATGAGCGCCAGAGAACTCAAACCCAGCAGGTCTTCATGTGGCTCGGCTGGCCCGCCAAGAGCCCTACCGAGATCCCGAGGAAGGCTAGCTGGCCGGTGGTCGCCGAGCTGACCGGTAACCCTGCACCACTGAACAACCGTCTCTTATCTGAACGTCTGCAATGGGAGATGCCGATGCAGCCTGATATGGCCGGTGGTTACGAGCGCTTGCCGGAAGAGGGCCCACCTCCGGGACAACCGCTCGACCGGCCCGGTATGTGCGAGCCGCAGCAAGCGCGGGGGATGCCAGAAGAAATAGCGGGACAAGTGCAAGGCCCGGTCACTCTCGAAGAGCGCGATCTAGACAGGCTGTGGCAGTACTTCGCTCACGATGACAATCAGCTTTCGCAGCGAGTGGCGTTCTTCCTTGTCGCCGAGTCGATCTTCCTCGCTACTGCAGCTTCGCTGGTCAGCGTAGTCGCTGGCATGACATCACCCGCCCGCCTTGAGCTTCGGGCGGAGGTGTTCGCGTTCAGCCTCATCATCATTCTCGCTGGCTTTAGCCTCTCCGTCATCTTCTGGTACCTGTTCAGGCTGAATTTCGCCGACGTCGGCGCCTCGCTTGAGCTGCTAAAAACCTCCGAGTCGATCTACTCGCTGGTCGGCCGCAGGCAATCCGAACGCAGGCGGGAGCATAAACACCTGCCGGCCCTGTTCCGCGGGCGCGGAAAGAACTGGGTTACCGTCAACTGCCTCGGTGTCGGCTTCATAGCTGTCTGGGCCTGTACAGGCATCTTTGCGGTTCTCGTTTTCTCATCTCGCCCGGCATAGGAGGTCTCTCCACGGCGTCATCTGGCGACTCGCTAGCCAGTTCGCGTAACGTGAGCCAACTCAGGTCCGAGCGAATCGCAGGCAGGTTTGGGCCGAGCGTGGCGCAGCACCGGACGACCACAATCCTTCGGGTGCATACTGGGCGAATGGCGCCAAAGCCGTGGCCTGAGGTGACGACGTTCAACAACTGGTACGCCGATATGGCGGGCTCGCCGGTCAAAGACGAGATCGTGCAGCGACACTTAGGCCTGCCGCCAGCCCTGCTGTCGAGCAGCTTGCTGGGCTGGGAGGGCATCGGCGAGGTTGTGGCTGCCCTCCAACTCAATCCGGGTGCCACGCTGCTCGACCTCGCATGCGGCCGCGGCGGCTACGGCCTGGAGGTTGCGGGCCGTAGCGGCGCCGCGCTGATCGGGGTTGACTTTTCCGCCGAGGCTGTGCGCCAGGCCCGTGAGCACGCGCGGCGCCTGGGTCGCGCGGCCGACTTTCGGGTCGCAGACCTCGCCGCGACCGGCCTGGATTCTGGTTCGGTCGACGGTGTGCTGTGCGTCGACGCCATTCAGTTCGCACGTGACCCAGCCGCCGCCTATGCGGAGTTGCGGCGGGTGCTTGGTCCGGGCGGGCGGGCGGTGCTGACCTGCTGGGAAACAAGCAGCGCCGACGAGCGCATACCGGAACGACTGCGCCTTGTCGACCTCGGCGGCGGGCTGACCGGGGCCGGCTTCGCGAGCGTCGAGGTGCTGGACCGGCCCGGCTGGCGGGAGCGCGAGCTGGCGATGTGGGAGGAGGCAGCCGCGCTTGACCCTGGCGACGATGCGGCGCTGCAATCTCTCCACGATGAGGCTGTCAGCGTGCTGCCGACGTTCGGCCTGATGCGCCGGCTCATGGCTACGGCCACGGCTCCGATGGCCGCATAGGGCGGTCAACCTCGTGGGCGGCCTAGCCGGTACTGGTTCCGCCGGCTGTCGGCGACCCCAGAACCCCATTTAACGGCCGTTTCTGGTCGGTTTCTGCCCTCGGACAGTCGGCCGCTGGCCCGTCTTCGCCGACGGTTTGCCGGTCTATATCCGGATAACCGGGCAGCAGCATTACCCGCCAGTAGTGAAGTAGGTCTCAGTGCGAAACCAGCTTCGCTCGCGCGACGTCGAACCTCCCGTTGCTCACCGTGACGGACACCGGGCGAGTCGCCCAGGCCGCGCGGAACCCCCCACAGGAAGGACGCTTCATGCCCCGCACTGCCCGACTGACCGATGCGCTGCGCGGTCATCGTAAGGCTGCAGCACTTCTCGGCGCCGCCGCCGCGCTGGCGGCCGGTGCGGGCACCGCCACTGCCGCGACCGTCGGTGCCGCCTCGCCGTACACGCCCGGCCAGCACGCGGCGACTGTCGCCGCCGTGGCACACGAGCGCGATCAGCTTGGGGCGACCGAGCGCCGCACTGCGGCTGAGCGTCACGTGCCCGTATCTCGGCATGCCACGCTCGTGAGTGATCGCCGGGCGGATGCGCCGTCGGTGCGAGGCGATTCCGCGCGGGCCCGGCCATACGAGATCTATGACTCGGTGACACCGTCGGCGATCCCGTCGGGCCATGAAGAGGCCACCTATGCCGACGGGCCGTTCGCGGTCTCGCCGGGCGCGATGGCCGGCAAGAAGGTGCTGTGGATCGACACCAACGGGTCGGACCCGCGAGCCAGTGCCCTGGACGTCGAGCCTGGTGATGTGACACCGGCCGCGGCCGGCAGCTGGGCGGCGCAGAAGCTGCATGCCGACCCGAGCGGACAGGCGATCATCTACACAATGCGGTCGGAATGGTCTGCCGCGCAGTCGGCAGTGCACGCCGCGGTGCCGGGCGCGGAGCAGTCGCACGTGCGCTGGTGGATCGCGGACCCGACCGGTGTGCCTCACGTGGTGCCTGGGTCTTCGGCCACGCAGTGGTACTGGGGGTCGAACTACGACATCTCCACGGCCACTCCCGGCTTCTGACCCCTCCTGACCGCCGCGCGGCCGATGCCACCCCCGGCTCAGGTCACCCCCGCCTGGGCTATCGCACGGCCGGCCGCGCGGACCAGTGCCCCGCCCTTCCCCGAGGGGGCGGGGCACTCTCGCACGTGGCCGGCGCGGTAGAAGGCGAGCCCTAGCCCGTCCTGGCCTTCGACTGGCCAACCTCGATGAGGTGGCCGTCCGGGTCGCGGATGTATGCGCGGAACTCGCTGGGATGGTCCTTGGGCTCGGTGAGGAACTCGGCGCCGCGCGCAGACCAATCGCGGTACACAGCCTGGATGTCAGCGACCCGGATGTTCAGGAAGGCGCTTGTCTGATTGGGGTCGGGCGGGGTGATGAGCGTGACGGTTGGCTTGTCGTCAGTTGGTCCTCCGCCTACGTTCAAGATGAGCCAGCTGTTCGCCAGCTTCATGATGACCGGATCGCGCTCCCGGACGACCTTCGCCCCGAACACGTCCGCATAGAAGTCACGGGACCGGTCCTGATCGGCGACGACCAGGAAGTGCGTCAGAACGAAGCCTGTCTCCGGGTTTGGGCGATCATCCTGGCTCATCGGGATCCTCCATCGCGGTTCGGGCCCGCGGTGCACGGCGGGCGTTGCTTTCTGGCTGATCTCAGTCGCCGAAACCAATCGTGACACTGATCGATGTCCCGACCGTGACCGAGTACGACAGAGCACCCAGCGCAAGGGCGATGGCGCGCAGCCGTGCGTAGAGCGCCTGGAGCCACTGCCTGAGCTTTTCGACTAGGCCCGCCGTGTAGCCGGCCAGCGTCTCGGCCTGCGGTGCGGTGATGGGCGCCGGCTCGTTGCTGGAAAGTATGCGGTTGGCACCGGCAACGGCCGCGAGGATGTCGGGCAACGCCCGTTCTGCCTCCGCTGGCCCGATGCTGTCGGCCAGTTCCGGCAGGTCCGGAAAATCAGGCACGGTGAGTTCGCTATACATGTCTGACCTCTGCGTGGTGGATCAGTCCCCTAGGGCGAAGTTTTATTACGCGACTGCATTACCCGGTCCGGGGTCTTCTGCATCCACCCGGCCTCAGTGCGGGCGCCGGCCGGTGTCATAACTCCGGCAATTTGCCCTGGCACCCGCACGTCGTCCGATGGCTCGGTTTACGACGCGCTGATGGCCGCGAGCGTCGCCAGCAGGAACGTGGCGATGGCAAGTACCCCATGGGCGAGCGGGATAGCAGCTCGTACGTCAAGCCGGACCGTGCGCTCGGTGGTCCGCGCCTCGTACGCCAGGTTGCGAATGAGCAGGTCTTCGGCCAGCTTGCTCGCGAAGGCCTCGTCCTCCATCGCCCGGGCCAGGACCTCGTCGGGAATTGAAGCGTGCCGCCAGTCGACCTGGCCGCCTGACCCTATGGGCGCGCGGCCCTCCAGCTCGTCACCGGGGAACCGCTCTACCTCCGGCTGCGCTCGCTTCACCGGATACGGCGTCCAGACACTCACGGTAGAGACGCCGAGGCCAATGGCCGGAACCATGAACGAGAGCGCTAGCCAGGCCGCGACCGGCGCCTTGCTGAGGACAAAAGCGACCCAGCACAGCATCCCGGTGAGATTCAGGCCAGCGTGACTCGCCAGGACCGGCAGCGACATGCCGTCGGGCCTAGTCTTCCGCAGCCGGGCGGCACCGCTGGAGACCCACTTACTCAGCATGAGCAGGCCCAGTGCCTCTGCTAGCAGCCAGCACGCAAGGGCGCCGACTGCCAGCGTGTGGTTCACGTCGACTGCAGCGCGCACGCACGCACTGCAGCGATGCTCCGGTCGATGTCGTCTTCTGTCGTGCTCCAGCCACTAACGCTCATGCGCATTGCCCGGTGACCGTGCCATGTCGTCGGCCCACACCAGCAGGTTCCCTCGTCCTGGACGGCCGCGATGACCGAGTCGGTGCGCTGCTGCGACCCGAACGACACGAGCACCTGGTTCAGCACTACGTCGTTGAGCACGTCGAATCCCGCCGCCTGCATCCCATCGGCAAATCGCCGGGCGAGCCGGCGGCACCGGTCCACCAGCTCGGCTACGCCATCCCGGCCAAGCGAAGCGAGCACCGCCCAGACCTCGACGCCACGGGCGCGCTGGGACGACTCCGGACTCAGGCCCATGGCCTCGGCTTCAGAGCCCGGCAGGTAGGATGCCGTGGCCTCCATAGAGCGGCGCAGCGTCCCCAGGTCAGACACCAGGGCCAGGCCACAGTCGTAGGTCGTGTTCAGCCACTTGTGGCAGTCTGTCGCCCACGAGTCGGCCTGCTCCACGAAGGCGACCTGGGCCCTGGTCGTCGGCGAGGCCGCGGCCCACAACCCGAACGCACCGTCCACGTGTACCCAGGCCTGGCGCTTGGCCGCCCACTCGACCAGGGGGCCGAAGGGGTCACTTGCCCCGGTGTTCACATTCCCGGCCTGCAGGCAGACGATGGCCGGGGCGGTTATCTCCGGCAGGTCGCGCGCGTCAATGCGGCCCTGGCTGTCCGCCGGCAGGACGACGGCGCGATCGCGGCCCAGGCCGATGATGCCGAGGGCCTTGCGCAGGGTCGTGTGCACCTCGGCCCCGACGACTACGGTGACGGCCGGTGCGCCGATCAGGCCCTGGCTGGCGGCATCCCAGCCGCAGCGGGTCAGCATGGCGTCCCTCGCCGCTGCCAGGCAGGTCGCGTTGGCCATGGTGGCGCCGGTGACGAACGCACCGCTGGTGCCGGGCGGCAGGCCGAGCAGCTCCGCGATCCAGCCGATCGCCACGTCGCGGCAGCGCGCCGCGACCGGAGACATCACGCTGAGGGCAGCGTTCTGATCCCAGCCCGCACTTAGCCATGCGGCGGCCTGGGCCGCGGGAAGGGCCCCGCCGGTGACGAATCCGAAGTACCTCGGGCCGTTGCTGGCGACTGTGGCCGGGGAACCGAGCTCGTCGAGCAGGCGCAGCGCCTGCGTCCCGCCCAGCCCTCGCTCTGGCAGCGGAAAGCCCAGCTCTGCCAGGCCGTCGACTGCCTGCTCGCCTGGCGCGACCGGCCGGTCCGCAACGCCATCGAGGTAGGCCAACGCCCGTTCGCAGGCATCGCGCAGCAGCGCTGCGCGCCCCGCGAGCGTGGACTGAACGTCGAGCGCGAACCCCGGCACGGGTGACCTCCTGTCAGCCGCCCCTTCGGATAAGTCCTACCCCCCCGCGAGGGAGGTGAGCCAGCTTCTGGTGCGCTGACAAATCAAAATCTTTAGGACTGGGAGGGCGTCACCCGGCCCGCGGTTTACCCGCTCGTGACCGCGAGGGCTGCCAGAAGTGATCTTGTCCGCCTCAGCGCCTCATCGAGTCGATCGGCGCGAGGAAGGTCTCGACGTCGGTCGATGCTGGACACGAGCCCGACAGGGTCCCGGATTGCTCGGCACCGCGGCCAGCGGCCTGCCATTGCCGTCGCGCGTCTCCGCCCTTTCCTGCACAAGACCCGGACACGCCGCCCTGGGCAACTTCTCGCCATTTCGGCCGGTTGCCTTGACCGGCCTTGACCGGCGTAGCATCAGGCAGGTGGCAGAGGTCTCGGTGTTCCGGCCGGGCGGCTTGTCCTATATGCGCATCCCGGCCCCGGATCCGGCACGTGCGGCTGAGTTCTATCCGGCCGTCTTCGGGTGGAAGGTCCGGCCCGGTTCGGCCAGCTTCGAGGACGGGACCGGACACGTTATCGGCCATTTCATGCCGGACCTGCCGGTAGCGGGCGAGGCGGGCGTAGTGCCTTATATATATGTGCAGGATATCGACGAGACCCTGCACAAGGTCCGCAACGCGGGCGGCAAGGTCAGCACCGAGCCTTATCCAGAAGGTGACCTCTGGGTCGCGATGACCGCTGATCCGGCGGGTAACGCCATTGGGGTGTGGCAGCACGGTCCGCGGTTGGCCGAACGGTAGGAATTGCGGAAAGGGCCGGCTAAGCGTCGGGCTAGAAAGGCCGGCAGTCCCCGGATAGAGCCTTCAGCGGGTGTCGGCGCATTAGCGCCTGGGTACAAGCCGGGCTGCCACGATGTGGAATGTCAGGCGCCCGTGTTGCGTCCGGGCGCAACTGCGTCAGAAAGGCGTATGTGAGCGAAGGCATCAGACGCCGCGCTACTCGTCTAAGTATTCACCTGCGCGGCGTGATGCTGGCCGCGCTCGCGGCAATCCTCGTAGTCGTCGGAACCGCAGGGCTTTCACAGCCCGTTCCTGCCCGTGCGTCGTCCATCAGACCGCCCTCTCAGGCGGCGAGAAGCCCGGCCGCAGCGGCGGCGGCAAGGGCGGCGCGGGTCCGGATCAGAGCCTGGCGATGGGCACTGCGCCAGCGCGGCAAGCCTTACATTTGGGGTGGCATCGGGCCTTTCGGCTTCGACTGCTCTGGGCTTGTCTACGCCGCGTACCGGGCAGCGGGCGTGACGCTGCCGCGGACCACCTACGAGATGCTCGACAGCTGGCGGCTCGTACGGATCCCCAAGTGGAAGGCGCAGCGCGGTGACCTGGCGTTCTTTGGCTCGGGTCACGTCGAGCTGTATGCCGGGGGCAACTGGACGTTTGGCGCGGCGACGACCGGGACCTTGGTCGGATTCCACGAGATGAATTCGTTCTGGCATCCGACGATGTACTTCGAGGTCCGCGTCTAACTGGCCGCAGTTGAGTCTTTGTGGGGATATGCACGATTGTTGCGGCGCCAGTGACACCTGGCTGCGGATGCACTTTGGCGGCTACGTAACGTAGGCAATGACGCACGACAGCCTGGTGATCCCTCACCTGGGACGAGAACGATGGCGGTCCTGGCGGCCGATGACCGGCATCTGGAAGATGCCAGCGGCCTGAGCCTGCGCCCTCGGGCCCGCTCCCGAAGATGTCCGTGACCGCGACCGCGCTGTCGGTTACCGTCAATGTCAAACTCAGTCGCTGCCGGCGGACGGCAGTCGGCGTTCTGGAGGTTCGCCGGTGGACGAGATTGCTGACAGGTTCCTGGAACTCATCCACGAGCTGGAAGAAGTGGCGAGCAGCATGCCTGCGCAGCGCGCGCTGACCGAGTTCGATGAGACGACCTTGCAGGTCTTCTGGAAGAAGTGGCCGCACCTGTCGGGCTGGGCCGGATCCTTGTGGACGATGCTCTCGGCCGAGCTGGCCGAGCGGGCGGCCGCGCTCGACGACCCTGACCTGGACGAGATCGGCGAGAGCGGCTAACGATGGCGACGCTTCGCGATCTAATGAACACGTCCGTCGTCAGCGCCACGCCGGACTGCGCGGTCGCAGAGGCGGCGGCCAGGATGGTGGCGGCCAGCGTCGGATCCGCCGTGATCATGCAAGGTGCATTCCTGGCCGGGATCTTGACCGAGCGCGACGTGCTGCGGGCCGCGGCATCGGGTGAAGACCTGAGCGAGTCGGTCGTCTCCGAGTGGATGACCCCAGACCCGCTGTCAGCCGACCCGAGCGCGACCGCGGAGGAGGCCGCGCAGATTATGCTGCGGGGCGGCTTCCGCCACCTGCCGGTCGTGGAAGGCCGGGAGGTGTGCGGCGTCGTCAGCCTGCGCGAGCTCTTCGCCGCCCGCATCCGCCGGTAGTCCGGCGCGACTCGGCTTGGTCAGCCGGCCGCCAGGTGGTCGTCGAGGATCTTCTCGATGACGTTCTTGGTGTAGGCAGCGTCCTGCGGATCGTTCTCGAGCGCGCCGACGAGGACGATCATGGCTTTCCAGATCGCCCAGCCGCGGCCGCGGACCCAGGTAGCGGCATCGACCGGCAGCCGCTCCTTGAATACGCGAGCGCTCTCACCGGACAGGAACGTCCAGGCGATCGTGGTGTCGCAGGACGGGTCGCCCACGCCCGACGTGCCGAAGTCGATAACGGCGCCGAGGCGGCCGTTCCGCAGCAGCAGGTTGCCAGGCTGAGCGTCGCCGTGAAACCAGACCGGAGGACCGTCGACCGGGCAGTCGAGAGCCGCCTGCCAGACCTCGGCGGCGAGCGTCGTGTCAATGTGCCCCTCCAACACGGCCAGCGCCTTCCGGGTGTCCTCGTCAAAGACGGCTGGCGGCCCGCCGCGGTACCAGTTGTGGAGTCCGGGTTCCGGTCCACCGGCCGGGTCGATCTGGTACAAAGCGGCGAGAAAGTCGGCTATGTCGGCCGCGAGCGCAGGCATGTCCTTGACCGTTTCCTCAGTGACCGGATCACCCTCGATCCACTGGTACACCGACCACGGACGCGCGAAGCCGCAGCCCGGCCGGCCCAGTCCGAGCGGAACTGGGATGGGCAGCGGCAGCTGCGGGGCCAGGACCGGCAGCCAGCGCTGCTCTTTCTCTACGGCTTCGACGTAGTGCTCGGTGCTGGGCAGCCGGACCGACATGGTCTCGCCGAGCCGGAACGTGGCGTTGTCCCAGCCGTCGACCTCGACCGGGCACACGGGCAGGTGGGCCCAGTCAGGGAACTGGTCCGCGACCAGCCGGCGGACAAGATCGACCGTAATATCAGCCTTTCGCACGGGCGGGATTGTCGCACGGGCCCGACGTCGCACTCCACGGGTTATTGAGCGGCGCTGGCTGCGGCCCCCGCCGCCCGACCTCAGCCGAGCTTGGCTAGCCCCTGCTGCAGGTCCTCCACGTCCATCACTGGTGCTATCTCGATATCGGCGTCGAGCCCGCTGAACAGCGGCTCGGCGAAGGGCGGCAGGTCCGAGGAGTCCGGCATATCGAAGATCATGTACGCGCACCGCTTGCCCTCAGATGCGGTGAAGTACATTGCTTCCGGCTTCCACTGCTCGGCCGTCGTCTGGATGATCTTGCCGACGGTTCCGTTGCTGACCGCGCGGTTGCCGGCCTGCGCCGGGATAAGCACTCTCGCCATGACTCGCATGGATATCCCCCGATCGCTGTGGTGATGATCCAGCGATAGTGCCCGCGATTGCGATCTCTTACGCGTCTCGCCGGGCGATTGACCGGCATGCCACCGTCCTATCCGGCCAGACCCGTGGCACTTTCCGTAGCTGGAGTCCGGTGGCCGGGATCAGCCGGCCGCGGCAGCCCGCAGCGACCGGTAAAGGAGTTGCTGATCGCCGAGGCGGCGGCGGAGTTCGCGCTCAAGGCCGCCGATCGGGACCAGGTTCTGCGGGGCCCGCGGGTCCTTGTGCGGTGCGCTGGCCAGCGGCGGCAGCAGCCTTGCGCTGAGGTCGGCCAGGCGCGTGACCTCGGGCGCAGGCAGCTCGGCCGAGCACTCAAGCCGCACGACTCCCGACCAGGGTGCGCCGGGGGGGCCGGCCAGCTTGAGGTACCAGGAGTTGCGGCGCCAGGACGTGCCCATCGTGAAGGCTGGCGTGCGCTGGCCAGGCTCGAGCATGCCCACCACCGCCGCCTGCTCGGACGGCAGGTAGGTGGTGTGGTGAGTTTTGATGAAGCCGATCGTGCGGTCCAGGTGCGTGCGGCCGCGCAGCGGGCCGTCGACGAACAGCAGGTCGTTGGCGTCCGGGTTCTCCTTCCGGAACAGCAGCGCCAGCTGGACCTCGGCGTCACTCAGGCGCTGCTGCAGGGCCAGGGAGAGCTGGTCAAGACCAGGCCCGGCGGCCCGGACGGCCGGGTAGTCGCCGTGGCGGCTGGCGAGGGCGGTGGCCTCGGGCGCGGCCGTGAACAGGCCGCGCTGAACGGCGACCTCACTGATGCGGGCCGATCCGTTGATGCAGACGAGGCCGGCCGCGTAGGACGCGGCGATGCCGGGCGCCGGCTGCGGGTCAGTGCCGTGGACCCAGATGCGGGCGTCGATCCGGCGCACGCCATCGAGGAACAGCACTGTTTCGGGCGGCTCGGTCTTTGTGGCATGGCTCAGCGGCCGCCACTTGTCACGCGGAAGCTCGAGGTCGAGATTGAGCTCGGCGGAGGACTCCTGGAGCGCCTGACCGGCCATTTCCTCGCCGAAGGCCATCCCGTAGCCGGGATCCCACGGGTCGACGGAGAACGAGAGCGTCGGCGAAGCGGTCGTCACGAAGCTTCCCTGACGATCGTGGAGGTCGCTGCGGTGCGGCTGACAACGAACCTGACCGGCACGCGCGCGGCCAGTTCGCTGACGTGCGTGATAACACCCACCATGCGATCTGAGTCTGCCGCGAGTCGCTCCAATGTGCTCGCAACCGTGTCCAGCGTGTCGCTGTCGAGCGTGCCGAAGCCTTCATCGAGGAACATGGAGTTCAGCTCGCGGAGGCCCGCCGACAAGCCGATCACCTGCCGGGACAGCGCCAGCGCCAGCGCAAGCGAGGCCTGGAAGGTCTCTCCTCCCGACAGGGTGTGAACGGGGCGCTTGGTCGCCGCATCCGCGTAGTCGATTACGACTAGGTCATGAGTACGCTCGTCCTGGTCGAGCTCGTACTGCCCGCCCGACAGCTCCAGGAGCGTCGCCGACGCTTCGGTGATCAGCGAGTCGAGGGCCTCGCTGCATAGCCAGCTCTCGAACTTGTTGGCGCGCAGCAAGTTGCCAAGCATCGAAGCGACGTCCGCCTCCTGCTTGCGGGCCGTGATCTCGCTGTCCAGCCGGTCGGCCTTCTTCCTGTCCGCCCGGATCCGGCAGAGCTCGGCCTCGGCACGGACTCGAGCCTCGGCCACCACTGCGGGGATCTTCGCCGGCGGGTCAACGTCGGTGATGCCGTGCTCGGCCAGCAAGCCGGCCAGCGCGTCGACCGCGTCGGCCAGTCGCTGCTGCAGCTTGGCAGCGGTCTCTTTCAGTTCCGGTAGCTGCGTCTCGCGCTTGCCGCGCTCGGCCGCAGCCCAGTCCGTGAGCGTGGTCCAGGCTCCTGCGAGCCCCTGGCCTGCCGAGCCGACGGCCGGCGCACCGAGGCCGACGAGTCGGTCGCGCTCTGTGCCGAGCGTGGCCCAGGCCTTGTCTTCGGCCGCGGTCAGCGACTGGCGCGAGTCCTCCGCGGCCACTAGCTCCGCCTGGCGCGCGGTCGCCTGGGCGCGAGTGGCGGCCACGGCCTCGTCGGCCGCGGCGATTTCGCCGAGCCGCCCGGCCAGCTCCGCCTCGGGCGGCGTGCCGGCCATGACCTCCGCCGCCTTCTCGAGCCGGGCCTGTGTGTTGTCCAGGGCGGACTTGGCCGAGGCCGCCGACTTGGCTGCCTCATGACGGATGCTCGCGGCCTGCTGCTGCGCCTTCTTGGCGATGTCCAGCGAGGACCTGGCCGCGCTCACGCTGGCCGGGGTCTGGTGCGGCGGCATCACGCGGACCTGCTGACGGCATACCGGACAGTCCTCGCCGACATGCAAGGTCTCGGCCAGGTCGGCTGCGGCGTGCGAGCGCTGCGCGGTCTCGAGCGCCTCCTGTGCGCGCGTCAGCTCGAGATCGGCCGCCTGCAGTTCGCGGGCGAGCTGTTCCTCGTGGCTGGCACGGGCGGCCAGCGCGGTTTTCTGCTCCTCGGCCTCGGACTCCAGATCCCGACGGAGGGCGTAGTACCCGAGCTGCTGCTGCGTGGCCGCCTTATCCGGGAGCCTGGAGCGGACTTCGGCAGCCTCGGTCGCGCCTCGTTCCCCTTCATCACGACGAATTCGGCAGTCCGCGACCAGCGAATCGGCCGCCGCGATCTGGCCCGCCAGATCCGGGACCTCGGCAGGCATGCGGAGGGCCGCGAGCAGGTGCGCCTCGTCCTCGTTTTGCGCGGCGATCTGGCGGGCAACGTCAGCCTGGCGGCCAAGCTCGGTCAGCTCGGCCAGGCTCGCGTCGGCGGTCTGGGCGAGGGTGGTCAGCCCGGCGAGGCGCGCCGCCGCAGCCGTCTCGGCGTCCGGCGTGGCGCCGGCGAGCTGGTCGCGGGCCTGCTCGGCGAGCTTGCGCAGGTCCTCGGCACGCTCGGCGCGGATGCGGGCGTGCTGGCCGATCTCCTTGTAAACGCCGAAGGCGAGCAGTTCGACGAGGAGCTTCTGACGGTCGGCCGGGTTCGCGCGCAGGAACTCGGAGAAGCTGCCCTGCGGCAGCAGCACCGACTGAGTGAAGTGCTTGTAGCTGAGGCCGAGGAGTTCAGAGACCTTGAGCTTGACTTGGTCGGGGCCCTCCGCCAGCTGCTCGACGCTGGCCTCGAGCAGCTCGGCCAGCGGCGCGTCCCGTGGGATCGCGGGATCGAGGCGCTCAAGGCGCGCGGCCTTCGTAGTGACGTTGTTCCGCTTGTCGCGCTGCAACTGGCGGGCTGCGACATAGCGCTCGCCGGATAGTTCGAAGATCAGGCTGACGTGACAGGCGTTCGCCGACGGGGCGAGGGCGTTGCGAACCTCCTTCTCGTTGTCCCACCGGGGGACCGTTCCGTACAGGGCGAAACAGAGCGCGTCGACGACCGTGCTCTTGCCGGATCCGGTCGGGCCGACGAGGGCAAAGAAGTCGACGTCGGTGAAGTTGATCTCGGTCTCGTGCCGGTAGCTCCCGAAGCCGTCGAGGATGAGCCGAAGCGGTCGCATCTCCCACCCTCCCGATGTCCCTCCCGCGACTCCACCAGTCTGGCGCAACGTACGGACACTTGCTCGAATACCGCGTTGTCCGGACGTTCTGCCGCCGGTGCCGCCGGGGAGGCGGGATACTTCGGCGGTTCAGGGATTTCTCCGCGGCTGGTGTCCATCGAGCCGACCGCGGACCGTCGTGCTGGTGATATGGCCGGCTTCAGCAGGACAGGCGGCCAGCGAAACGCGCCGGGCGCCTGCCTGGCCGAGGAGATCAGATGCGCTTCATGATGATCCATTACCTCGACGAGTCGGTTCTGAGCTGGGACGAGAACGGCGAAAACGTCGAGGATCCTGAGGAGGTGCGGATCCGCGAGGCCTGGGACAAGGAGATGCAGGAGCGCGGCATCCTCGTGGGCGGCGGCGTTCTTGACCGCCCTCGCGAGACCACGACGCTGTGCGTCCGCGACGGCAAGGTTCTGATCACTGACGGCCCGTTCGCCGAGACCAAGGAGCAGATCGCCGGTTACGCGGTGCTCGAGTGCGCGGATCTGGCTGAGGCTATCGAGGTGGCGTCGCGGCATCCGACCGGCGCGTATGGCACGTTCGAGCTGCGGGCGTACGTCGAGTATCCCCGTCACTCTCCGACCACCGGGCTGAGCGGGCCGGCGACGCCGACTTCGGGCGCGGCGGGCTAGGGCTGGTCGAGCGACCCCAGTTCATGGCGCTGACGCAGCTTGAGGATCGTGCCCGCCGCGTGGAAGCCCTTGGGGACAACAGTGCCTGGGTATATGACGCAGCGGGGTCCGACGAACGCACCAGGGTTCAGGACGGCATTGCAGCCGACCTCGACGTCATCGCCCAGGATTGCGCCGAGCTTATGCAGGCCGGTGTCGAACTCCCTACCTGCCGCAACTACGCGGAGCGTACCGCTGTCGCCCGAGGTCAGCCGCAAGTTGCTGAGCTTCGTGCCGGCGCCAAGGTTCACGCGATGACCGAGGACGCTGTCCCCCGCGTATGCGAAGTGCGGTGCCTTCGCGCCGGGCAAGAACAGTGCAGACTTCGCCTCGCTGGCGTGACCCAGAAGGCTTCCCTGCAGGAAAACACAATTCCGGCGGACGTACGCTCCATGCCTGATCGTCACGCCATCGCCAATGTATGCCGAGCTTGAGACGTAAGCGCCCGGCTCGATGACCGCCCCGTCTCCGATGTAAAGCGGCCCGTCGGCCAGCATGGCGCCTGGCATGACCGTGCCCTTGATGATCCGGCGGCTGCCGACGAGTTCGTCGAGCACCGCGGGCAGGCAGGTGAGGATGTCCCAGACCCGCTCGACCCGCGCGAAGATGCGCCTGACCGCCTCGTCGCTGAGATCGAAGTAGGTCCGTGCAGCCTGCACTTCCATCGAATGACCGTCCTTGTCTACGCGGGACGCAAAAGTCAGCTTGACCCAAGGAACGTCCGGATGGCCGAGATCCAGGCAGACGGGTTGTCAAAGTGTGCCATGTGCCCCGCGTCCGCTACCTCGACGAGCACGCTGCCCGGCACTTCGGCATGCAGTCGGCGGGCCACGCCGATCGGAAACGCCAGGTCATGGCGCCCTTGCAGGAGGAGTACCGGCCCGCCCCACGACGTCAGCGCCTCAGCCGGGTCATCGGGGGCAGCGCGCCGCAGCAGGCCCGCGGCAAAGGGCGCGTTCCAGTCGCTGGAGAAGCGCACGTTCCCGAGGACCTCGTGCCACTCATCGATCCGGCCGAGTTGCCAGATGTCACGCGGTGCGCCGCCAAATGCCATCGCCCGGCTCAGTGCCCCGTCCGCAGCGTTTGGCCCGGTCACCGCCGGATCGGCGAAGTCGATGTCGGTGCACAGTGTGCCCCGCTCGTGATAGTCGGCCGAAGCCTCGAGCTCTTCCCGGAAGTCCTGGTAGGCGGTGGTGGAGGCCAGGATCACGCTGCGGACGAGGTCCGGGTGCTGGTCGATGACTCGCATCGCGATACCGCCGCCGTAGGAGAAGCCGAGCATGTGCGCGCGATCGGCGCCGAGATGGCGGACTAGGGCGGCTACGTCATCGGCCAGGTAGTCGGGCTGGAGCGCCTCGACCGGAAGGTCCCCGATGGGCGGCGTCCTGCTGCTACGCCCGCAGCCCCGCAGGTCAAGCATGACCACCTGAGACACATCGCTGAGGTCGGCAACTGCGGGGAGCAGGTAGGAGTGATCCCAGGTCGGGCCGCCGTGGATCACGACGAGCATCGGCAGTCCCGGGTCGCCGAACTTGCGAACGAACAACTCGACACCATTGACGCTGACTGCCTGTCCCTGCGACACGGACCTATTGCATCATCGCGTCGGCCGCGGAGGCCGCCTGGCGCTGGTCCGCGAAGGCTACCGGCGCTCGTCCGCGGTGCTTTGGACGCCGCCGACCTGCCATACCAGCATCCTTTGGGGGGACTTAGCGGTCGGTCATCTCCTCGAGCAGCTCGGCGAACATGCGCTCGATCCGCTCGTCGCTTACTCTCTGCTCGGCCAGGTAATCGCCGAACAGCTGGACCGGCGAGCGGTCGGCGCGGCTGGGCCGGTCCGGCCCGTGGCTGCCAGGCCGTGGCCGATGGGCCTCATCCAACTGGACCTCGAGGGCGTCGGGCAGCTTCTCCCTGACGTAGTCGCCGAGACCGGCGCGGGCCGACTCGGCCAGGATGACGCGCAGGTACGCATCGCCCGCACGCTCACCTTCTGCTATGACCTGATCAAGTGAGCCTCTCAGGGTCTTCAGCCTGCGCCCGCCGGGAACGTCGACCCGGCGGGCGTCGGCGCGGGCGTCCGGCGCCGCGGTCACGATCAAGGCGGCGGGCTCGTTGGCCTCTTCGCCGAAGTCGATCGCGAGCGGCGAGCCCGGGTAAAACGCCGGGCACGGCGCCGGGATCTCCTGCTGCCGGTGCAGGTGCCCAAGCGCCGCGTAGTGCGCGGTCGCGGGGAAGATGCTTGCCGGCACCTCGTACTCGAAGCTCGTCTGCACCTCTCGCTCGCCGCCCCCGCGCCGGCCACCGAGCAGCGTGACGTGAGCCATCACGATGTTCACGCTGTCCGGCGTGAACTGCGCGGTCAGCAGCCGGACGATCTCCGCCATGCGACGGGCGTAGTCGAGCGCGTGCTCGGACTGCTCATGCAGCAGCAACTCGGCCGCCCGCACGGCGTACCGCTGGTTCAGGAACGGAAGCGCGGCGACCGTGGCCCGCTCACCACCGCGAGTCGTGAGGCTGACAGTACCGCCCGTTTCCGGCGGCTTCGGGGTACCGAGCACGTGCAGGCCGAGTTCGCCCAGAGCCGGCCGGTACACGCTGTCCAGCAGGCTGGCGTTGTCGTGGTTGCCAGCGATCGCAACCACCTGGCGCCCGTCGCCGCGAAGGGCGAGCAGCGCCTGCATGACCAGGCCTTGCGCCCGCGGGCTCGGGGCGGTTGTCTCGAATAGGTCGCCCGCGATCAACACGAGGTCGACGTCCTCGGCCCTCGCGATGCTGACCAGGCTGCGCAGCACGGCCTCATGCTCGTCGAAGCGGTCCCGGCCCTTGAGAACCTTGCCGACGTGCCAGTCGCTGGTGTGCAGGATCTTCACGACCTGAACTTTAGTCAGCGTAGACGCACTTGAATGTAGTGTTTGGGCGCTGTTGGAGCCCAAACACTACATGATCACGGAATGGGTCAGCGGGGGGCGGACTGTCCTGCCACGCTCAGGATCGCTAGCGCTTGGCTGCCTTGGCCGCGGGTGTTTTTGCTGCGGATGCCTTGGCGGCGGGTGTCTTGGCTGCTGGTGCCTTGGCCGCGGGTGTCTTTGCTGCTGGTGCCTTGGACGCCGATGGCTTAGCTGCCCTGGAGGCGGGCGCCTTGGCCGCCTTCTTGTCCCCCTTGTAGAGGTCGCGCCAGTCGGACTCGGATACATCGACGTCGAAGCGCTTGGCTGCGGCGCGTATCCGCTTCCAGGCCTTGTCCCGTTCGGAGTCGGTAACGCCCTCGACCTGATCGAAGCGCGCGACCGCGTTGCGTACGTGCCTGGCGTCGGTCAGCGGTTCCTTGCGCTCCTTGGGGAAGGCAAAGTCCTTGTCGGGCAGCCTGTCTTCTTGCGCGGTGCTCAGGCCCCTGGTCTGCCTCGGGATCTTCGCGCCGTGGGCCCGCTCGCTCTGGACTTCGCGGGCCTTGGCGATGTTCTTCTTGGCGGCTTCCTTCTGCTTGGTGGTCGACATCGCGGCTTCTCCTTTCGACGCGTCCTGGCCGCTCAAAGCTGCCCTACCCGCGATTTTCTGGCGCAATCCGGGACCGGGGCATGGCCAGGATCGCCGGCCTGCGGTGACTACGATCCGTAGTGACGAGGACGTGAGCGCTAGGCGCGCGACCGGCTAGGCGGAGGTGATCATGGAGGGCGAATCGCGGCCGCCGGACTGCTGGGTGCCGAGGTCGTTCGGAATCCCGGCGGTCAGTTCCGGGCCGCTGACCGGGGTGACGGTCGCGGTGAAAGACATGTTCGCCATCGAGGGGCATGTCTCGTCCTTCGGGCTTGCCCGGTGGCGGGAAACGCACTCGCCGTCGAAGTACACCTCGCCCGTCCTGGCCAGGCTGCTGGCTGCCGGCGCGTCGGTGGCTGGCCTGGCGAAACTGGACCAGCTTGCGTGGTCGATCATCGGGAACGTGGGGGAGGGCACCGCGCCGCTGAACTCGGCATACCCAGACCGGTTTACGTGCGGGTCGTCTTCCGGGCCGGCCTCGGCGGTGGCGGCCGGGCTGGCCGACGTGGGCCTCGGCACCGATACGGGTGGCTCGGTTCGGGCACCTGCGGCGGCCTGCGGGCTGTACGGCCTGCGGTCGACGCACCGACTGATAAGCACCGAGGGCGTGCTGCCCCTGGCGCCCTCGTTCGACACCGTCGGGGTCATCGCCCGTGACCTGGTATTTCTGCGGCCCGTCCTGGACGTGATCGCTGATGAGCCGGTGGCGGCCCGCCTCGCCCGCGTCGCGCTGGCGGTTGATCTACTCCTGGCTGGCGTAGGCACTGCGACATCGGAGTCGGTCCGCGCCGTAGCGATGGCCCTCGCGCGGACGCTTGGCTGCGAGCTGGCCGAAGGGGAACTTGCCGAATTCTTCCTCGGCGAGGTCGGGGACTTGTTCTCCCGCATTCAGGCCAGGCAGGTCTGGACCATGCACGGCCCGTGGCTTGCTGCGCATATCGACTCCCTCGCGCCGGACGTGGCGGGCCGGGTGCGGCGCGGGCAGCAACTCAGTGCGGATCCGAAGCACGAGCAGGACGCGGACGAGCGAGCGTGGCGGGCGTACACAGCCGCCCTCAACGACGCTGTGCCCGCCGATACGGTCCTGGTCGTGCCGGTGATGCCTGACCTCCCTCCGTTGCGGAGCGCATCGGCGGATGAACTGGCCGAGTTCCGGGCTGGGGCCTTGCGGTTCACGACCCCCGCGAGCCTGTCCGGGCGGCCTGAACTGGTTATCCCCGTCCGCCACAGGGCGAGCGGCAAGCTGGTCGGCGTCGGTATTCTCGGCCCGGCCGGGGCCGACGTCGAACTGCTTGGGCTCGCCAGGGCGATCTGCCCGCCTGACGGTGCGCTGGTCGTTTAGCGGCCAGGACGCCCTAGGCTCTGACGGGCCCGACCGGCGGGGACCCACGGTGTCCCGGTGTTGAGTGCGGTCCGCACCACCCATCCGCGCGGCGCGGGATGGCGGCTGACCGTTCCCCACGACCGCCACGCCCGGGCGAATGCCTCGGCCACCCGGTCCTCGGCCTGCTGCGGGTTGCCGACGCCGGCGAGCACCGCGCGCCGGCACGGATCCCAGCTTGACTCGAAGAACTCGGCGAACTCGACCTGCTGCTGGCTCACACTCCGTTAACCCGGTCAGCTCTCCTTCGCGCTTGCTTGTCTACCGCAGAAGCCGCAACCAGTGTTGCCCCCACACGCGTCAAGAACTCAGAACGGCGGCGGGTCGTCACGCGCGCCGGGGATCGTGGCGAACGGGTCGGACGGCGCGGCCGGTCCCTCGTCGACCCCGGCCCAGGCGCCCTTCTCGCTCGGCCTCGTTGCCCACGCCGGGAACGGGAAGTCCACCGCCAGCGGCACCGGAATGTCGGGCTGCGCGATGAACATCGTGCCGGGCTTGGCCAGCATTGCCCGGACCCGCTGCTGCGGCGGCAGGTAGCCGTACTCGGGCCGCTCGGCCTCGGCCGGGTCGAGCCGCCCGGCTACCTTGATCGCGCAGTTGGACAAGATGCGGCGCTCGACTTCGCTGGCCGTCTGCTGCGCGCCGATGAGGATGACGCCGAGCGACCGCCCACGCTCGGCGACGTCGAGCAGGATCTGCTTGATCGGGCTGTCGCCCTCGCGCGGCGCGTACTTGTTGAGCTCGTCGAGGACGACGAACATGAGTGGCCGGGAGGTACCCTGACGCTCCTTGCTGGCGAACTCGCCGCGCAACGTGACCCCGACCACGAACCGCTGCGCCCGGTCCGGCAGGTTGTGCAGGTCGACAACGGTCACTTGCGCCCGTGACGTCGTGATCGAGCGCTCGCCCTTGTGGGTGAGATCACCACGGATGATCGCGTTGAGCGGCTTGATCGCCGAGCGCAGCCGCCGCAGCAACGCGTTGACGCTGCCCGTGACCGCGCTCCCGGCGACCCAGGTGCCCCTGGTCGCGTCGTCACCCAGCTCCGCCTCGAGCAGCTCAACCAGATCGCCAAAGGACCGGATGATCTTGTCATTGGCCGGGTCGACGCCTGCAATCTTGACGGCACCGTCGTTGCCCGTGGGAATGGCGTCGCGCCTGAGCCTGGCGGCGACCTGGCCGATGAGCATCGTGTACTGGGCGCGCTCGTCCTCGGCATCGGCGAAGGCGAACGGCAGCAGCTCGTCGGCGCAGAATTCCGCGAGCGTCCAGTAGAACGGGCTAACGGCCTTGTCCCTCGCAGCCACATCCGGCGTGCCTGACGGGTCGCCGGGCCGCGGAGGCGCAAAAACCCTTACATTCCGGAACGGGGTAGCAGGCAGTCCCAGCGCTCCGTAACGCTCGCGCTGCCCGGGCGCCAGCCTTGAGTTCGCGTAGTCCAGGAAGAGCAGGTCCTCGCCCTTGACCGAGAACACGAGAATCTTGGTGTTGTGCGCCTCGGCTTGGAGCACGCCGCAGCTGGTAATCGAGTGCAGCAGGAAAAGCGCGAAGCTGGTCTTGGTTGCGATGCCGGACACGCCCGAGATACTGACGTGCGCGCCACGGGTGCCGTCCACGAACTCGAAGTTGATGTAGACGGGGTTACCGTCGCGGCCGAACCCGACCGGGACCTTCGCCTCACCCATTTCGTCGAAATACAGCGCCGACTCGCGTTGCTTGCCGGTGGCCCGCTGGACGACCGCGCCAGGCAGGGGCGGCACGTACACCTCGGGTTCGACCCTCGTCACCGACACCTGCGCGACCTCGGCGACCTCGGCCGGAAGTGCTCCCTGCTGAATCAGGAACACATCGGACGCGAACCGCGCGCCTTCGTGCACGGCCTCGACGTTTGTGACCACGCCGCAGACCTGTACGGGTGGCTGGTCGGGGAGCTGGCGGGAGGTGACGACAACGTCGTCTAGCTGCAAGTACTGCTCTGGGCTGACCGCCACCGAGAACTGCAGCGGCGTTGCCGCGACCGTCCCGACAACGAGCCCGACAGTACGCTCGGCATCGAATGCTTCCGGCACTATGAATTCCTCAACCCAGAGCCTGATTGCTGCGCGTGAGCCTACCTAGCACGCTGGTTCTACAGGAGCTATGGTGCCGGGACCGGTCACGAGACGGCCGGTCAACGCGAGATCTGGGCGATGCTTCGACTCTGCGTCGATCCAGTACCCGGGCCAAGCCCGTGGTTGCCGCGGGCAAGGCCCGCCGCAGACGCTCGGCCTGCGTGACCTTACGCCCGGCCGTAGCCAGCGTTAGTCAGCATGCGGCGCAGGTCAATGACCATCTGATCGTCAATGTCCTTGCCGGTCGGCGGCACGAGGAACTCCAGTTCAGGCCCTATCTTGACGGCGACCTTGCCGTCATGGCGCACGGTAACCTCGCCGACGGCTTCCAGCAGCGACATGACCGCCCGCCATTCGATGTTGTGGCTGGCCGGATGCTCCATGATCTGGCGCAGCGTATCGCGATGACGGCTGTCAAGATGTTCTGCTCCAGGCGAGGTCACATGCAGACTCTATCGATGCGGTCGCGCCGTGATCACCGCGGCGTGACATTGCGTTCATCTGCGCGCTGATGCTGCACTTCCTGAACGCGCGGCGGGCCAGGCACCTGGCTCGGCTGACCTGCCCGGAGCCCGTTCGGGCGGCTTTACCCGCGGGTGGCGTGGGCGGTGATCGTCAAGTCCAGGAACCGCGCCGCCAGGCCCTTCTTCTTGGTGAGGCCCTGAGCGTATCTGTCGACCCGGGTTGTGGCCTTGAGGAAGAGGCCGCTCTCGTCGGTACGGAGCTCGGTCACGACCAGTTCGGCCGGGGCGCTGTTTCCCCTGACGGTGATCTGCCCGCGTACCAGCCACCGGTCATCGTCGCGAGCCACGTCGGTCGAGGCAAACGTGATCTGCGGGTGCTGCTCGGCGTGCAGGAAGTTCGCAGACTTGACGTCCTTGTCGCGGGCGGCCAGGCCGGTGTGAAAGCTGCCTGCATCGATCACCGCTGATGCGGTTGAGTCGGTTACGGGGTCGGCTATGGTGATCTCCCCGGAGATCACCCGGAAGGTGCCGGTGACTCCGGCCAGGCCGAACATGTGCTTGGTGGAGAACCCGATCGAGGAGGCTTGAGGATCGAGCGGGTAGGTCCCGGCCGGGGGGATCTGGATGCTCGAAGAGTCGGACATGGCGTCAGCCTTCCTTGTCTCATGAGCTGGTATGCACGCGCCTCTGGTGACCCTGGTGACAATAGGCGGATCACCAATCGCGGCGCGCGAGGCGCCGTGGCCACGAGCGATTATGTCAGGTCTCGGCGACTGTGGCTTCGTTCGCGGGTGCCGGGCGGGCCGCCTCGGCCAGGTAGCGGTCACCATGTGCGACCGACGAAAAGGCGAACGAAAGCGCGATCAGTGCTGTCAACGCCCCGGTCGCGGCATAGACATCGACGACGCTGCCAGACAGCTGGATGGCGGCCGCGCCGGCGAGCGCGCCGAGCGGAATTGCTGACCAGGCCAGCACCTGAGCGATGCTGATGACGCGGCCATACATTTCATCCGGCACGATGGCCTGGCGTAGCGCCGATGTGTTGATGTTCAACAGCAGCCCGAACCCGGAGGCCGCAGCCCACAGGACGAGCGCTGCCGGGTACGAGCCGATCAAGGCCATAGCCGTGACCGAGAGACCGGCGATGACAAGTGCGCCGAGCGCGGTGACGGCGAAGCTCAGTCGCCGGCGGATCGCTGCCGCCGACATGCTGACGATCACCACACCCGCGGCTCCGGCCGCGTACAGCAGGGCTACCTCGCTGTCGGTGGCACCAAGGACACGCTTGGCAAACAGGACCAGCTGGCTGATCTCGGTGGTCGAGACGAAGTTGATCAAGGCCATCATGATCGAGATGCCCCGGAGCACCGGCTGCGACCAGACGTACTGCAGGCCCGCCCGGACGTCTCGCAGCAGTCCGGCGACACCAACCTTGGCCGGTCCTGGCCGGTCGGCGGCGTTGAAGCTCCGGCGGATGACCGCCAGCGAAGCAGCCGAGACGGCGAAGCTGGCCGCATCAAAGAACAGCAGGTCGGCCGGCGACATAATGGTGACCAGCACCCCGGCGAGAATCGGCCCCAGGATCTGGCCGGCCGAGTTCGTTGCCATGATCCGGCCGTTGGCGGCAACCAGATCGCCGCGGCCGACCAGGCTGGGGATCGCTGCGAACTCGCCACAGTTGAACAAGATCCCCAACGTGGACTGGACAAAGGCGACCGCATAGATATCTTCAACCCGAAGCGCGCCGGATAGGGCGAGCACAGGCAGTACGGCGATCACGACCGCGCGGCCCACGTCAGTGAGCAGCATCATCCGCTTGCGATTGACGCGGTCGGTCAGAGCCCCAAGGACCAGCCCGAATAGCAAGTAGGGCACGAAGTTCGACGCGGTGGTGAGCGCCAGGTTGGTGGCAGAGTGGGTGAGCTTGAAGACCAGCAGCGGCAGTGCGAAAAGGGTGAAGGAACTGCCCACCTGGGACGTTAGCTGACCGCCGAAATAGAGCCAGAAGTCGCGGCCCAGGGTCCGTCGGCGGTGCGGTGCCGGGGTCACCCCATCCAATGCTCGACTGACCCGCTAGGTCCGCTGCCCGTCCGGGCAGAGGTTCGCCATGATCACTACCTCTTAGCCAGGGATTCGCGTGAGGATGCGTCCAGCGAGCGTACCCGGCACGCCGTCTGCAGGCGAATTGGTTTCTTGCCCCGGCGGGGCCGGACCGGCGGGCAAGCAGTCAACCGCCTGCCTGGGTTCCGCACCATAATGAGACCCCATCCCCGGAATATCGCGCACTGCACCTGAAGGAGTCGCCGTGGCCGCCGTGACCATCGATCGCATCGCGATGACCAGCGCGGACATCACCGAGGCAGTGAACAAGGCAGCTGCCAGTGGCCCCGCTTCGCATCGGGAGGCAGACGAGGCGCTCGTGGCAGCGTGCCGCGAGGCGTGCGGCCTCCTCACAGACTGGCTGGCCGACAGCGACTGGTGGCAGGGCCTGCGCCCGACCGATGGCACCATCGCCGAGGCGATCCCTGATCAAGACGACTTCGTGCACCTGCTAAGCCCGACCTTCAGGGACGCCATCGGCATGCTGGCCAGGCGCGGAGTGTCGATCCACGAGACGTACGTGGACGAGGCTCGCCTTGCCGTGAAGGAAACAGCCAAGTATCACGGCAAGAGCAGGCGCGAGGCACTGCTGAAGCTGGCCAGGCGCCGGGTGGAGGACCTGCGCCGCGAGGTCTGCACGTTAGCGCGCGATCTCACGACCTCGTCAGTCCGCCGTCGGCGGGCGATATCGCTGCTCAAACGAGTCGCTAAGGTGCTAGCCAGCGTCGCGCTTCAGATTGCCCTGACGCTGACCGTGACGACACAGCACGAGATCTCGCACGACATTTCCGTGTGGGCCCACGATGCCGTGAGCGTTCTCGTGGTTCATCAGATAGCGCATGAGGCCGAGCCGAATCTCAAGATCGAGCCAGCTGGACCGGAAGTGGAAATGGAACTCGGCTGACAAGGCAGCCCTAGGACCCGTCGTATTTCGCGAACTCGAACACCCAGGGCGGGCCATCGGGGAAGGACGCTATGCACTCGCCGCGCCTTAGGCGCGACATCTCCCAGTCCTCGATGACGCTGCCCATGACCGTCATCTGGTGCACGCCATCGGAGCGGACTGGCGCGAACGTCGTGATCTCCTTGCGATTGACGCCGTGGCGTTCGCGGACAAGATCGCGGCTACCGGAGTCCATGAGGCGGAACGCCAGCACCGTACCGAAGCCCGACAGGATGCTCGTGCCGACGGCGCTGCCGTAAGCGTGTAGCACCTGGTTGACGTTCTGTGCCGCTACCAGGAACCTCAGGCCAAGGCTCCGGCCGAAATTGATGCCGTCACCTATGTGCGTGAGCCTCGGGAGCAGGGCGAACTCGTCCATCAGGAAGAACACGTTTCCCGATTTGCCCGCTCGGCCGAGCCCGAGCGCCTCCTTGATGGCCAGGTCCATGAGCACCCGGTAGATCGGTGACAGCCGGCTGCCCATCGAGACGTCGTACTCGATGAACAGGGTGTGACCGCCCCGGCGGCGGATGAACTCGCGGACCGAGAAGTTCCCCTTCTCGCAGAAGACGCCGGACAGCGATGTGTTCAGCGTCTGCTGCAAGAACGCCAGGATCTGCTCTGGAGTTCGTTCGCCCTGCAGGTAGCGAGCCGAGCCAGCGAGATCGGGGTGCTCAGCGAGCAGGTCGAGGAGTTCCGTGGCTGGCGTTTCCAGCTGCTGCCTTAGATCGGAGTTGGAATGGGCGCCCCCATCCCGGTGCATCGCCTCCACCACGGCAGCGAAGATGTCTCGTGCGGCGGCGCCGAAGAAGTAGTTCTGCGCCGATGGCGACGTCACGTCGCCAAAGATCGTGGAGCTAATCTCGTAGATCTGATCCGACCGGTCAGCGCGATCGTCACCGAGCAGGTCGGAGAACAAGTTCCACCGCACGCCGCCAGGGTCGGTGTCTGGTGCGCTGGAGATTACGGCGTCGCCCGCCCGGTAGAACGCCTTCAGGAAGTCGGCCTTGGTATCGAAGACCACGAAGACGTCGTCGCTGCTCGCCTTCTCGAGCAAGGTCTTGACGAAGTGCTTCATGGCGTCGGTCTTGCCGGTGCCGATCCCGCCGAGGAACAGGACGTGCCTGCTGAGGTAGTCCTGGTCGAAACGAAGTGCACCATTGCGCCCGTGCACTACCCGGAAGATCTGCTGTTTTTCCCGCTCGACGGCCGAGCCGATCACTCCGTCGGCCCGCCGCAGGCTCTGACCCTCGAGGATCGACACGCGCAGTTCACCGGGCTGACCCATAGATCCGTCCTAGCTGAGTTGATTTCGCGGGCTGGTCCAGCCGGTGCATCTTCCGGGCTGGTCAGGCCGTGGCGGACCGCTGCCTTGGCACCTCGGTGCCGACCTCGCCCCAGTGATCGAGGGACAGCGTTCCGCGGGTCTGGAGGTCGAGGATCAAGGCACCGAGCTCGGCGATCAGCTTCTCTGAGTCCGGACCCGGCCGGCCGACGAGCACGTCGAACGCTGTTTCGGCGCGCGTGAACATCAGCAACGGGCTGAAGAAGGCGCTCAGGATCGTGGCGAAAGGACTCTTGTGCTCGAAACTGCCGAACACGATGGGACTGGTCTGGGTCGCCTGCGAGTGGATCGTGACGCCAGCCCGCCCCCGTTCGGCCGCGCCCCCAGCCACCATGATCAGGCAGGCGGCCACGACCGCGAGGGAGATGACGAGCCCGAGGATCTGGAGCGTAATCAGCGAGCCAACTGCGGCCAGCCCGAACAGCACGATCAGGACGAGAAAGAACGCGCTCACCCGGCGGGACACGAACGCCGACATCCCGGTGACGTCCTCCAGCTTCGTCTGCTGGACGATCGAGCTTGCGCGCTGGGTACCGCGTCCTGCGGCTCGCGCGTAGAAGACCAGCCGGGCATCGGTGACGAAGAGCGTGCCCTGGCCACGCCTCGCCGTGCGTAGTTGGACCGCCTGGTACCTGCGGAGCAGGTGCTCGTTCTGGCACAGAAATACGGGAGACCCTGGGAGCTTGCCAGCGTCCGCAATCGCGGTCGCTCCGGTCATCACCGGCGCGGACGGTGCCAGCGCGGACGGTGCGGGAGCCGCGACCGGTGCCGGAGCCGCGACCGCGGCGGAGGCCGTCGGCGACGCGGCCGTGCTGGCGGCCGGCTGAACCGTATCGGGGATTTCTGGCGGCCGCTGCGCCTCCACGGCCAACCCGCATATGTCACAGAAGTTTCCGGTCACAACCTCACCGCAGGACGTGCAATTCATCCGCGCTGACCCACCCCTTCGAATCTGTGGTTGACAGTCCTAGCTGACCTGCTGGATGTTCGAGCTCACAATGACTCCGTTCCGAACCGTGTAGGTGCCCTCGAATACCTGAACCTCGCCGTTCGAGTGCAACGCCGATAGTCGTACTGTTACCACTCCGCCACGTACAGCGAGAATGGTCACCGTATCCTTTATGGTGCCGCTGAAGCCCTTAACGAAGGCGGCGTAACTGGTGCCGCCGTCTCCGCCCAGCAGGTTCCACGCTGTCGAGTAATGGCGGTGATTGATCGCGGCGAAATAGGCGTCGACCGTGGCCACCGCCGGGTTGGGCGCTGGCGTCGGACTGGCAGTCGGGGAAGCCGTTTGAGTAGCGGTGGGTGACGGCGAGAGCGGCGTCTGCGTGGCCGAATACGACGACTCCGGAGTTGCCTGCCCGGTACGCACAGGCGACTCGCGTGAGATCGCAGCTGCCTGCTTCGCGCCGAATACGCTGGTCGGCCATTTCGCCTGCCAGCCGACGAGTGCGAGCACGGCCACGACGGCCGCGGCCGAGAGCGGAATGGCGACGGCCGGACGCCGCAGCGGTGACGATCCGTCACCCCGGCGGCCAGGACCAAATGACAATTCCTGGCTCTGGCCTGCGTCTGCGTGCCGATCGGCTGGTGAGGCCGGGACTTCGCTTTCTGCTGAGGCCGTAGCCGCTAATGCGGTCTGAGTGATTGGGGGAGTATCAGCGACCGGGGTCTGCTGCTCGGCGACCCCGAGTGACGAGCCGCAATCGTGGCAAAAGCGTGCCTGCGCCCTGTTGGACGCGCCGCACCTTGGGCACGGCATACGTGTATCCAATTCTCCGTCCCCCCCAAGCTGTAACCAGAAAATACGCTCGCAACATCTGCAGCGCAATCGCCTAGTCCCTACTTAGACGCGAGTAACCTGCAGACCGGTTTACTTTGAAATCCGGTTCCCAGGCAACAGATTTGCCATTACTCGAAATGGTTGCGCTTGTCAAGAGGGTGAGTCGCGGGGAACGAGGCGCGCCCCAGACGACGGTCCTTCACAGCGGCGCGCCGGCCCGGTGGCCTGGAGACCGGTCACGATGATCGAGGAGAACCGACCGCGCTGTCCGGCGGATGAGTCAGTCGTATCCGGGTAGCCGTGACGTTACGCGAAGGGGGACAATCGGATTAGTGCTGGCCGCGAGGGTGAGAGTGTGGCCGGCCGTCACTGGAGTAGATATGAGGGCATCGCCCACGACGAGGTGGACACGGCTGGCTCGCCGGCTGGGCATCGACGGCAACCCGCTGCGCCGTCGCTCGGACGTGATCGCCGGCTGGCTGCTGCCGGTGGCGATCTTGCTGTTCCTCTTCCTGGGCCCGATTATCTACACCCTTACCGACCTGCAGGTGCGAGCCGACAATGCGGCGCTGCAGCATGCCAAAGTGACCTGGCATCAGGTCAACGCCGAGGCGTTGCAGGCGGCCGCGGGCCCGCAGAGATCGGGCCGCAGCGCGAATACCTGGACCGTCGTGACCCCGGTCCGCTGGGTCCTGAACGGGCAAGCGCACACGGCCAATTACCCCGTCGCGGCCGGAACTCCGGCTGACACGCAGGTGAAGATCTGGCTGAACCGGGCGGAGAAGCTCGAGATTCCGCCGCTGTCCGCTGCCCAGCTTGACGACCGCGTCCTAGCCGACACGATGGTCGCGCTCGCCGCTCTCGCGGTACTGCTGACCGGTCTGACGTGGGCGGTCCGCCGGATGCTTGACCGGCGCAGACTCACCGAATGGGAGACCGAGTGGCTGGCGGTCGGCCCAGGGTGGAGTAGGCAGGGTTAACGACTCTGGTTCACGAATCTGGCAGATCGTGGTCGCTATCGCGCTGTCGGTGTTGCGACTTCGGTAGCCGGCTGCTAGCTTCCGGCGACGTGGCCTACGAGGTACGCGTCGAGCAGGTTGCACCACGCCGGCTGGCCGCGACGCACGCAACCGTGTCCCGGCGACGGCTGAGCGGGGAGATCCTTGCGCTGTTTGACCGTGTGTGGCCGGTCGTGCGCAGGCAGGGCGTCGTCACCGGGCACAATGTCGTGATCTATTACGCCGGCGACCTGGAGACGATAAGCGTTGACGTCGGCGTAGAGGCGTCCGGGTTCTTCGCGAGCGGCGACGTCAACAGCGTGGCAACCCCTGCGGGCGAGGTGGCAACGACATCGCATTTCGGCGAGTACTCAGACCTGGCCGCGGCCCACGAAGTCCTCGAGCGCTGGTGCGTGGCCAACGGCCGCCAGGCTGGCCTGCGCTGGGAGGTCTATGGCGACTGGGAAGAGAACCCCGCCAAGCGGCAGACGGACGTCTATTTCCTGCTTGAGGGCTGACCGCGCCTGGCTGGCCACCGCTGAACGCGCGCGGATTTAGCGCGCCCGAGGCGGCAGTCGAGTCGTATGCCATCACTTGGAGTTATCTTCCTGTAACTTTGCGTACGGCAGACAAGGTGGGGGCCTTGGTCGCTTAGCGGGGGGCGTACGTGACTGAACGGCTGACGAGCTGGGGACCGGACGGCGGCGGCATACCTCCGGGCGAGGCACGGCGCGACCGGGACGTAGCGGCCTACCGCGAAGCCGTGGCCGACGTGCTGGCAGAGCTAGCAGGCTCGCGCCGGTCGACCGGTCCGGCGGCGACCGAGCGGATCCTGGCGCGGCGGCTGCGTGAGCCTTCGTTCGCGCCGGTCCTCGGAGCTGTTCCCGGCGGGCCCGATGCCGTCGTCGACCGCGTGCTTGGCGAGGCGCGCACGTACCGGCGCAGCCCGCGCAGTTCCGCGGACAACCTCACGGCGATGATTCGCATCGCGCTGCTAGCGCAGATCGACCAGCTGTGGTGGGGCTTCCTGCCCATGCTTGCGACCGATGCGGACGTGGTCAACGCGCCTGACCTGCTGCACCTTGAGGCACTCAGGCGGGACGACAGGCTGCTGTTCAGCTACCGGCTGCAGTACACGACGCTGCCAGGCCGGGTCGCCAGGTCCGCGGAGCGGCACGCGATGCCCGGTCGAAGGCCGCGCACCGCCGGGCTCAGGTTCCCGTGTGCTCGCGCCGAACTCGTGGTCCTGCTCAACCAGATTGCTGCCGAGTTCGCGAGCCGGACGCCGCCCGGCACGCCCCGCTTGTGGGTCACGAGCCTGACGCGCAGCGTGAGCTATCAGCGCAATCTCCGTGCCCTCGGATACGCGGCCGTGGTGCCGAGCGCGCACTGCGTCGGGTACGCCGCCGACGTTGAGATGGCCTGGTTCCGCCGGTTCGACGTCGACGGGGCGTTGCAGGCAGTCCTGCTCGAGCGTCAGCGAGCGGGCGAGGTCAATGTGATCGACGAGGGCCAGGCCTGGCACATATGTGCTCGTCCGGGAGCCGGGCGCGCATTGCGGCTAATACCCGAGCAGGTAAGCGGAAGCTGAGCGCGATGTGCGGGATTGGGCTGATCGTCGGGCCCGGCGTAGCGCCTGGGCCTAGCACGGACCGGTCAGACGCGGGCGCGTCCGGCGTCAGCGACGCGGATCAGGCTCTGTTCGGGCGGATGCTGGAGTCGCTGGCGCCGCGTGGTGAGGTCGAGGAGACCGTCTGTGAGCCCGGCCTGCTCGCGGGCACGCAGCGGTTGCGCATCGTGGACCGTGAGCGCGCCGCTCAGCCGTGGCAGTCCGCCGACGGCCGCTGGTTGCTGTGCTACAACGGCGAGCTCTTCAACTACCGGCAGCTTCGCACGGAACTGCTCAGGGTCGGCCGGGAATTTCGCAGCGAGAGCGACACCGAGGTCGTGCTCGAGGCGTTTGCGCACTGGGGTGAGGATGCGGTCGCGCGCTTCCGCGGCGAGTTCGCCTTTGCCGTCGTGGATCGCGCCCAGGGGCGGACCTACCTGGCCCGTGATCCGGTCGGAGTGAAGCCGCTGTACTGGTCGGCTGGTGCCGGGCGGCTGTATGTCGCCTCCGAGATCAAGGCTCTCGTGCCGACCGGTATGCCGGTGTCCGAGGTTCCGCCTGGGCATCATGGCTGGGTTTGCTTCGCCGGCGGAGCCCCGATCCTCGGCCCGCTTCTGACCCCGTACGTCAACCTCCAGCTTCTCGGCGAGGATAAGGACGCTATCGACGATCCGGCCGAGGCCGCCAAGCAGCTGCGGCTCGCGCTCGAGGACAGCATTCGCGTTCGGGTCGACACCGACCTGACAGTCGGCGTGATCTTGTCGGGTGGTCTGGATAGCTCGCTGGTGCTGCTGCACGTCAGGGAGATGCACCCGGACTGCGTCGCGCTCACGATCGGCTCAGCCGACAGCGAGGACCTGTACTACGCTCGCCGCCTAGCCACCGACCTCGGGGTACGGCACGAGGTCGTGTCAGTATCGCGTCTTGGCATCGGCCCACGCCTCATTCGGGAGGCGATCCGCATGTCAGAGCTCACCGAATACGGAGACATCATCAACGCCGTCGTCTCGGTGCCGCTGTTCGCGCGAGCCCATGAGCTGGGGATCAAGGTCGTGCTGACCGGAGACGGCTCGGACGAGCTGTTCGGCGGGTACGCGATGTACGAACGGATCGGGCCGGCCTCGTCGCGGCGCCTGTTCCAGTACAAGATCAGGAATCTGCACCGGACGGAGCTGCAGCGAGTCGACCGGGTGAGCATGGGTCAGGGCGTCGAGGCGAGGGTGCCGTTCCTTGACCTTGCGCTGGTCGAACTGGCCATGCGGATTCCCGCTGCGCTGAAGATCCGCGACGGCCAGGAGAAATGGATCGTGCGGCGTGCATTCCGCGACATGCTGCCCGCTTACGTCCTTGAGCGGCCCAAGAACCCGATGTCGCACTCCTCCGGCCTGCACGAGCGAGCCCGGCTGTACCGGTCGTTGTTTCCGCGGATCCAGCGGTCGTTCGGGTATGACCGGCTCGATCCGGTCCGACGGGATTTCTCGATCGTCCTCGACCAGTGCGGTTATGACCTCGACGCAGCCGTCGCGGCGAGCCGGGCCCGGCCCGACTACACCGCCACCGAGCACGCGCGCGACCTCGTCGGCGCGCTGCGGTGGAACATGGTGAGAGCCATGCGCCAGATGGCGAGCCCGCCGGGCGGCCTGGCGCCCCCGGCTGGCCCACTGCGGCAGCCTAGTTCGCGGCTCGGGTCCGGCTAGGCCGCCGCGGCCGACGCAGATGTCAGTGCCGAGTCCTAGCATGGTCGCGCTCCAGTTGCTCAATCCCGGACAGGGCCCATGGCTGATGAAGAAGACGTGCGGCGTCTTGCCCTGGCGTTGCCCGAAGTAGAAGAGATTGACTGCGATGGCTTCGATTTTCGGGTCGGCGGCCAGGGGTTCGTCTGGTCGTACCCAGAGCGCCGAGCGGGCCAGCCGCGAAGGCTGCGCACCGACATTGCCGTGCTTTTTGTCGGCGACGAGGCCGAAAAGCAGGCCCTACTTCTCGGCGAGCCGGACCTGTTCTTCACGACCCAGGCCTACGATGGCTGGCCGCTGGTGATGGTACGGCTCGATGCCGTTGACGTCGACCGGCTGACCGAACTCGTCACCGACGCGTGGCGGATGCGCGCTCCTGAACCACTAGCGGGATCGTGGTCCGTGCCCGTCAGCCGAGGCGGACGGGAAGGGACTCCAGGCCGTTCATCAGGCTGACTTGACGCCAGCGGAGTTCCTCCGGGGAGCCTGCAAGCGACATCCGCGGAAAGCGGGCGAGCAGCGCGCCGAAGGCGACCTCGGCCTCCATGCGGGCCAGGGAAGCGCCCAGGCAGTAGTGGATGCCATAGCCGAAGGCAACATGACCGCTGGCGTCACGGCGCAGGTCGAGGCGGCCAGGCTCGGGGAACTGGGCGGGATCCCGGTTGGCGGACGTGATGACGCTGAGAACCCACTCGCCCGCCGGGATCACTACGTCGCCGATCGGCACGTCCTCGGTGGTGAACCGGTCGGTCGCGTGGTTCACCGGATTGGTGAACCGGAGAAGCTCCTCGACAGCCGCCGGGAGCAACGCCGGCTTCTCGCGCAGCCGGGCCATCTCGGCGGGGTGCGTCAGCAGCGCGAGGGTCCCGGAGGCGATCAAGTTGACGGTGGTGTCGAAGCCCGCCGTGGCCAGCTGGAAGGCGGTGGACAGCAGCTCGGTGCTGGTCAGCTCGTCCTCGGTGCCGCTCTCCTCGGCGTTGTCGCGAGCCAGGACCAGCGCCGACAGCAGGTCGTTGCCGGGCTCGGCCCGCTTGGCCGCCACCAGCTTCGTGAAATAAGCGGCCAGCTCCCGTATGGCGCGTTCGGATTCCTCGCGCTTGCCGTAGTCGACTACGGCGACCGAGATCCGCTCGCGGTCTGCCACCGGGATACCGAGCAGGTCGCAGAACACCGCGATCGGGAGGGGGCGCGCGTACTGGTCGAGCAGGTCAACGACGTCTCCGCGCGCCTCCGCTAGCTCGTCAAGCAGGCACGCGGCGATCTCCTCCGCGCGCGGCCGCAGCTGCTCGACGCGGCGCGGCGTGAACGCCTTCTGCACGAGGCGGCGCAGCCGCGCATGATCAGGCGGGTCGCTATTCAGCATGTGCGCGTGGAGGTTCACCGTTTCGCTCGGCCGGGACTTGCCGCCGCCCGGCCATCGGTGGACGTCCTTGGCCAGCCTGGGGTCGGCCAGGGCCGTCCGCACGTCGGCGTAGCGGGTAATGATCCATATCCGGCCGTAGTCCGGCGTCCGCGCTGGGGCGATTGGCCGGGACGTGCGCAGCCGCGCGAGGAGCCGCTCCGGATCCTGGTGGTAGGAGTCTTCGTCGAAGGACACCAGATCGAGCTCGTCCGTCACGTTCGACACCCTAAGTTGCCTGCCGCATAATCCCCATCAGATTTCCGCGGCCTCGGATTGGTGCCCGTTCCCGTGCCGACGACAGCAACGGGTTAGCCACGGGCATCGACTACCACGCTGCGGTGAGCAGCGGTGCGGCCGAAGTCGAGCAGCATAGCCTGGGCTTCCGGCTCGACCACGGACACGGTGATGTCGTCTCCCGCGAAGGCGCGGATCGCGTCTGCAGAATCCCAGAACGTGTGCGTGGTCAACTCGACGCTGCCATCATCGCCAAGATCACGGCGGAGCAGGTAAGCGCCGTGGAACCCTGGCAGCTTGCGCAGCTCAGGCAGCAGTGTGCCGTCGAAGTAGCGGCTGTATTTCCCCGCGCCCACGGCATCGGCTGTCGCCGACCAGGTCCTGACCATCATGCCCTCTGTCTGTGTCATGACAGGCATCGTGACCCGCTCCGATGTAGAAGTAAAGGTGAATTATCTACCGCGAAGCGAAAGCAGAAGTTCCGGATGATCGATCCCCGCAGGCTGCGCGTTCTCCAGGCTGTCGCCGGGCACGGCAGCGTGGCAGCCGCCGCCGGCGCACTGCACCTAAGCCCGCCCGCTGTTTCCCAGCAGCTGCTGGCCCTGGAACGGGAAACGGGCGCGAGCCTCATCGACCGCTCAGGCAGGCAGGTGACCCTGACCGCAGCCGGACGCCTGCTGGCCGCCCACGGCGAGCGTATCGCCGCGCAATTGCGCCAGGCCGAACGCGACCTGGCCGAGCTGACCGGCCAGGCGGCCGGCCCGGTGCGGATCACAGCGTTCCAGACCGTCATGGGCCCGCTGATCGCACCCGCCCTGCGCGCCCTCGCCGCCGTCTGCCCTGCCATCCAGCCCATCATCACCGAGCGGTACGGGCCCGCTGCCGTAGCGGAACTGCGCCTCGGCGACCTGGACATCGTGCTCGCCGAGTACGACGCCGCGAATCCGCCTCCAGCCGAGCCCGGACTCGCGCTGCGCCACCTTGCCTTCGACCCCTACCTCCTGGTCATCCCGCCCGACTGGCAGGTCGTCGTCCGCAGCGTGCAGGACCTGGCCGGCCAGCCATGGGTAGCCGGGCCGCCCGGCACAGCATGCGACCATGCCCTACGGCGACTGGCGGCCGAGGCCGACATCGCCATCGCGGCCGGGGACGTCTGCGTCGAGTTCCCCTCTGTACTGGCTCTCGTCGCGGCCGGCCGCGGCGCGGCCATCATCCCGCAGCTGGCCCTCGGGCAGGCTCATGTAACCGTCTGCGCCCTGCCACCGCTTGGCGGACGGCATATCGCCGCCTGGCACCGGGCAGGCCAGGCGCAGCCCGCCCCGCCCACCGCCGCCGTCCTCGACGCCCTCGCCGACGCGGCGCGCGCGGCAAGCATCCTGACCTCAGGCCGGGGTTGACGAATTAGATGAACGTTCGTTTAATTCTCTCATGGGCCGCATCGCTGGTGTAACGGCTACCGAGACGCGTGAACGGTTGCTGAAGGCAGCTGCGGCAGTATTCGCGGAACGCGGGTACGACGGCGCCAGGGTGGCTGACATCGCCGCGGCTGCGGGCGTGAGCAACGGCGCGATGTACGCGCACTTCGGGTCCAAGGCCGAGCTACTGGTCGGCGCGTTGCGTACCCACGGCCGGCAAGTGCTCGCGGAAGCTCTCGCCGCCGATCCCGACAAGTCGATCATGGACGTGCTGCTCAGCATCGGTCGCGGACTGATTCGCCGCACCGACGAGAGTGGCTCACTCCTCGTCGAAGCGCTCGTTGCCGCCAGGCGGGACGCGGACGTTGCCCGGCCGATGCGACGCTATGTCCGCGAACGAGCGGACTGGCTGGCCGATCTCATGCGGGCTGCCCAGGACCAGCAGGAGCTCGACCCCTCGCTGTCGCCGGTTGCGCTCGCGCACTTCTGCCTGCTGCTTTCGATGGGCAGCGCGCTCGTAACCCCGGCTCTTCATGCGGTCGACGACGCCGAGTGGGCCGCGTTGCTCGGTCGCGTGGTCGCCGGCCTCGGCCTGGCTGGCACCTCGACCGCACCCACAGGGAGCGAGCAGTGAAGCTGAGGATCAACTCCGACGTCTGCCAGGGGCATGGCCGCTGCTACGACCTGGCTCCCGACCTCTTCGGCGAGGACGAAGAGGGCTTCGGTCAGGTTCTCGGTGACGGCGACGTCCCGCCTGACAAGGAGCGCGAGGCGCGCCTGGCGGTTGCCAACTGCCCGGAACGCGCGGTCGAGGTTATCGAGGAGAGCTGACGTGAGCGTTGATGAGCGGTTCCCCAAGGACTTCAGCGAGACGCGGGAAGGGCGGCCGCTCGGCGTACGCAACGAAATCGTGACGGGCCCGGTGTCCGACTGGGCGACGGACTTCTCCCACCTTGAGGACGAGTGGTCCGCCGATCCCTACGTGATCCAGGACGACCTGCGGCAGCGCTGCCCGATCGCCCACACCGGGCGGTTCGGCGGCGG
>JASHUG010000315.1 GCA_030040155.1 Streptosporangiaceae bacterium | reverse complement strand
GGCCACAGTCACCTTGCCGCCGTCGGCCGTCCCGGCCTCGGACGCAGTGGCCGCCGACATTCTCGCGACGGCCGCGCGCGCCGTGCCTGCCAGGTTCGGGTCTCCGGCTTGCATCCGGCCTGCGTCGAGGAGATTATGCCAGGTCGCCAGCAGCGCCCGGCCCGGACCCGGCTCGACCGGCTGAGTCAACGCCGGCTCCGCCGTCGTCGACTCGCCGGCAGTACCAGCCCGGGGGGACGACCCCCCGTACCCCCCCGGCTGCGTCAACGCCGGCTCCGCCGTCGTCGACTCGCCGGCAGTACCAGCCCGGGGGGACGACTGCCCGGAACCCCTCGATGTCAGCAGGGCCAGCTCGCGGCGCGCGGAAGCGATATCGGGCAGGCCGAGGTGCACGTCCATCTCGTCGGCCAGCGCCGCCAGCACATGCAGATCCGACCTGACCGTCGGGACCGGGAGTGCGGTGGCGAACGAGCCCGCCCGGCCTTCCCAGTCCACGAACGTACCCGGCTTCTCCGCCACGGCGGCCACGGGGAAGATGACATCCGCCCTGTCGGTCACCGCGCTGACTCGCAGCTCCAGGCTCACCACGAACCTCGCAGCCTCGATCGCTTCGAGCGCGGCCGCCGGGTCTGGCAGGTCAGCGGGGTCGACGCCGCCAACGATCAGCGCCTCAAGGTCACCCCGCCGGACGGCCGCCAGGATCTCGGAGGTGCTGTGGCCAGGCTTGGCCGGCAGCGACGAGACGCCCCAGGACCTGGCCAGTTCCGACGTGGCCGCCGCGTCGCCGACACGTCGTCCCCCTGGCAGCAGGGTCGGCAGCGCGCCGGCCTCGATCGCCCCGCGCTCGCCCGCACGGCGCGGTATCCACGCGAGCCGGGCCCCCGTCTGCCTGGCCAGCGCCGCCGCAGCCGGCAGCGCGCCCGGTACTTCGGCCAGTCGCTCGCCCACCAGGATGACGGCGCCCGGCTGCCGGAGAGCCGCCCCAGCCTTGGAGGACGCGCCTCCGCCGACCGCAGCAGACCCCCCCATCCCGGCTAGCGTCTCCAGGGCGGCGGCCTCGGCGCCGGGCGCGGTGGACAGCAGCACGCCAGAGAGCTTGGTCAGGCCGAGGGTCGCCAGCGCCGCGAGCGAGTACACGGTCGTGGTGCCGTTGCGGACCGCCTTGCGCAGCCGCAGGAAGACAATCGGGCACTCGTCCTCCGGCTCCAGGCCGGCCAGCAGGACGGCCGGCGCCCGCTCAAGGTCGGCGTAGGTGACGTCCACCCGGCCGGCCACGTGATCGGAGATGAACGCCAGCTCCTCCGCCGAGTGCGGACGCGCCCGCATGTCGATGTCGTTGGTCGCCAAGGCCACCCGAGCGAACTTGGCGTAGCCATAGGCGTCCTCGGCCGTCAGCCGACCGCCGGGCAGCACCCCGGTCCGGCCCCTGGCCGCCAGCAGGCCAACCGCCGCGACCCCGATCGCCTCCGGCCACGAGGCGGGCTGGAGCACCCCGGCCTCGTCGCGCACCAGCGGTGCGATCAGCCGGTCCGGCTCGGTGGCATAGGTAAAGGCCCAGCGGCCCTTGTCGCAGTTCCACTCCTCGTTGACCTCGGGGTCGTCCCCGGCCAGGCGCCTGGTCACCGCGCCCCGGCGGTGGTCGGTGCGCTGGCGGCAGCCGGCCGCGCAGTGCTCGCAGATGCTCGGCGTTGACACCAGGTCAAACGGCCGGGCCCGGAACCGGTAAGAGGCTCCGGTGAGCGCCCCAACCGGGCAGATCTGCACCGTGTTTCCTGAGAAGTACGAGTCGAAAGGAACGCCCTCCGCGACTGCGACTTGCTCCTGCGGGCCGCGCTCCACGAGCTCGATCAGCGGGTCACCGGCAATCTGATCGGCGAACCTCGTGCACCGGGAGCACTGGATGCACCGCTCCCGGTCCAGCAGCACCTGCGCCGACAGCGCGATCGGCTTCGGGAACGTCCGCTTGACCCCGTCAAACCTGGTCTCGCCCTGCCCCGAGGACATGGCCTGGTTCTGGAGCGGGCACTCGCCGCCCTTGTCGCACATGGGGCAGTCGAGCGGATGGTTGACCAGCAGCAGCTCCATCATGCCGCGCTGCGCCTTCTCGGCGACCTGGGAGGTCAGCTGGGTGTGGACGACCATGCCCTCCGTGCACGTGGTGGTGCACGAGGCTGGCGGCTTGGGCTGGCCTTCGACCTGGACCAGGCACTGGCGGCAAGCGCCGATCGGGTCAAGCAGCGGGTGCTCGCAGAACCGGGGGATCTGGATGCCGAGCTGCTCAGCGGCCCGGATGATCAGGGTGCCCTTCGGCACTGTGATCTCGAACCCGTCGATGGTCAGCGTCACGCCGCCGGCGAGCTTGGCCAACTCGCCGCCCGCACCGCTGTTCGCAGCACTGCCGGTCGTTTGCACGGTCATCGGGCCGACTCCAGGGCAAAGAGGGTCGATGCGGCCGGGTCAAACGGGCAGCCGCCTATCCGCTGGTGCTCGATGTACTCGTCCCGGAAGTACTTGATCGAGGAAGCCACCGGTGCCTGAATCGAGTCGCCGAGCGCGCAGAACGCCCGGCCGGTGATGTTGTCACAGATGTCCAGCAGTTTGTCCAGCTGAGCCTCGGTGTCATCAGCCGAGGCTGAGTCGCCCCGTTCGAGCCGCTCGAGCAACTGGACAACCCAGTAGCTGCCCTCCCGGCACGGAGTGCACTTACCGCACGACTCGTGCTCGTAGAACTGGCACCACCGCAATACCACGCGGACCACGCAGGTTGTCTCGTCGAAGATCTGCAGCGACCGCGTGCCGACCATGGAGCCGGCGGCCGCCACGTGCTCGAAGTCCAGCGGGACGTCCAGGTGCTGGTCGGTGAATAGCGGCGTGGACGACCCGCCCGGCGTCCAGAACTTCAGCCGGTGCCCGGCCCGGATCCCGCCGGAAAGGTCGAGTATCTCGCGGAGCGTGGTGCCAAACGGCGCCTCGTACTGCCCGGGCGTGGTGACATGGCCCGAGAGCGAGAACAACCCGAAGCCCTTCGACCTCTCCGTGCCGACGGAGGCGAACTCGGCGGCGCCGTACTTGAGGATGTACGGCACGGACGCGATGGACTCGACGTTGTTGACCACCGTGGGGCAGGCGTACAGGCCCTCGGTCGCCGGGAAAGGCGGCTTCAGCCGGGGCTGGCCGCGCAAGCCCTCAAGCGAGTCGAGCAGTGCCGTCTCCTCGCCGCAGATGTAGGCGCCGGCGCCGGAGTGCACCACTATTCTCACGCTCACGCCTGAGCCCAGGATGTTCTCACCGAGGTAGCCAGCGTCTTGCGCCTCGGCCACCGCGAGGTGCAGCCGCCTGGCTACGTGCAGTACCTCGCCCCGCACATAGATGAAGGCCTCGGCGGCCCTGATCGCGTAACACGTGATGATGACGCCCTCGATCAGCGCCTGCGGGTTTGCGAGCAGAGTCGGGATGTCCTTGCACGCGCCCGGCTCGGACTCGTCGGCGTTGACGACCAGGTAGTGCGGCTTGCCGTCGCCCTGCGGGATGAAGGCCCACTTGTTGCCGGTCGGGAATCCGGCTCCGCCCCGGCCGCGGAGGGCCGAGTCCTTCAGCGTCTGGATGACCTGGTCGGGCGACATGGCCAGCGCCTTCGGCAGCGCCTCGTAACCGCCCGCGCGCTGGTAGGCGGCGAGCGTGAACGAGTCGGGCTCGTCCCAGTGCGCGCTCAGCTCAGGGGTCAGGATCGTGCTCACTTGTCAGCTCCCGTGCGCTGAGCGGCCGCGCCATTCGAGCCGCCGTCCGGTGTCCAGCCCTGCTCCTTCGCGATCCGCAGCCCGGCCAGCGTGGCCGGGCCGGCGGTGTGGCCTTCGGCGGCCTGGCCGTCGCTGAACCCGGCCAGGATCTCGGCCGCCTGCTTCCAGGTGCACAGCCGGGGCGCGCCGCGGGTGGGCTTGACGTCGGCACCGGCCCGCAGGCCGTCGACGACGTCGCGCGCCGACTGCGGCGTCTGGTTGTCGAAGAACTCCCAGTTGACCATCACCACCGGGGCGTAGTCGCAGGCTGCGTTGCACTCGATGTGCTCCAGCGTGACCTTGCCATCGGCCGTGGTCTCGCCGTTGCCGACGCCGAGGTACTCCTGGAGGTCGGCGAAGATCGCATCGCCGCCCATGACCGCGCACAGCGCGGTGGTGCAGACCCCGACGTGGTAATCGCCGACCGGCTTGCGCGCGTACATGGTGTAGAAGGACACGACCCCGGTGACATCCGCCTCCGTCAGGCCAAGTTGCTCGGCGCAGTAGGCGATGCCGTCGGCCGACACGTAACCCTCTTCTGACTGCACCAGGTGCAGCAACGGCAGCAGTGCCGACCGCGACCGCGGGTACCGGCCGATGATCTCGGCGGCGCGCGGTGCCAGCCGGCTGCGGGCCTCCTCGCTGAGCGCCATTACCTGTCCACGCCTCCCAACACGGGATCGATGCTGGCGATGGCCACGATGACGTCGGCGACCAGACCGCCCTCGGCCATCACGGCCGCCGCCTGCAGGTTCGTGAATGACGGGTCGCGGAAGTGCGCGCGGTACGGGCGGGTACCGCCGTCGCTCACCGCGTGACAGCCAAGCTCGCCGCGTGGGGATTCGACGGCGACGTACGCCTGGCCGGCGGGCACCCGGAAGCCCTCGGTAACCAGCTTGAAGTGGTGGATGAGAGCCTCCATCGACTGGCTCATGATGTGCGCGATGTGGTCGGGCGAGTTGCCGAGCCCGTCCGGACCGAGCGCCAGCCTGGCCGGCCAGCCGATCTTCTTGTCTGCGATCATGACGGGCTGGGTGCCGGCCGCGGCGCCGCTCAGCCGGTCCACGCACTGGGCGATGATCCGCAGCGACTGGTCCATCTCGTCCATCCGGACGATGTACCGGCCGTACGCGTCGGCGGTGGTACGGGTCGGCACGTCGAACTCGTACGTCTCGTAGCCACAGTAGGGCTGGCTCTTGCGCAGGTCCCACGGCAGCCCGGCCGCCCGCAGGATCGGCCCGGTGACACCCAGGGCCATGCACCCGGTCACGTCGAGGTAGGCGACGTCCTTGGTCCTGGCAGCGAACGCCGGGGCCGCGTCAAACAGCGCGCGGATCTCGCCGAGCAGCCCTGGCATGATCCGCACGTACTCGCGCAGCCGGTCGATTGCCCCGGCCGGCAGGTCCTGGGACACGCCTCCTGGCCGGATGTAGGCGTTATTCATCCGCAGCCCGGTGATGAGCTCGAGCAGGTCGAGCGTCTTCTCCCGCTCGCGCATCCCGTAGATGAACACGGTCGTGGCGCCGATCTCGAGGCCGAAGGTTCCGATCGCGGTCAGGTGCGAGCCGATCCGGTTCAGCTCCATCAGCAGGACCCGCAGCACCGACGCCCGCTCGGGGATCTCGGCCTGGATGCCGAGCAGCTTCTCCACCGCCAGGCAGTACGCGGCCTCATTGAACAGCGGCGACAGGTAGTCCATCCGGGCGCAGAACGTCACGCCCTGTGTCCAGGTGCGGAACTCCATGTTCTTCTCGATACCGGTGTGCAGGTACCCGATCACCGGGCGCAGTTCGGTCACCGTCTCGCCGTCAAGCGTCAGGATCAGCCGCAGCACGCCGTGGGTGGATGGGTGCTGCGGGCCCATGTTGACGACCATGCGCTCGTCGCTTGACTGGAAGTCCGGCGACTGGGCCGCCGCCACGACATCGTCCCAGTCCGCGCCGCCGATGTCGTAGACGCGGCCCTCGGAGCCCTCCGCCTGAGCTTGAGATGAGGCGGTCACTCGTACGCCCTCCGCTCGTCCGGCGGCGGTATGGTCGCGCCGCGGTACTCGACCGGGATGCCGCCGAGCGGATAGTCCTTCCGCTGCGGATGGCCTCGCCAGTCATCTGGCATCTCGATCCTGGTCAGCGCCGGGTGCCCGTCGAAGATGAGGCCGAAGAAGTCCCAGGTCTCCCGCTCGTGCCAGTCGCAGGTCGGGTAGACATCCACTACCGAGGGCACATGCGGGTCGGCGTCGGGGGCCGTGACCTCGAGCCTCAGCCGACGGTTATGCGTGATCGAGAGCAGGTGATACACCGCGTGCAGCTCGGCCCCGGCCTGGTCCGGGTAGTGGACACCGGAGACGCCCAGGCACATTTCGAAGGACAGGTCCGGGTGATCCCTCAGCTGCCGCAAGACCGAGAGGAGGTGCTCGCGCCGCACGTACAGGGTCAGCTCGCCGCTACTCACCACCACCAGCGGGACCGCGTCGCCGTAGCTGGCGCCGGCCGCGTCCATGGCGCCCGCCAGCGAGTCGGCCAGCTCGTCGAAGTAAGACCCGTACGGCCGCGGGGTGGCGACCAACGGCGCCCGGCGCACCTTGAGGCCCCCGTAGCCGGAAGTGTCGCCCGTGGTCTCGGTGCCGAACATCCCGGTCCGCTGCACCTGCTCCGCAAGCCGCTCCCGGCCGGCGATCGCCGCTGGGTCCGCGGCGCCGTCCTGCTGCTCGTTCTCGCCGCCCTGGCTGGTCATCGCGGCCACCCCGCCTGGCGGACGCCCTCCGGTTGCAGCAGGTCCTGCTCCGCCTGATATTCGTAGGCCGGGTAAGGCAGGTCCGCCCTGGTGCCGATCGCGGCCTGGGTGCCCTGGGTCAGGCTCTGGTCGAGCGGCAACCGCCGGAGGCGGGCCTCCTCGAGCTCGGTGACCTCGCGCTCCCGGTCGACACCCAGCTTCATGTTCTGGATGCGGTCGTGCAGCTTCACGATCGCGTCGATCAGCATCTCCGGCCGCGGCGGACAGCCGGGCAGGTAGATATCGACAGGGACGATGTGATCCACGCCCTGGACGACTGCGTAGTTGTTGAACATCCCGCCGCTGGAGGCGCAGACGCCCATGGAGATTACCCACTTGGGCTCGGACATCTGATCGTAAATCTGCCGCAGCACCGGCGCCATTTTCTGGCTCACCCGGCCGGCCACGATCATGAGGTCGGCCTGCCGGGGAGTGTTCGATGCCCGCTCCATGCCGAACCTGGCCAGGTCGTGCCGCGGGCCGCCAGTGGACATCAGCTCGATCGCGCAGCAGGCCAGCCCGAAGGTGGCCGGCCAGACCGAGCTCTTGCGCGCGTAGCCGACCAGCTGCTCGACCGTGGTGAGCAGAACCCCGCTTGGGAGCTTGTCTTCTATTCCCATCTCTAATCCCACTCCAGGCCGCCGCGCCGCCAGACATAGACGTACACGACGAGCACAGTGGCAATGAACGTCACCATCTCCACCAGGCCGAAGACCCCGAGCTTGCCGAAGTAGACGGCCCATGGATACAGGAAGACGATCTCTATGTCGAAGACGATGAACAGCATCGCCGTCAGGTAGTACTTGACAGGAAACCTGATTCCCTGCGGCTGCCGCGTCGGCTCGATGCCGCACTCGTAGGACTCCAGCTTCGCCCGGTTCCACCGCTTCGGCCCGGCCAGCGAGCCCGCGATGATCGAAAACACGGCGAACGCCGCCGCTAGTAGCCCGAGGATCAGGATCGGCAGGTACAGGCCCATCTCTGATCACCCCCTTGTCTGGCTTCGGGCACTGTGGCCCGGTGCGTAGTCATCGGTGCGGCTATGCTGCCGGCGTCATCTTAGACACTGCGTTGAGCAGCCGGTCCACGGCATCGCCACCGCGGGTCTCGGTCAGGTTGCCAAGCAGCTTCATCGTGAAGCGCATCACCGCGGGGCGCTTCACGCCGTGCTTGGTCGCGAACTTCATGAACGACGGCTTGCCGATGAGCTCGACGAAGACGCGGCCGAGCGTGTAGTAGCCGCCGTAGGCATCCTTGAGCTGGCTCGGGTACGTCTGCAGCACCCTTTCCCGGCCTGCCGTCGTCGGCCGGGCCAGGGCCTGAGTGATCACCCTGGCCGCCAGTTCGCCGGATTCCATCGCGTAGGCGATGCCCTCGCCATTGAACGGGTTCACCATCCCGCCTGCGTCACCGGCTAGCAGCAGCCCGCCGGTGTAGTGCGGAGTCCGGTTGAAGCCCATCGGCAGGGCCGCGCCCCGGATCGGCTGGGTCCGGTTCTCCTCGGTGAAGCCCCACTCGGCCGGCATGGCCGCCAGCCACTTGCGCAGCAGGGCGCGGTAGTCGATCTCGCCGAAGCCGGTCGAGGTGTTCAGCAGGCCGACGCCGACGTTGCTGGTGCCGTCACCCATGCCGAAGATCCACCCGTAGCCGGGCAGCAGCGAACGCCCGTCCCACAGGTCCAGCCACGCTTCCAGGTACTCATCCTTGTGCCGGGGCGAGGTGTAGTACGTCCGCACCGCCACCCCGAGCGGCCGGTCTGTCCGCTTGTGCAGGCCCATCGAGACCGAGAGCCGGGAAGAATTACCGTCCGCCGCCACGACGAGCGGGGCCCGGAAGTGCTGGCCGTCCTTGGTCGTCACGCCCGTGATCCGGCCCGTCCGCTCATCGACTAGCGGGCCGTCGACCGGGGTCTGCTCCAGGATCCTGGCACCCGCCTTTTCCGCGTGCCTGGCCAGCATCTGGTCGAAATCGGTCCGGGCGCGGACCAGGCCGTAGCCTGGGTAGCTGGACAGGTCGGGCCAGTCAAGCTCGATCCGGCCGCCGCCGCCGATGATGCGCAGCCCCCTGTGGCGCTGCCAGCCGTCGCCCTCGGCGATCGGCACGCCCATCGCGGCCAGGGCCTTGACCGCCCGCGGGGTCAGCCCGTCGCCGCACACCTTCTCCCGCGGGAAACGCGTCTTCTCCAGCACCAGGACGTCCAGTCCTGCGGTGGCGAGGTAGTAGCCGACCGTCGAGCCAGCCGGGCCGGCCCCGACAACGATGACATCGGCGGACTCGACAGGCACGGCGGCCTTGGGCGCGCGAGATCCCTGGCGCGCCTGGGCGCGCGCGCGCACACCAGAACTCGTGCCGTGCTGGGGGGCCAAGTCTGGGGTGCCGGCGGGGGGAGCTTGCTCGGTCACGGACCCGTCCTGCCTGTCTTGTGAAGGTCTTCACAAGTCATCTCGGGCAGAAGTTTAGTCCTGGCCCGCAGCAAGTCTTCAGGCGACCCGCGCCGGCGTGCCCTGAATCAGCCGCGCAGCCGCGCGCTAGCCGCGGGCGCATCGCGATCGCTCAGCCGGGCCGTCGCGCCTGGTGCACGGCAACGACGCCGAAGCTCAGGTTCCGCCAGGTCACGGCCGCCCAGCCCGCCGCGGTGATCGTGGCAGCAAGCTGGCGCTGGCCCGGCCAGTCCCTGATGGACTCGGACAGGTAGTCGTAGGCCTCCGCGTTGCCTGACAGCCTCCCGGCCACCCGCGGAAGAACCCTCGTGAGGTACTGCTCGTACAGGTCGTTGAGCGGCTTAGCGGGCAGGTGACTGAACTCACAGACGACCAGCCTGCCTCCTGGCCTGGTCACCCGAAGCAACTCGGACAACGCCGCGCTGGTGCCGGCCACGTTCCGAAGGCCAAAAGAGATCGTGACGGCGTCGAATGCACCGTCGGCGAACGGAAGCGCCAGGGCGTCCCCGGCGACGAAGCCAATCCCCGGCACCGGCCGGCGCGCGCCCACCCGCAGCATGCCGAGCGAGAAGTCGCAGGCCACGCACCGGGCGCCGCTAGCGGTGAAGGCGCGCGAGGAGGTTCCGGTTCCGGCGGCCAGGTCCAGCACCAGTTCGCCGCGGCCGGCTCCCACCGCCCCGGCTACGATCTTGCGCCAGCGGCGGTCCAGGCCGAGCGACAGCGCGTCGTTCAGCACGTCGTAGCGGTCTGCGACCTGGTCGAACATGGCTGAAACGTCAGCCGGATTCTTGTCGAGCTGGGCGCGGGTCATGCCGTCAAGCCTGGCACAGGCCGGTGCGTCGGCCGGACCGCCGGGCCGCGGTCCAGGTCACTCGGGTAACCTGACGCCTGCGTAAATCGCGCCGGATGAGCTGATCGGGGAGGCGGGCGATGGAGGCTCTCAGCATCGACGGTGCATGGGTCTACACGCCGCGGATCTTCCCCGACAACCGCGGGCTCTTCAACGAGTGGTACCGGATCGGTGAGTTCGCCGGGGACCTCGGCTACCCGCTTGACCTGCGCCAGGTGAACTGCTCGGTGTCCAAGCGGGGCGTGGTCCGAGGCATTCACTTCACTGAGGTGCCGCCTGGCCAGGCAAAATACGTGTTCTGCCCGAGCGGCGCGCTCGTGGACGTGATCGTCGACCTGCGGGTCGGCTCCCCGACCTTCCTGCGCTGGGAGGCGGTCCGGCTCGATGAGGATGACCGCCGGGCGGTGTTCCTCGAGCACGGCCTCGG
>JASHUG010000002.1 GCA_030040155.1 Streptosporangiaceae bacterium | reverse complement strand
GGGCTCGTCAGCATCGTGAAGGCGGCAGGGGCATCCTCGAAGGGGAACTCGGCCGCGATCGGGACGACGAGGTCGCCGTCCGCTGCCATCGCCAGGATGCGGGGCGCGGCGTGCGCGCGGAACGGGGCGCTCGCCGGGTTCGACGCGCCCACGAACACGTAGCCGTCCGCCTTGGCCCGCGGCGCGTCCGCGATCGTGACGATCCGCGACCGGTCCTTGACCAGCGCGAGCGAAACCTCGGCAGCCTCACCGCTGCCCACGGTGTCCAGCGCCGCGGCGACTCCCTCGGGCGCAGCGCCTACCACCCGGTCGAGCAGCCCGGGACCGTACTCAACGGGCACCCCGCCGAAACGTTCCACGAATGCGAAGTTCGCCGGGCTCGCTGTCCCGATGACCCGGACCCCGAGCAACCGGGCCTGTTGCAGGACGCTGACGCCCACGGCGCCCGCGGCACCGTGCAGCAGCACGGTCTGGCCCGCGGACGCGCCGGAGGTATGCAGCAAGTCGGCGGCGGTCGTCCCGACCAGCAACAGGTTGGCTGCCTCCGGGAAGCTCAGCCGTTCCGGCTTGGGATACACGCCGGAGGCTGACAACGTCACCGCCGTGGCGTACCCGCCGGTGGCACGCGAGACAACCTCGGCGCCGACCGAGAAGCCGGCGCCGATGCCAGCTGCCGACACGGTCCCGGACACCTCGAAGCCGAGTGCGAGCGGCAACAGCGACCGGTCCTGGCCCGGCGCGATGTGCTTGGCGTCGGCCGGGTTCATGCCGCTAGCGCGTACGTCGATCCGCACCTGGCCCTGTTTCGGGTCAGGCACGTTCACTTCAACGCGGCGCAACACCTCTGGCCCGCCGAAGTCGACGGCCATCCACCGGTAATCCATCACAGACCTTCCCGTTCGCCCGAGCCCCGACGACCCGGCCAGCGAACTGCCACGACGCCAGGCCACGCCCGGTAGCAGCCGCCTCGGGAGAGGCGAGGTCGCGAGCCGCGAAGCTCGCCGCCTGCTCGCCCCGTGTCCGGGAGCCCGAGCCGAGCGTCTGACAACATGTTGTCATAGAATTTGTTTCCATAGAATCTAAATTCTAAACCTCTTTGCATGCCACAGCTGCGCATGCTGGCCCGGTCAATGCTGCTGGCTGCGCCTGCGAATTCCGCCAGGGCACCCGCCTAGCCGAGCAGGCCGTCCGGCGATCGCGACGGACAGTGCTCCTCGCCAGGCCGGGAGCCGTCTCGTCCCTTTTTGCTGGCAACAAGTGACCGGGAGCGCACGATGCCTACTGCCATCTGGTGCAGGCAGGTGCCGGTGACCCCGGCAGCGTGCCGGAGAAAGTCTTCGGCTTCCTCTGCCGGAAGCCCCTTTTCCTGCATGACGACGCCGATGGCGAGGTTAATAGTACGGCCGGATATTGCCTGCAGAGCCAGGCTCGCAGCCCGCTCCTCCGCCCGCGCCACCTGCGCCATCAGCCGTTCCTGATCCACGAGCGATACCAGGTATTTCGCCATGAGGTCGGCGACCAGAGCGTCGCTGTCGGATGGCATCCGGCAGGTCCACCAATGCGTGACCACTCCGGCATACGACGGGTAGCCGACTCTGGATACGACCGTGAACGGCGTCGAGAGCACCTGACCGGGACCAACGCCATGCCCTGTCACCGACTCGTAGCCGTGGTCGGAGCTGGCCGGATGTCTGGCCAGGAACGGCGGTTCGGCTCCATCTGACAGCTCGACCTGGCAGCCGTCGGCGAACTCAGGGACACACGCTCCTGGCAGGCGGCCGAATGTCACGACCGGATCCTCGCATCCGCGAAGTCGGCTCAACGAGCTGATCAGGGCGGCCGAGCACGAGTCGGGTGCATCGGCTCGGTGCCGGAAGAAGGCACCGAGGTTAGCCTCAGCGATGGATGCCGGCGGATGGAGACGGGTGATGCTCTCGGCCATCTCATGCTCCTCTCGCACGTTTGATGGACTCCAGCCCGAGGAAGCGCCCGACCGCCTGGCCGCTGGCCGGTAGCCGGGACAGGTGGGTCCTCAGCAGGTGATCCGCTGAGCTCACCCTGCCATCGGCGAGCATGCTGGCCAGCTCCCGATGCTCGTGAGCTTCGCGTGCCATAAGACGAATTGATTCGTCGCCGCGCGGGCTGCGCCCTGGGCCGGAGGCAAGCAGAAGCTGCGCGATATCAGAGAGGGCCGGATCGCCGGTCAGCTCCAGCAGGCAGCGGTGGAAGATCATCTCTGCCTGCAGGTAGCCTTCGACGTCCCGGCTGCGCGCCGCTCGGATAGTTGCGTCAGCCAGCTGGTTGACGAGGGCGAGCTCCCGATCGGAGAGCCCTCGATCGGCCAGTCTGCGGACGGCGGAAAGCTCGAGCAGAAGCCGTAGCTCGGCTAGGTCTTCACGCTGAGATGGAACGCGACCGGTAATGCTGGCGGCCATGGCAGTCCTCCTGGTGCCACGAAGCAGCGCACGCAACTGGGGCTTAGCCAAGCAGCCCGATGGTGCCAGGAACACGAAGAAGCGCACGAAAAACGGCCAGCTCAGAACCTGCGGCCGGCAGTTGGCGTCGGCGTATTCTCAGCGTCATTGGCCCGCGGCGGGCAAGGGAGAAGCTGTGGCTGAGGTGCTGCTTTCGTTCGCGAGCGTGCTGCGAGGGCTGCGTACGGAGGCCGGGCTGACGCAAGAGGAGCTGGCCGAGGCGGCGGGACTGAGCTCGCGGGCCATCAGCTACCTGGAGCGGGGGGAGGTCGGTACCCCGCGTAAGGAAACGGTGCGGCTGCTGGCGGATGCGCTGCGGCTTACCGGGGTGAATCGGTCTCAGTTCGAGACGGCCGCGCGGAACCGCGGCGACACCAGCACGGCCGGCGCAGCGGCCGGGGCACGGACGTTGCCCCGTGACGCTGCCTCGTTTACAGGGCGGGAGCGGGAACTGGCCGGGCTGGTCGACGCGCTGGCGAGTGCAAGCGCGGTGGTGAGCATCCATGCGATCGGCGGGATGGCCGGCATCGGGAAGACCGCGTTGGCCGTGCACGCCGCGCACCAGCTCGCTGACAGGTTCCCCGGCGGGCAGATCTTCGTGCCGCTGCACGGGCACACACCCGGGCGCGAGCCAGCCGACCCGGCCGAAGCACTGGCCAGCCTGCTGGATACGATCGGCATCCCGGCGGCCCAGATCCCGGCCAGCATGCAAGCGCGGGCGGCGCTGTGGCGGGATCGCGTGGCAGGACGGCCGCTACTGCTGATCCTCGACGACGCAATCAGCAGCGAGCAGGTCCGGCCGCTGATTCCGGGTTCCGGCGCCACCTTGGTGCTGATAACCAGCCGTCGTCACATGTCCGCATTGGACGACGTAACGCCGATCAGCCTGGACACGCTGCCGCCGGGCGAGGCCGCCGTGTTGCTGACCCGGCTCACCGGCCGGGCAGCTTTGAGGGCGGATGACCCGGGAGTTGGGGAGCTGGTCCGGCTGTGCGGGTTCCTGCCGCTGGCTATCGGAATGATGGCCCGTCAGTTGCGCCACCACCCGGCCTGGACGCCGGCTAGCCGGGCTGCCGAGCTGGCCGCAGCAGCGGACCGCCTCGACGTGATGACCACTGAGAACCTGTCGGTCACCGCCGCGTTCGACTTGTCTTATGCCGACCTCACCGCCGATCAGCAGCGCCTCTTCCGCCGGCTCGGGCTGCACCCCGGTGCCGAGACCGACGGCTATGCGGCAGCGGCCCTGGATGGCTCTGACCTGGCCGCCGCGCGCCGGGGCCTGGAGGACCTGTATGACCATCACCTGCTCAGCGAGCCGACCGCGGGCCGCTACCGCCTGCACGACCTGATCCGCGAGCACGCCGCTACCCTGGCCAGCCTCCGGGATTCCGGCGATGCCAGGGAGCAGGCCACGGAACGACTGCTCGATTACTACCAGCGCACCGCTGCCGATGCCAACGCCCTCATCGCCCGGGCCCGTCCCGCCGCGGCCCGCGAACGACGCGAAGCCGGCGACGGCCCGGACCTGCCCGACCTGGATCACGCCCTGGCCTGGGTAAGGTCGGAGCGCGCCAACCTGCTCGCCTGCCTCGACCACGCCACCCGAGCCGGCCAGCACGCCCATGTAACTGCGCTTACCGCGGGCCTGAGCGAGCTCTGGCAGCGCGACGGCCCGTGGAACGAGGCGATCACCCGGCACGTAGCCGCGATCGCGGCTGCGCAACTGCTTGGCGACCGGCTCGGTCACGCCAACGCGCTCAACGATCTGGGGATCCTGCGGCGCCTGACGGGAGACTATCCGGCCGCGGCCCAGGCCCACGAGCAGGCGCTTGACATCTACCGTGACCTTGGCCACCGGCTCGGTGCGGCCAACGCCCTCGGCTCCCTTGCGGTCGTGCTGTACCTGACCGGTTACTACCCGGCCGCCGCCCAAACCCTGAAACAGGCGGTTGAGATCTACCGCCAGGCCGGCGACCAGCTGGGCGAGGCCGACGTCCTTAACCGCCTCGGGGATGTGCTGCAGCAGATTTCTGACTTCCCCGCCGCCGCGGAGGCCCTGGAGCGGGCGCTCGGGATCTACCGTGATCTTGGTCATCGGCCAGGTGAGGCTAACGCCCTCAGCTCCCTCGGAGTCGTACTAGATCTGACGGGCCACTACGCGGCTGCGGCGCAGGCCCATGAGCAGGCGCTCGACATCTACCGTGACCTTGGCCACCGGCTCGGTGAGGCCAACGCTCTTTACGCCCTCGCGAGAGTACTGCGGCGCATGCGCGACTACTCCGCCGCCGTCAAGGCCACCGAGGATGCGCTCCGCATCTACCGGCAGATCGGCAGCCGGCTCGGTGAGGCTAACGCCCTCGACTGCCTCGGTGCCGCGCTGCGACTCACGGGCGACTATCAGGCCGCCACCCGGGCTCTGGACGGGGCACTCGGCATCCACCGTCAGCTCGGCAACCGGGACGGTCAGGCCGAGGCGCTCAACGAGCAGGGGACGCTGCACCGCTGCTGCGGTGAGGTGGAGCTCGCCGAGCGATGCCACCGGGAATCCCTGGAACTTGCCCGCGCGACCGGCAACCTCTGGAACCAGGCGCATGCGCTGGCCGGCCTGGGCCGCTGCGCCCTGGCGGCCGGCCACAACGCCGAGGGGGAAGCCATGCTGCGACAGGCACTGGCGATCTTCCAGCGGAGCGACGTTGCCGAAGGTGCGGACGTCTCCGCCGAACTCGATGCCCTGTCCGGTCCGGCGTGATCGGGGCGCCCCGGCACGGTCGAGGGCCATGATCGCGTCGCCTGGCACCGCGACGACGTGCGCCACCAGCCCGGTTCAGGGATCATTGCCAGGCTTGCTTCCGGTCGAATGGCTTGAGCTTGCACGGCCCGACGTCGGCGGCCGTCGCGCCGTCGTCCCGTCCACACCTCGTTCCCTCCCTCAACGGTGCGTGAGGCAGATCGCTTGGCCGCGCGGGGCCGTCACCGAGACCTGCTCAAGTCCGGCGATGCCGCCGGCGGCGCGGACGGCGACGGAGCTGACGCCCGCGGCAATGATGCCGCCGTGCACCGTGAGCAAACCCACGGTGCCCTCGACGTCGAGCGTGACCACGTCGTCCCCGCTGGTGCTCAGCGTCCCGCCGACCGTGAGCTTGCCGATCCGCCCGCCTGGCGTGACACTGACGGCGACAGCGTGCAGTGCCGTCTGCACGCCCTTGACCAGACTGGTGCCGAGGCCGCCCGTGGTCGTGACATCCTCCAGGATCTCCAGCTCACGCACGTCCCGGCTGACCTGCATCCCGATCGCGCCGTCCGCATGCGTGCTGATGCGCTGGAAGCGGGCGCTGCCCAGGCTGCCGTCGTAGACGTTGAAGCCCCGCGCGCCCGGACCGTAGGTCGTCACCGGCGCCTGCACGTCGAGGCTGCGCAGCGTGCCGAACTGGACGAAGCCGATCGCGCTCGGGCCGTGTGAGGTCACCGGCGCGCGAGCCGTCCAGGTGCCGACGTCGCCCCAGTTGTCGAGGACCATGTCGTTTGCGCCCAGTGTCGTGACCGGACCGTCGTTCACCACGTTCTCGACCTGCGCGCCAGACAGGACGAACACGCCACCGCTGATCAGATCGGGCGTACCAGGTTCGATTCCCCCGTCGACGAAGATCGGCCCGGTCCGCAGGAGGTCGACCTCGACGCTGCCGCCGCCGGGATGGCCGGCGATGCAGACGCCGCTGCCGCGGACCGGCGAGTCCGCGCTGCCGGCCGTCATGCCGGTGAGGCTGGCGGTGATCCGGGTGGCCGGATCTGACTGCCGGTTCCAGAGCGTGAACGCGCCCTGCATGGCATCGACCCCGAAGGCGTGCTGGCGGCGCGTGCGGCCGCGCAGATCGGCGCTCGCCACCGCCAGGCCCTCCACCACTACACGGCCCGCGCGCACGGCGTCCTCGGCGAGCAGCAGCACCTGGCCCGTGGTGCGCACGTTGCGCAGCATCAGCGTGCCCAGGTCGCAGATGCTGGTGTCGTTGCTGATCGCGACCTCATGGTCGGGAACGACGACGGTGATGTCGGCCAGCGTATTGTCCGTGCTCAGCCGTATGCCCTTCGCACCGAAGCACAGCGTGCCGCCGCGCACCGCGCGGCCGCGCAGCGTGACGCCCGGCCGCAGCGAGATCATCGGCATGCCCGTGATCGACCCGTCGACCTCGATGTCGTCGGCAGTTGCCAGCGCGTCAAGTAGCTCGGCGGCGCTCGACACTCTGATCGTGCTCACCGGCGGCTAGCCGCGCTTTGCGCTCGCGACGTTGGCTCGCAGTTCGGCCAGGTTCTGGTGAGTCACGAAGGCGCGCTGGCCTGGATCCACGCGCCAGCTCTCGGCCAGGGGTCCGAGGTCGACGGCGTCAAAGCCGAACTGGTCGTACAGGCCGGCCACGAGCTGCCTGGCCTCGGCATCGTCCCCGGCCAGCGCGAGCGCCCTGCGCTTGGGGTCTCCCTTGGGGTGGCCGTCGCCCGACATGTCCGCGGCGTCAATCATGCTGAACGCGCGGACTACCTTGCTGGCGGGCAGGTGCTCCTGAAGCACCCCCGGCGCGGTCGTGGTCCCGTTGTCGATATCGGCGATGTGCCCATCCCGCTTAGGAAAGTAGTTGATCGTGGCGATGACCACCTTGCCGGCCAGCGGCTCGACCGGCACCTGGCCGACCGTGGTGATGGGGATCGCGACGATCGCGAAGTCGGCGGCTGCGGCCGCCTGTTCTGCGGTGCCTGCGGTTGCGCGGGTTCCGAGCTCGCTGACCAGGTCAGAGAGCGAGCCAGGGCCGCTCGAGTTGCTGATCACGACGTCGTAGCCGTGAGCGACCGCTGCCTTCGCCAGATTGCTCCCCACGTGGCCGGTACCGATGATGCCGATGGTGGTCATGCACGCAGCCTCCTCGCTCCTGCACCACTCTCCTCCGAGGTTAGCGCATTAGTATCTATGGAATCTAGATCTGTGGAAGTGGCTTGCCAGAAATTAATCGTGCCGCTCGCAACGTTCAACGGCCTAACGTAGCGAGGGCTGGACCGGGGCTTCGCATCTGACGCGCTGCGCACCCGAGCTGATCGGCCGCCAGGCACGCACACTCTTCTACAAACATTCCGCAGAACTTGCTTCCTTACGATGTACCAGCTAGCGTCGCTTTCGTGGCCGACGAGAAGGCGCCGCCAGAGCTGATGAGCGCGCTGGTGACCGAGCACTTCGTGCTGCAGTCGACGTCCAGCGCAACCATCAGCGAGAGTGGCAGCCGGGTGACGAT
>JASHUG010000314.1 GCA_030040155.1 Streptosporangiaceae bacterium | reverse complement strand
GCGGCTAGCAGCCAGCCGCGCAGCATCTCGTCGTAGGTTGTCAGGGCCTCCGCCCGCCAGCCGGGGTCTGCGTACCGGCGGAGGGCAAGGCCGGTCTGCAGCAGGACGCGCTCCAGCACCGGGATCTCGGTTATGGAGGGCACGCCTGAACCCACCAGGGCGAGGTAGTCCTGCGTGCTCATCTCCGCGTCCCTGGTCATGTCCCAGGCCGCCCCCCAGCACAATGCCGCGGGCAGCGACGCGGTGATCTCGCTGATGCCGCCGACCACGGTGCGCAGCGAGTGATCGTCGAGCCGGATCTTGGCGTAGGTGAGGTCCTCGTCGTTGACCAGGATGAGGTCGGGCCTGAGCTGGCCGGCCAGCTCAGGCACCGCGGTGACGGCGCCGTCGATGTCGACCTCAAGCCGCAGTCGGCGCTGAAGTCCCTCGGCTCCCCGGTCGTACAGGCCGATGGCGATCCGGTGCGGTCGTAGCTCGGGGTGGCTGGGTGGTGCCTCCTGAAGCACCGCGAACCTGGTAAACGCGCCGTCCTCGCCGATCTCATAGCCGGGCCGCAGCGTGTTGACGCCCGCGGTCTCCAGCCAGGACTTCGACCAGGCGGCCAGGTCCCGGCTGTGTTTGCCTGCCGGCCTCGCCTGCTCCAGCGATGCGAGCAGGTCGGTCAGCGTCGCGTTGCCCCAGGAGTACCGGCCGAAATAGTCACGCACGCCCGCCAGGAAGTTGTCCTGGCCCACGAAGGCGACGAGCTGCTTGAGTACCGATGCTCCCTTCTCGTAGGTGATGCCGTCGAAGTTGACCTCCACAGCCTCGATGTCGGGGATGTCGGCCGCGATCGGGTGGGTAGAGGGCAGCTGGTCCTGGCGATAGGCGTACGCCTTGGATCCCTGCGCGAACGAGGTCCATGCATCGCGCCACCGGGTCGCCTCGGTCATCGCTACCAGGCTGGCCCAGGTGGCAAACGACTCGTTCAGCCACAGATCGTCCCACCACTTCATCGTGACCATGTCACCGAACCACATGTGCGCCATCTCGTGCAGGATCGTCTCGGCCCGCTCCTGCCGATCGGAGTCGGTCACCCTGGAGCGGAACACGTAGTCCTCCTTGAGCGTCACGCACCCAGCGTTCTCCATCGCGCCCGCCTTGAACTCGGGCACGAAGAGCTGGTCGTACTTCCCGAACGGATACCGCACGCCGAACGCCCGGTGGTAGAAGCCGAATCCCGCCCTGGTGATCTCGAAAAGCTCATCTGGGTCCAGGTAGGTGGCTAGCGACTGACGGCAGTAGACACCGAGCGGGATCCCGTCCCAGCGCTCCGTTACCTCGTGATACGGTCCGGCCGCGATCGCGGTGATATACGTGGGCAGCACCGGCGTGGGGGGAAAATGCCAGCGTGCAGCGCCCTCGCCAGCGGGCCGCGCGGCGGTGTCGCTGGCCATATTCGAGATGACCTTCCAGTCGGCCGGAGCGGTGACGGTCAACTCATACGTTGCCTTCAGGTCGGGCTGGTCGAAGCACGCGTAGATGCGGTGCGCGTCGAAGGTCTCCAAGTCGCTGTAGAGGTAGACACAGCGGTCTGCCGGATCGGTGAAGCGGTGCAGGCCCTCACCCGTCCGCGAGTAGGCGCACTGAGCAACGACCCGCAGTTCGTTGCGCGCTGCCAGATCGGCCAGGGTGATGCGGTCGCCGTCAAATGCGGACAGTGCCACCGGCTGGCCGTTCAGCGTGATCTCGGTCACGGCCGGCGCGGTGAGCTCGATGAACGTCGACTCACCGGGCCGAGAGCAGGTGAACCTCGCGGTAGTCACCGATCCGAACGTGTCGGGTGGGCCAGTCAGGTCGAGTTCTACCTCGTAGGACTCGACGCTGATCAGGTGCGCCCGGTCTCGCGCCTCGTCGCGCGTGAGGTTGCTGCCCACAGATGTTCACCTTCCGCTGGCGGTCGTTCTCGGCAGGCTCCAGCCCTCGACGCGGAATGCGCAACCCAATTTCCGGGTTGCCCCGTACACATGACGACGTCGCAAGGAGAAAGCATGCCCGAGCAGGAGCCAACCCAACTCGACTTCTGGTTTGACCCGCTATGTCCGTGGGCCTGGATCAGCAGCCGCTGGGTGCTCGAGGTGGAGAAGGTACGTCCCGTAACCGCGCGCTGGCACGTGATGAGCCTGGCCATCCTGAACTCAGGCAAGGAAGACGTGCCCGATCGGTACAAGGAGTTCCTGCAGCAAGCCTGGGGCCCGGTGCGGGTCTGCATCGCGGCCGAGCAGAAGTTCGGTCCCGAGGTGCTGCTGCCGCTGTACACCGCCCTCGGCACGCGGTTTCACCACGACAAGGCAGAGCGCAACCGCGCGACTATCGAGGCGGCCCTGGCCGAGGCTGGGCTGCCCACCGAGCTTGCGGATGCCATGGACTCCACCGACTACGACGAGGCGCTGCTCGCATCGCATAAGGACGGGATGGACCGGGTCGGCTACGAAGTCGGCACCCCGGTCATATCGGTGGACGGCGTCTCGTTCTTCGGCCCTGTCGTCTCACCGATCCCCCGCGGCGAGGACGCCGCGCGGCTTTGGGATGGCGTACTCCTGGTTGCGGGCACCGACGGCTTCTTCGAGTTGAAGCGCAGTCGGACTCGCGATCCGATCTTCGACTAATCGCCGGTCGCTCCCGGCCGCGTCCCCGGTTATGCTCGCCACGGCGCGCAAGGTCAGGCCGGCGTTGCTCAGCGGATTCACGAGTTCTGTATCACCTTCACGGTCCAGGAGCAGGTGGAAATCACGACGAGCCGGTGGCCGCGGCCAGCCGGATGCAGCCAGGTCTCGCCGTGCCCGGCAGTTCCGGAGGCGCTGATCGCTTCGCCGTCCGCGCCCGGCGTGTCGTCTTCGACGACGAGCAGACCGGCGGGCAAGCTCGCCGGGCACCGGTAGGACCACTCGATCTGCCAGGTGGCTCTCGCGCGGACCGCAAACTGCGGCGTGACTACGTCGCCGTGGCCGGCAAAGGAAGCGATCAGCCGGCTCAGCGGGCCTGGGCGGCCGCCCGAGTGGCCGGGCCGGTCGGATCGGACGTAAGCCGGATGACCCGCGGGCCCGCGGTAGCCGGCCGCACGCGCCGTTGTCGACGGCAGGGGGGCTGGCCGGCCGGACTTGCGATCACGATCGCGCGCGAGTGCCGCGCGGTGGCCGTTTGCGGCCAGCGGAGTGGCGGCGGACTCAGGCCGAGTGCGAGACGGGCCGCCGTCCGAAGCGACCAGCACCAGAAACCCCGCGACCAGCAGGAGTCCGGCAGCGCAGACGCCTGCCGGGACGAATAACCGAAGCGCCAGGCGGCCTCGGGCTTCAGTTGGCTTCGAAGGGCCGTCCGCCCCCGCCGGCTTGATCGGCCTGACCCGTCCGGCGGCGTGGCGCGGTAGCCGCGGCGGCGTGGGCCAGCCATCTTGATCGCGGAAGGTCTTGCGCATAGCTCGTCCGTGGCTCGGCGATTCCTCGTAACTGACAGTTACTCGATAGGCTCGTTACCCTAAGAGAGCGTTCTATCACGAAACGAATTGGCGACCCGCCATTACCAGCGTTTTACCAGCTAAGAGGTGTGCTGCCGGGCTCGGTTGAAAGGGCGCGCGTGAGCTCGTCGCATTGCGCCAAGTGAACGTTTGCTTACTATTAGTAGTTGATCTACCACATTAAGTAGTTAAGCCAGACACACTGTGTAATATGCCGGTGTTGGCTCAGGGTTCGGCTGTGGGCAGTTCCAGCAGCTCGAGACCGCCAGCTGTGAGTTAGTAGCCTTCAGCGCAGGTGCGGTCGGCGGCCGTGCCAGACTGGCCCTGTGCGCGTATACCTGGGATCCGACCACGCCGGTTTCGAGCTTAAGGCTGCCCTCATTAAGTGGCTGACCGACGCAGGCCACGAGCCAGTGGACTGCGGGCCCGATAGCTACAACCCCGACGACGACTACCCGGTCTACGTGATGCGCGCGGCGAGCCGAGCGGTTGGCGATCCCGGCAGCCTCGGGATCGTGATCGGCGGATCGGGCAACGGCGAGCAGATGGCGTCCAACAAGATCCGCGGGGTGCGGGCAGCCCTGGCCTGGAGCACCGAGACCGCGAGCCTGGCACGGCTGCATAACAACGCGAACGTGCTGAGCCTCGGCGCACGGGAGTACCCCATCGCCGATGCGGTCAGCTTTGCCCAGGTTTTCGTGCAGACCGCCTTCTCTGAGGCACCGCGGCATGTCCGCCGGCTGAACATGATTGCCGACTACGAACGGACCGGCCAGCTCCCCCCGCTGCCTGAATCGGCCTGACCTCCGCGGCCCAGAGAGGCCGAATCTGGCCCGCCGACGTATACCTGACCTGGGTCTTTCCTGCCGTGGCTGACCAGCTGCCCTAACCTGGACCGTCGGCGCCGCCGCGGTCGCCCAGCCCGGCCTGCCTTGCGCCCGGGCTGGCCCCGTGCCGACTCGGCGCCGGGCTCGTCGGGTATCACGATCGCGGCCTCGGCCTCGCGCTCGGCTTCCGGGTCAGGGGGTCCGGCTGGCCGCTGCGCCCTGCGGCCGCGATGGCGGACTGCGGTTCTGGCGGCGCGACTTGCGGCTTGGTCGGGCCGGGGTGGCCTGCGTGGCGCTCCTGGCTCATCCGTCCGGGCAGCGCGGTCTTCGGCCGGCCCGGTCGGCTGCTCCGGCCGTGTTCGGGGCGCCGATGCGGTGAGCTCGGCATCCGTCTCGTCGGCTGCCGTTGGCCTGGAGACGTCCCGCGTGCGCATCGCCGCGTCGAGCGAGATCTTCATGCCTGACATCGCCATCCCCGCCTGGAGCTCCTGGCCACTTTTCTTTCCAGTCTGGGCCGGCCAGCCCGGTCGCGCCAGCCGGCTGCGGCGACCAACACGGCTCAGAAGATCATCGGAGAGAACGGTGCCCGGTCCCACGACATCGCCGTGCCGAGGCGAGCCAGTGAACCTGGTGTCAGCTCGGCGATGTGCCCGGCCGCCGCCAGTTGGCCGACTCTCGGGGCGCCAAGGAAGCCGGCGCCGAGAGCCTGCACGGAGAGCCGCAGATCGGCGGGATCCCCGGTTCGTTCGCAGGTCACGGGTTCACAGGCGTCGAGACCTCCGGTGCGCAGCCGCCAGCGTCCCGCGTTAGTGGGCAGGACCGGGTCGCTGACCTCCAGCACGAGGTCGGTCAAGGTGGAATAGCGGCGGAGCCGAAGCGCGCCGGGCAGGTCGACGAGCCGAAGCCAGAGTCCGTCGGCCGGTGCTGGCCGGGATCGCCGCGGGTCGGAAAGCATCGCCAGCACGGGGTCGTCCATGGGCCGAAGCGGCGCGATGACCTCGGCGGTCAGGTCCCGGCCGAGCAAGTCGGCCCACAGCGCCGCGGTGGCCAGGGGGTCGGTGGCCGTGAGTTCCCTGATCCGCAGCGTTCCCGCCGCCAGCTGATCGTCGCCCCACGTCAGCTGCGTCCGATACAGCGCGTACCCGCGCGGTCCGGCATCGTCTTCGGCGATCAAGCAGCGCAGCGCGGAGAAGCCAGCGGGACGCATGGACGGCGGGTCGGCAAGGATATGGTCCCACCACTTGGCGTCCCTCGCCAGCGTGCCCGGCTGGTGCGGGAGCACCGCGTCGAAGACGGTTGCCAGATCGGCGCAGGCCACAAGGGGCTCTGCTTGCCTGAGCCGAGGTGCTCCCCGGTCTCGTCCCTCAGTGCCCGCTGCCAGCTTGCCCTCTCCGCGCCCGAACTTCAGGCGCTGATGCATCGATGCCATACCGAAGCCGAACCGGCCGTAGATGCTGGCCTCGGTCGCGAACAGGATCGCCAGCGGTTCACCCCGGCGCACCGCATCGGCCAGCATCCAGTCCATGAGGCTGGTCAGGATGCCCCGCCGCCGGTAGGTGGGCAGGACGCTGACGAACGTGACGCCGGCTGCTGCCGCGTTCCCGCCCGGAACCGTGAGCTTGAACGAGTGAATGCTCGCGGAGCCGACCATCTGCTCGCCGTCGAGTGCGGCGATGGTCCGATCGAACTCGAGCAGCTTCCGCTCGTGCTCGAGACCCTCCGGCGGCCAGGTTTCGCCGAACGCCAGGGCCGGAACCTGGGTCAGCGCGCCGAACTCGTCTGCGCTAATTGACCTAATCGGATATGTCTTTGCCATGCTCGTAATTACTACCGGTCGGGATCCGTGGCGGCGAGCCGTTTTACGCCTCGGTGGCCTCCAGGCCGATACAGTGCCGCCAGTATGGTTGTCACGATTTACCGACGGCTCTGGTCTGCGGCCAAGACGGCCGCTGGACGCCAGCGTGGCCGGATCAGGCGCCAGCTCATCACCAGGAACAGGCGGCTGGCGCTGGGCCTGGCAGCCGTGGTGGTCGCTATCGGCGTCGCCGCCGTCAGGGTGCCGGGTGACTGGATCTCCCCAGGCGTTCTGATCCTGCCAATCCTCGCCGGCGGCCTGCTGCTCTGGCCGCGAGCTCTGCGGATCCTGTTCTGCATAGTCGCGGGCATGCTCGCTTACGACTATCTCGAGCACGAGGCCGGCCCCGGCATCGTGGCAACCATCGTCATTACCGCGATATTCGCCGATGTGCTCGCCCGCACTAGGGAGAAGCTTGGCCTGCAGGGCCTGCGCGGAGATCAGATGCTGATCGACCTGCGCGACCGGATCAGGGTGCAAAGCCAGATACCGGACCTGCCGGACGGCTGGCACTCGGCTTCCGTCCTCCGGCCGGCCGGCGGGTCCTCATTCGGCGGCGATTTTCTGGTATCTGCAAGCAACGGCAAGATGCTGGAGGTGGCGCTCGTCGATGTAGCCGGCAAGGGGATCGACGCCGGTACGAGGGCGCTGTTGCTCTCGGGCGCCTTCGGCGGGCTTCTCGGCTCTGTGCCTCAGTCGGATTTCCTGGCGGCCTGTAACGCCTATCTGCTGCGCGGCGGGCTGCCCGAGGCGTTCGTCACAGCCATACATCTGTCTCTCGACCTCGCAACTGGAGAGTTCACCATCGCTTCGGCTGGCCACCCGCCCGCCGCCCAGTTCGAGGCCGGCACCGGCAGGTGGCGGCTCACGACGGCGCGCGGTGTCGTCCTCGGCGTCGTTGCTGACCTGCGCAGTCGGCCCGACCACGGCACGCTCCGGCCAGGGGATGCGCTCATGCTGTATACGGACGGCCTGATCGAGGCGCCGGGCCGGGATCTCGATGCCGGCATCGACAAGCTGCTCGGCGAGGCGGATCATCTCATCGCGACCGGGTTTGGCTCGGGTGCGGCCCAGCTTGTGCAGAGCATGCAAGTGGCCGGGCCATTGGCAGATGATTGCGCACTGGCGCTGATCTGGCGTTCCTGACTGGGCCGACTGGGGCTGGGTGATGCGCGCCTGGGTTACCCGGCGCTAACCGCGTCGGCGCTGCTGAGCAGACTGATCGCGTACTCGACCAGGGTGACGAGCACGTCGCGGCACGATGGGCGGTGTCGCGCGTCGCAGAGAACGACCGGAACACCCTGATCGAGGTCGAGTGCCGTCCTGACGGCGTCGGGCCGGAACCGCTTGGCGCCTTCGAAACAGTTGACCGCGACGACGAACGGTATGCCGCATCGCTCGAAGTAGTCGACCGACGGGAAGCTGTCGGCGAGTCTCCTGGTGTCGGCCAGGACGATCGCGCCGAGCGCTCCCAGTGAGAGCTCATCCCACATGAACCAGAAGCGATGCTGACCCGGCGTGCCGAAGAGGTAGACGACAAGGTCATCGCGGACGGTGATGCGGCCGAAATCCATCGCGACGGTCGTCGTGGTCTTCGTCTCCACACCGTCCAGGTCGTCCACGAGGACGCTGGGTTCGCTGAGCGTCTCCTCGGTTCGCAACGGACGGATTTCGCTCACGGAGCCGACCATCGTGGTCTTGCCCGCGCCGAAGCCGCCGGCGATCAGGATCTTGATCGAGACCGGCGAAACGTCGGGCCGGTCCTCGTCATAGCCTGCGGAGAGCATCAACAACATCCTTGAGAACTCGTGGGTCGGTCATTCCAGTGCGGACCGGCTTGCCGATGGTGATCAGTCCGCGCTCGCGCATGTCAGAGAGCATGATCCTGACAACCCCAAGCGGCAGGTCGAGCTCCGACGCGAGGTCCGCGACTGACGTCGGCTTCCGGCAGAACCGCAGTACCTGGGCCTGCTCCGGCTCGAGCAGCATCCGATCGATCGCCTTGGCGTCGACTGCTGAGCCGACCACGGCCAGCAGGTCGAAACTCTCGCCCCGCGGGCGAGTACGACCGCCAGTGAGCGCGTACGGTCGGACGACCGGACCCGCATCGCGGTCGAACCAGGGATCATCGGGCACCGAGCTCACACTGCTTCGGCCGTGTCTATCGGTGGCCGTTCGTTGACTGCCATGTGCTCGCCCACGCGCCTGACTAGCAGTGCCATCTCGTAGGCGATGTGGCCCGCATCACCGTCTGCGGAGGCAAACACCGCCAGGCAACTGCCTTCGCCGGCAGCCGTGACAAAGAGGAACGCCGTTTCCAGCTCCACGATCGTCTGCCGCGGCGAGCCGCCGCCGAAATACTGCCCTACGCCTCTGGCCAGGCTCTGGAAGCCCGCCGCGACGGCGGACATGTGCTCGGCATCCTCCCGGCTCAGGGTGGCCGATGCACCGATCATCAGCCCGTCCCTGGACAGCAGCACTGCCTTCTCGATCTGCGCCACCCTTTCGACTAGGTCATCAAGCAACCAGTCGAGTGCGCCCTGCCGGCTCATTCCGTGGCCTCCCCTGCCAGTGCCGAATTGGAGCTAGTCGGTAACATCTTCCTCGGCTTCGTCCGTTCCAGCATCCGCGGGCTTGGGCGCAGCAGATTTGCGGAAAACGTCATAGCCAGGACCCGCGTCCGCTGTCCGCCTCGGCAGGGCGCCGTCGGCCTCGGCGCGGCCGAGCCTCCAGCCGCGCTGCAGCGCGCTCATCGTGCTGCGGACCGACTCCGGTGAGCTAGCGGTGTCATCGCCGTCCGTCGGGGCGGGAGTTACGGTCGGCCGGCTATCGCGCAATTGCGGCGCGAGGCTTGCCTGCCGTACCCGAACGGGCAGTCCCAGGTCGCTGACCTCAGCGGTGCTAACGCGGGCGTCGATCTCATCATCCGGCAGGTCGCCATTGCGGGGGGAGCCGGGGGGTCGTCCCCCCGAGTCGGTACTGCGGGGGGAGCCGGGGGGTCGTCCCCCCGAGTCGGTACTGCGGGATGACCCTGGGGGTGGCTCCCAGTCGGCTCCGCGGGGTGAACCGAGCGACCATCCCCCGGAGTTAACACCGAGCGGGTCGATGGACGGCGCGAGGGGCGGAGGCTCTACCGCAGTTACCGCTGCAGACAGCTCGGCGGCGGTGTCGGCGGTCGCGGGCTCGGCGGTCGCGGGCTCGTCATCCGCCGCGGTGGACCGCAACCCGCGGCGGGCTATTGGCGTCCGCTGCGGGAGCGCGGAATCGGTGAGCAGGATCGGCTCGTCAACTGCGCGCAGTCCGGGAAATTCGGTGTCGGCGGAAAGGACGCCGCTGTCACCATTGCCGGCCACGAGCAGTCCGCGCTCGGCTCCGGCGAGGGCCACGTGCCTGCCGGGCCGCATCCCCGCGGACGAGGCTGACTCGAGAGCCCGGTCCGGCACGAACGAGTTCTCGTCGAGTACCAATTCACTCGGCAGGAGGACGATGGCGGTCGTGCCCCCGTACACCGACGGCTGCAAGGTGACGGTGATGCCATGACGGCGCGCCAGCTGGCCGGTGATGAACAGGCCAAGCCGGTCGCTGTCCGACAGGTCGAACTGGCGCGGGCTGGCCAGGTCGGCGTTGAGCTCCGCTAGACGATCGGCGGAGATTCCGAGGCCCCGGTCCTCGATCTCAATCGCGATGCCACGCCCGACAACGTCGCCTTGTATCCGGACCGGCGTATTCGGCGGAGAGAAGACCGTTGCGTTCTCGGCCAGTTCGGCCACCAAGTGAATGACGTCGGCGACGGCGTGGCCAGCGATTGCTGATCTTGTGCGGGAGAACACCCGGATCCTCGTGTAGTCCTCAACCTCGGCGACGGCGGCCCGAAGCACGTCAACGAGCGGAACTGGCTGGCGCCAGCCCCTCGCGGGAGCCTCGCCAGACAAGATGATGAGACCTTCCGCGTGCCGGCGCATGCGCGTTGTGAGGTGGTCGAGGCGGAACAGGTCCTCGAGCTCGTCCGGCTCAGTGGCCCTGCGCTCCATCCCGTCAAGCAGGGTCAGCTGGCGGTGCAGCAGCGACTGGCTCCGGCCCGCAAGGTTGCGGAAGACGTCGCTGATGCCCCGTCGCAGCCTGGCCTCGTCGACGGCCGCCTGCACGGCAGACTGCTGCACCATGTTGATGGCGTCCTGCACCTGCTCGATCTCGTCGCCGGAGGCCACGTCGGTGGCGGGCGCGTACTCGGACAGGTCGACCGACTCGCCCTCGCGGAGCTGCCGCATGATCGTCGGCAGCTTCTGCGTGGCGAGATCCGTGGCCGACTCCCGCAGGCCGCGCAGCTGGCCGATGACGCGTCGGCCAATGTAGAGCGACAGCCCGATCGAGACGACAATTCCGATCAGCCCGAGTCCGCCTGCGAGGAATAGCTCGGCGAACACGCCGTTCGCTGACTGTTGCGAACGGTTGGTCAGGTCGACCCCGATCTTCGACACCGCGCCGTCAAGCGCGATTGAGTACGCATCGAACGTGCGGCTTGCACTCGTCACTGCCGGGGGCGCGCCGTGCCGCCATGGCGTGCTAATGACGACGGTCTCCAGCGCCGCGAGCCCGCTGCTGGCGGCCGGGGAGACGGCTTTAGTAATCAGCAGGCGGTAGTCCGGTTGCAGCTGGGGCAGCGCTTCGGCAAGCTCGGTACTGCGCTCGGCGGCGAGCTGGGCGAAGTACGTCCGGTCGGCCTGCGGGAAGCTGGCGCGGGCGACCTCGCCGGATATCAGGTTGCTTTCCTCGAGCGCGGTCTGGCCCGCCTGGTCGAGGGCGATGACGTCGAGCGCTTGCGTTGCTAGCTGAACGCTTGGCTGCTCGTCCAGTACGCCCCGGATGACCTGGTTCGCGTCGTCGATTATCGCCGTGTAATCCGTCAGCGCCTCGGTCATGGTAATAGCGCTGTCGCCGACGCTGGCGCGGATCGTATCGAGCTGAGCGGTCGCGCGATCCAGCGTGGAGATTGCCTGCTGCTCTTGCGCGGATGTGCCTGACGTCGCCGCTGGCGAGCGGAGTGCAGCGTCGAGTGCCGTTAGCGCCTGCTTCGTGCTGCCCGCCTGCATGCCCAGGGCCATCGGCAGCTGAGTGCTGTTCGGGTTGGCCAGCGCGAGGACGGCCAGGCCTCGTTCCTTGTACAACTGCGTCTCGAAGTTGCCGAGCGGAGTCAGCAACTGGTTCTTGACGGTCTTGGCGTGGTCCTCGGTGAGGGCGTTGCCGAGGGTGATGCTGACCACGAACCCGTATAGCGCGATGAGGCAGAGCACTGGAACGATGATCAGAATGCCCACCCTGAGGCGGATGGACCGGTGACGCAATCCCATAGCTAAAGCCCCAGTGTGAGGAGTGTTCGCCGTACCGCGTGCGCGCAGCATGAAACGGCTGACGATATGGGAGCGTAACATCCGATTAAGCTGGCGACAGCTGAATCAGGATGAGCGGACGCAAATCTGCAGCTGGGAGCGCGGGCCGCAAGCGTCGCCTTCCAGGCCGCAGCCATTAAGAGTTTTAAATATAAATCGCGACTTTTATGAACTTTATGGACTCCTGGGCGATCGCTTGCCGCGGGCTTGGTCGTGTCTGCCGGATGGGTCGGTTCGCCCGTCATGAGCGACGGTGGTAGCGCTGGCAAGACGCTAGCGCAGGGGAGGCCTGAGGGTCCTGGGATCGCGTCGGCCGGGGTCGGCGCGCTGCCAGTCTTGCTGGGTGGCACCGACCGGTGCGGTAATCCATTCAGCAGAGCTGCTCGAGTAATTAGATCTGCAGGCAGGCGGCGCGCCGTCGGCTAGAATCCGGATGCGTCCGACCAGGAGCCGGAGCGGGGAATGACCGGCGTGGTCGGATGTGTCCAGCTCACGGGGTTGATGCTGACGCGATGTGCCGGGTGGGTGAATAAGCTGCGGCGCTATTGTCGGCTTTCGGGGAATTCGGTCGGGAGAATTGTGCGGCACGTATTAAACGTTCATTACCACGGTCTCGGCGACCTTTTCGGGGACAACCTGGCCGACCGCCGAGGTGGTACTAGGTGACCGCCGACCGGGTTGTGGTCGTAGGCGGCGGTCTGGCCGGCATCTCGGCAGCGATCGAGCTTGCGGAGCACGGTCTGCCGGTGACACTCCTGGAGTCCAGACCCTGGCTCGGCGGAGCCACCTGGTCTTTCGGCAGGCGCGGCCTGACGATCGACAACGGCCAGCATGCGTTCCTCCGGTGCTTCACCGCGTATCAGGACCTACTGATCCGGCTCGGAGTTCGCGATTCGGTTGCGCTTCAGGACCGGCTGGATCTGACCGTGCTCGCCGCCGACGGATCGCATCGGATCCGGCGCAACTCGCTCCCGGCGCCGTTGCACCTTGCCGGGACGCTCGCCAGCTATGGCCTGCTCAGCCGCGGTGAGCGGCTGGGCGTCGTCCCTGCCGTCATGGCTATGTGGCTTAGTGACCTGTCTCGTCCGGGCCGCGCCAGCGTCGCCGAGTGGCTTCGCCGGCATGGCCAGGGCGAGCGGGCCCGGCGCCGGCTGTGGGAGGTCTTCCTCGTACCCGTGCTCAACGCCGTCTCTGAGCAGGCCGACCTGAGCACCGCGGCGGGAGTAATCAACGCGGCGTTGCTGACCAGCAGAGACCGTGCGGACATCGGCATGTCATCGGTGCCGCTGCGAGATCTGCACGGCCGTCCCGCCGCGACGGTTCTGGCGACGCTCGGCGTCGAGGTGCGCGTCTGCGCGCGAGCTGCCGCGCTGACGAGCATGCGGGGCGGCGGATTCAGCGTTCGGGTTGACTCGGTGAGTGACGAGAGTCAGTCCGCGCAGATGTCGTTCGGGCACCAGGAGAGCGACGAGATTTACGCGGCTGGCGTGGTGCTCGCGGTTCCGGCATGGTCGGCCGCGGAACTGGTGCCGCCCGAACTCTCGGCGGATGTCAACGCCTGGCGCAAGCTAACACCCTCACCGGTAGTCAGCATCCACGTGACGTATGGGGCCAGCGTGACAAGGTTGCCGTTCGCGTTGAGCGGTGACTCCTCGCTGCGCTGGATTGCCGACAAAACGAGATCGGCGGGCTTGCGCACCGGTCAGTACCTGGCCGCGAGCATTCCGGCGGCAGACAAGTTCGTCGACGCTCCTTCTGCCGCACTACGCGAGAAATTCTTGCCGGTGCTTGACCGGCTGTTCCCGGCGGCCGCCTCGGCGGGGGTCGAAGACTTTTTCGTCACGAGAGAGCGCAGCGCGACGTTCCGCCCGGTGCCGGGGTCGGCCGCGTTCCGGCCGGATCAGATGACGAACCTGCCCGGGTTCGCACTCGCCGGCGCGTGGACGAATACGGGCTGGCCCGACACGATGGAAGGCGCCGTAAGAAGCGGTCGCCGAGCGGCCGACTGCGTTTTGCGCGCGCTGGCGCCAGCCGAGGCTGACACGGTCGAACTCGACAGGCTCCGGCCGCGGATGCGCGTCCAGGCTGATGCGTGGCGCGCGGTGACCACCAGGTTCGCCGCCGAGCTCAGCGGGCACACTGCCACGCCTGCAGGCATGCCCGCTGCGGCAGCGAGAGGCGACGCCGCCGCGAGCGGGGCAACGGCGCAGATCGCGGTGCAAGAGACTGACAGCAGGTTGTCGGAACGTGCCATGCCCGCCGCTCGCGTCGGGTCGGCGGAGGTGGCCAAGCCGGCTCCCGACGCCGAGCCAGCCAACGGGACCAAGTCGGCCGAGGTCGGAACGCGCGCGGAGGGAGCGGAGTCGGCGAACGGGTCCGGCCTGGCGGCGCATGGTCCGGTCGCCGCGAAGGCCACGCCGGCCGATACGGTGACGCCGGCCGGGGAAGGCACCTCGGCAGGAAAGGTCACGCCGGCAGGAAAGGTGGCGCCGGCAGGAAAGGTCACGCCGGCAGGAAAGGGCCGGCCTGCCGGCAGCGGCGTGCCCGCGGCTAGCGGCAAGCGCGCCGCGAGCGCGCGCCGGGCAGTGATCAAAGAACCCGTCGCGCTGAACGCGCCCGATGCTGTGCCGGAACGCGCCAAGGCAGCCGGGCAGTGAAGGTCGCGCCGCCCGCCGCTGCGCAGCAGCGGGCAGCAACCGCGGCTGCGCTCGAGCGGGCCAGGCGCCATGTGCTCGAGCAGCAGGATTCGTCTGGATGCTGGCGCGCGGCCGAATACACCCAGGTCGGCAACGATGCCGAGGACCTGTTCTACCGCGAGTTCGCGGGGATCAGGACCGGCGACCTCACGGAAGCGACAGCGCGCTGGATCAGGTCCAGGCAGGACGCGGATGGGAGCTGGTCGGGCGGCCAGTACGGTAGCGGCGACCTGACCGTGTCTGTGCTGGCATACACGGCGTTGCGCCTGGCCGGCGACTCGCCCGATGCCTACCACATGGCCCTGGCCGCGGGCTGGATCCGCGACGCGGGTGGCATAGCTGCGGTCGGTCTCCGGGGCCAGGTCTGGCTGGCCGCCTTCGGGCAGGCTGCGTGGGAAGACCTCCTCGTTCCCCCGCCTGAAGCTGTCTATCTGCCGCCGTCCTATCCGGTGCGACTTGAGCGCCAGCCGGAGTGGGGCAGGCCTACGCTCATCCCGCTCGCAGTCTTGACTGCGATCCGGCCGGTACGCGGTCTCCCGTTCGCGCTCGCCGAACTGCGTGCCGCGGCCGGCGGGCAGGCGGCGGCGCGGCGCGGATCGGCGGCCGGGGTGAGCCGGTTCCCCGGGCTCGACCGTGGTCTGCAGGCTTGCCGGCAGGGCCTGCATGTGGCTCCGCTCGAGGCGGCGCGTGCGGCGGCGCTGCGAAAGTGCGGCGACTGGATTGTCGCGGCCCAGTCGCAGGACGGATCCTGGCGTGGCGGCAGGTCAGGCTGGCTGTTCTCGATGATGGCCCTCGAGCTTCTCGGCCACCGCCGAGGCGATCGGGTGCTGACCGAGGGGCTGGCTGCGCTCGACGCGGCCGCCGAATGGGACGAAGGCAGCGCCCCGGTTCGACGGCTGGTGGTCCGGCCGAGATCGGCCGCGATCACCGCGCTGGCCGTCTCCGCGCTGGGTGACGCGGGCCTGGCCCGCGATCATCACGCGCAGCTTGCCGCGGCGATCTGGCTCATCGAGGAGGAACTGAGCATCCGTTCGCGATGGCTCGCCGGCCGGTACGAGCCGTCACCCGGACAGGTCGGCGAGTCATCCGGTGCACTGGCGGATATCGCGGAGACGGCGGCGGTGGTGCTGGCACTGCGGAAGGTCAGCGTGCCGGCGGCCGCGGGCAAACTGCCGACGACGACGTTCGCGCTGCGCTGGATCGCCGCCCTGCAGGGCAAGGACGGAGGCTGGGGGCAACTCACCCCGAGGCCGGGCAGCACGCTGGGCACCAGGTTTGCGCTGTTCGACAACGCGGATCACCGAGGCGCGTCGTCGCCGGAAATCACGGCCAGCGCGGTGCGGGCGCTTGCGGCGGCGGGCCAGCCGGGTTCCCGGACGATCAGGCGGGGTGTCGCGTGGCTGCTGCGGGCTCAGCTACCTGATGGGTCATGGCCGGGCGACGATGACACCGGCGACCTGCTGGCGACCGCAGGCGTGCTTGCCGCCCTGATCGCGGCTGGTGTCCTCGAGGGCAAACCGCCGGTGGTGCGCGCCGTCGGGTGGCTGCTGGCGCGCCAGAACAGCGACGGCGGCTGGGAATACCCATGGCCACGCCGCGCTTCCCGCCGCGAACGTCCTGGGCCTTCGGCGCCGCTGCCGACCGCCCGCGCACTGATGGCATTGCTGGCGGCAGGTAGCCAGCTGGCAATGGATGCTGCCCACCGAGCCGCGACCTTCCTCGTGACGGCCCAGCGGCCCGACGGCAGGTGGGCGGGCGCGGGCGACGCTCTCGAGATCGACACCGCGGCGCTCAGTGCTCTCGGGCAGTACCTGGCCCGGTGCGGGTCGAGGCCGCGGCCGATCGTGCCCGGTCTGGACAGCGTGGCCATGGGGTGAGTTCGCAGAGCCTTTTCAGCATCCACTCAGGAAGATGGGCCAACATCGGTAGCGCTCAGGCCGACTGGCTTGTTGCGGGCACGGCCCCTGTAGCTTGGCCGTGCCCCGAATATAAATCTCACGGTGCGAGGAGTACGGATGTTCGGTGTCTACCTGAGGCGCGAGTTGCGCCGGCGCGCCCGGCAGGCCACTATCATCGCGATCGGCCTGGCGCTCGGAATCGGCCTTGTCATCACCGTCACGGCGCTATCTGCGGGCGTGAAGGACGCGCAGAGCGATGTGCTGCACTCGCTGTACGGGCTGGACACCGACATCACGGTGACGCAGACTCCGACGGCGGGCAGCTTCGGCTCCGGGGCGCGGACATTCTTCGGGCTCGGGGGCAGCTCAAGCGGCAGCCGGCCCAAGGCTGGGACGACGATCTCGATTGACAGCCTGACCGGCGCGGGCCTCGGGGTCCTGGCGGACTCGGATGTCACGTCGATCGCCGGCATGAAGAACGTGGCCGCGGCCGCGGGCGGCCTGACTCTGACCGACACCAAGTCCAGCTTCACCGTGCCCAACTTCAGCTCGGGCAGCGGCTTCGGCCAGTCCGGCAGCGGCTCGGGGCAGCGAGGGTCGTTTGTGCAGCCGACCTCGGTCAGTGTCGACGGCGTGCTGGTGAGCGGCAGTGGTGCCGCGCTTGGCCCGCTCAGCTCGGCCACCACGACTTCCGGCAAGACCTTCACCGCCGCCGACTCCGACTCCGACGTCGCGGTCATCGACTCGGGCTACGCCAAGTCGGACAAGCTGTCCGTTGGATCAACGGTGACCCTGGCGAAGACCAACTTCAAGGTCGTCGGCATCGTCAGCCAGTCGGCGGCCAGCAACCCGCCTCAGGTTTACATCCCGCTCGAGCGGGCGCAGGCGCTGGGGACCTCGGCTGGTAAGAGCCTCAAGGGCGATGTCAACACCATCTACGTGGCTGCCGACAGCGCCGCCAATATCAACCCGGTGTCGAAGGAGATCTCGGGGAGCTATCCGAAGGCGACTGTCACCAACGCCAATAACCTCGACAACGAGCTGACCGGGTCGCTGTCCAGCGCCGCCAACCTGGCGGGGAGCCTGGGCAAGTGGCTCGCGATCGCGGTGCTCGTGGCCGCGTTCCTGCTGGCCAGCCTGCTGACGACGTCGGCGGTGTCGCGGCGGGTCAGGGAGTTCGGCACGCTCAAGGCGCTCGGCTGGACCAGCCGGCGGGTCGTCGGCCAGGTGGTCGGTGAGGCGCTGGTCATCGGCGTGATCGGCGGCATCGTCGGGGTTGGCCTCGGCTTCCTCGGCTCGACGCTGGTCAGTCACTCCACTGGGACGCTGACCGCGGCCCTCGGCCCGACGACTGGCTCGGCAACGCCGGGTGGCGCCCGGACCTTCACCGGCGGCGGGTTCGGCGGCGGTGGCGGGTTCGGCGGCGGTGGCGGTGGCGGGTTCCCCGGTGGTGGCGGCGGGTCAGGCGGCTCGTTCACGGGCGGGTTCCGCCGGCTCACGTCGACCGCGAGCCACAGCGTGCCGGTGCACCTGAGCGCCCCGGTGACCGGTGAGGCCATCGCCGCGGCAGTAGTGCTCGCGATCCTCGGCGGCCTGATCGCCGGCTCGATCGGCGGCTGGCGTGCCGCCCGGCTGCGCCCGGCCATGGCCCTGGCGAGGGTCGAGTGAGCACGCGACGACTAGCTGACCGATCGGGAACCGCGGCCTTCCAGGGAGAGATCTGATGTACAAGCTGACGGGCGTGACGAAGGAGTACCAGAAAGGCCGGCAGGTCGTGGGCGCCCTCCAGGGCGTTGACCTGACGATCGCGGACGGTGAGTGGCTGTCGATCCAGGGGCCGACGGGGCACGGCAAGACGACGCTCCTGCAGATGCTCGGCGGCCTCGACCGCCCGACGTCCGGCAAGGTCGAGTTCGGTGCCAACGGCTCCGATGTGGACCTCGCGCAGCTGCGCGAGGCCCAGGTCACCAAGATCCGGGCCGACCAGATCGGGTTCATCTTCCAGACGTTCAATCTGGTGCCGACGCTCAGTGCCCAGGAGAACGTGGAGACCGCGCTCGTCCCGCAGCACGTGCACCCGGCCACCCGCCGGGCGCGCGCCGCGCAGGCGCTGGCGGACGTGGGCCTGGCCGACCGGGCCCGGCACCTGCCGTCCGAGCTGTCTGGCGGTCAGCAGCAGCGCGTCGCGATCGCCAGGGCCCTGGTCAAGCAGCCCACGGTGCTGCTCGCCGACGAGCCGACGGGCAACCTCGACGAGGGAACCAGGGACGAGATCATCGGGTTGCTACAGAAGCTGTGGGAGGACCTGCACCTGACGCTCGTGCTGGTCACGCACGACAGCCAGATCGCGCGTCGCGCGCAGCGCATCGGCCTCATGAAAAACGGCAAGATCTCGATCCGGCAAGACACCCGGAAGGCGCCAGCGACGCCCGCCTGACCGGAGCAAGACGGCGGCTACCCACCGGCCGCGCCGCGGCCGGGGGAGCCACCGCCGGATCCCAAAGACCGGCGGCTAGTCCCGCCCGCGCCCCGGCCGGGACTAGCCGCCGCCGCTTGTCACGTGTACGGCAGGGCGAGCTCGCACCAGACGACCTTGCCGGACAATGACCGGCGGGCGCCCCAGCGCTGGGCGACCTGGCTGACGACCTGAAGCCCGCGGCCGCGCTCGTCCTCCTCGTCGGGGTGGCGCAGCCGCGGCAGGGCGGCCGAGTCGTCCAGTACCTCGCACACCAGGCCGCCCTCCAGGATGAGCCGCAGCCCGATTTTGCCCTGGGCATACCTGACGGCGTTGGTGACCAGCTCAGACACGAGCAGCTCGGCCGCCGGGAGCAGCTCGGTCAGGCCCCATTTGCGGAGCGGGCGCTTGATCAGCGACCTCGCCTTGTGGGCCGATGTGAGCTCGGCGGGCAGGGTCCAGCGCACGATGTTCTCGGCCGGGATGGTGCGCAGGCGTGCGATCAGCACCGCGATGTCATCGCGCTGCTCGTCCGCGTACACCCCGGCCAGGGTCGCCTTGCAGAGGTCTTCGAGCGGCAGGTCCACGGTGTCCGGGGTGAAGATGTCGCGCAGCCGGGCCAGCCCCTCGTCGATGTCCTTGCTCCGCTTCTCCACCAGCCCGTCGGTATAGAGGACCAGCAGGCTGCCGTCGGCGATCGGCAGCGTCCGGCTCTGGATCGGGCCGGTGCCTACCCCCAGCGGTGGCGCCGGGGAGACGTCGAGCAGCTCGTTGGAGCCGTCCGGCCGGACGAGCAGCGGCGGCAGGTGCCCGGCCGAGGCCACCTCGCAGGTGCCAGCAACCGCATCAAAGATCGCGTACACGCACGTGGCGAAGTGCGGCTCGCGCACGCCGAGTTCTTGCATGAGCTCGTTCAGCTGCTGCAGCGTCTCCGCTGGCGGCAGCTCGAGCATCGCCAGCGTGTGGATGGCGGTGCGGAGCCGCCCCATCGTCACGGCCGCGCGTACGCCGTGGCCGGCTACGTCACCGACCACGAGGGCGACCCGCCCGCCCGGCAGGGCGATCGACTCATACCAGTCTCCGCCGACCTCGATCAGCTTGCTGCCTGGCAGGTAGCGGTGCCTGACCTCGACCGATGACGGGGCGGACAGCCCGGTTGGCAGCATGGCCCGCTGCAGCGTGAGCGCCGTGGCCCGCTCGCGGCTGTAGCGCTGGGCGTTGTCCATGAAGATCGCGGCCCGGGCCGCGAACTCCATGCCGATCTGCATGTCGTAGGCGTCGAACCGGCGGAAGCCAACCCGGCGCACGCACACGAAAAAGCCCAGCATGACGTCACGCGCGATCAGCGGCAGCAACAGCATGGACACGCCCGACAGCAGCTCAGCGACCGGGCGGCGGGTCCAGGTTGTTGCGATCTTGGACGCGTTCGCGCTGCTCATGAGCTCCATGACCGGCCTGCCGGTGTCCATGCACCGGGTGTAGGGCGTGTCGGCAGGGAAGTAGAGGATCTCCCCGGTCGGGAACGCGGCGTCCCAGGCACCGTTGTCATCATCGTGGGCCACGGCCAGGCGCCGGACCGCGTGCGACCCGTCGGGGCTCTCCGCGGGGAACTCGTCCTCTCCGACCAGGCTCTCCAGAACCACCAGGCCGGCCGCGTTGCAGAAATGCGGTACGAGGATGCTGATGAGCTCGGGCGCCATCTGGTCGATGTCCAGGGCACCGCCGATCCGGCGGACCGCGCCCTCCAGCATGATGTGGCGCATCACCGCGGGGTCTAGGAACCGCTCCGAGGCCGGCAGCGCCATCCGCATGATCACCTGCGCGACCAGCTCCGGATCGTCGGAGCGGATCGGCTGCACGCTAACGACCACATCGGTCGTCGACCCGTCCGCCATCCGGAAAGCCAGCGCGGCCGAGCTCTCGCGGTCGGAGATCGCGCTGTCGATAAGTCCCTGCAGGGTGGCCGAACCGCCGCCGTCCGGGCTGGCGAGCAAACTGCTCAGCTCGGTCCCGATCAGCGTGCCCGGCTGTGCGAGCACGTCACCGGCACTGCGGTCATGCTGGCGTACGCGGCCCGCCTTATCGATCCCGAGGATAAGCGTGCGCGCGGACGTATTTGCCAGCAGCGCGGAAACCTCAGCCGCCACTGCGGATGCCACCGAAGTGCTCCCTTCGGCAGAAGCGGACTACGGCTCGTTCTCCTTAGTATGGAGCAGCTTTATTCCCATTGGGAGAGAACGACGGTTTGGCTTAGGCCCATTACCGTTAATCCATTAGGTCAGGAGGCTGGTCGCGGCGTCGCGACCGGACCGGGTGATCATCGCCGGAGCCGCCCCGACCGAACGGTGCTAGGCGCCGAACGGGCCCTCGCGGGCGGGTTCTCCGTGGCCGGCGTTGGCCCGCCCGCGACCCCAGTAGGCCTTAGGTGACATCTGGTCCTGGGCCAGACCGCGGCTGGCGAGGATCTCGCGCAGCCTCAGCACGACTTTGGCCTCGCCGAGCAGGTAAGCGTGCCCACTGCCGGGCGGCAATTCGACCTCGGCGGCCTCGGCCGACAGGGCAGCCGGATCGCCAGCGTGGCCGCCGAGCCGGTGCAACCAGCTCACCCTGGTTCTTGCTGGCGCGTTCACGTCTTGCTCATCCTCGGGGTCGGGAACCTCGAGCACGATCGTCGCTTCGCTGTCTGCGGGCAGCGACTCAGTCATCACCAGTACCGCTGGCATCGCCGACTCGTCTCCCATGAAGAGGTGCCAGTCGGCGTCCGGAGATGGGCTGATCTTGCCCCGCGGCCCGATGCCCTCGATCCGGTCACCCGGCCGGGCCGACCGCACCCACCGCTCGCCCGGCCCATCGCCGTGCAAGACGATGTCGAGCGTGAGCATGCGCTCAGCCGGGTCGAGGTGCCTGATCGTGTACCGGCGCCGCACTGGCTTGTTGCCCTGCGCGGCGACGAGCAGCATGACGTCCTGGCCTGGCAGGTAGCCGAAGCCATCAAGCTCGCGCGCGGTCAGCTTCAGCCGCTGCAGGTGCGGGCTCACCTGCTCGGTGCCTGCGACTTCGAAGTGCAGCTTCCTGGTGCCTGCGAGCGACCCTGTCAGCTGGGCAAACGGGTCGTCCAAGGTCGCCAGCACCGTCTCCGGCAGGGCGTCGGTCATCGGATTATGCCTTCCTGGCGCAGCATGCAGCCACCCGCTCACGCGGCCGAGGCTTCAGGGTATGCCAGCGCCCGGCGGCCGCAAGATCTGGTGCCGGCGGCTAGTTGCGTTCAGAATGGGGGCGGGGTCAACGGGTCTAGGGGACAATGTGCAGGACGCTGCTGGCTGGCGCGCGCCAGATCAGTGCACGGATGACCTGGGCAACCAGGTGTGCGTGCCGGCTGTCGTGCGCCGAGTCGTCTCGCTGGTCCCGTCGCTGACGGAGACGGTGGCATCGCTGGATCCGGGTCTGCTGGCCGGAGCGACCGACTGGTGCTCGCACCCGCCGGAACTGGCGGTGAGCCGGATCGGCGGTACGAAGAACCCGGACATCGGCGAGATCATCGGGCTGGCGCCAGATGTCGTGCTGGCCAATGAGGAAGAGAACCGCGGCCCCGACCTCGACGCGCTTCGGGCCGCCGGGCTGGCCGTGTGGGTCACCAAGGTCAGGGACCTGCCTGGTGCGCTGCGCTCGCTCCGCCGGATGATCACCATGGCTTGCCGGCAGATGACCCCGGCCTGGCTCGACGCGGCCGAGGAGGCATGGCAGCGGCTGCCGGTCGGCCTGGCCAAGGCCGCCGTCATCCCCGTCTGGCGACGTCCCTGGATGGTGGTGGGCAGCGACACGTTCGCCGGTGATCTGCTCGGGAGGCTGGGCGTCACCAACATCTACGGGGATCACGGCGAACGGTACCCGCGGGTCGGCATAGATGAGCTGATCGCGGCCGGCGCAGACCTGGTGGTACTGCCGGACGAGCCGTACCGGTTCACCGCATCCGATGGTCCAGAAGCCTTCCCTGGCAGCCGCACGGCGCTGGTCAGTGGGCGCCATCTGACCTGGTACGGTCCGTCCCTGGTAGAGGCCCCGTCCGTGCTGGGTAGGCAGCTTGCCGCAGCCAGGGTCCGCTAGCCAGAGTCGGCTGACATGACGACGCCCCCGGGAGCGTTTGCTCACGAGGGCGTGCCAGCGCCGGTGCGAGGTCGCCTCTCGGCGAGTGGCACATCGCGGCTCCAGCCGGACGGTATTCCGCGAAGGCGATAGGTGCGGCCCGGGGGACACATGCGCACCGGCGACAGGTGTAACGGGCTGGCGGGCCGGCATATTCCGCGGCTCCGGGGACCATCGGCTCGACTACATAATGAGGTCTATGTCAGACAGGCGGCGGGGGTGATGGGCGGTGGCAAAGGATGAGGCGCTCATCGGCTGCATTGGGGTGCTTACGGTGGCAACCCGCGGCGCGGACGGGCCGGGCGAGGTGCACTGCAAGGTGCGGGGCGGGACCGAGTCGTTTATCGCCTGGTCGCCCGAGCCCCTCCCGAAAGGCGCAAAGGTGCTAGTCATCGAGACGCGCGGGCACCGCACCGTGGACGTGAGTGCCTGGTCAGATCCGCTGGACAACTTTCCCGACGCGCTAGATACATAACCGACACGTAGCGTTAAGCTAGTCGCGCCATACACGGGGTTATATCACCGCACACTGGCTGATAGGGGAAGTGGAAAGAATGTTTGGTTACCGCGTGCCTGCGCCAGACCAGGCCATGCTGATTTCCGGGGGTCGTTACGGCATGAAGGGGGCACCGTTTCGGGTCGTGACCGGCCACGGCGCGTTTGTCCTCCCATTTTTCCGCAAGGTGCGGTATCTGACGCTGGCCATGCGCGAGTCCGAGGTTACCGAGCAGTGCGTGACCAGGCAGGGCATCACGCTCACCGTGCGCGCGGTGATCGCGTTTAAGGTCGGCAACGACGAGGAAAGCATCGTCAACGCCGGCCAGCGATTCCTGTCCGACCAGGATCAGATGGCCACCCTGACCGGCCGCATCTTCGCCGGGCACCTGCGATCGATCATCGGGTCGATGACCGTCGAGGAGATCGTGACCGAGCGCCAGAAGCTCGCGACCGAGGTCCTGGACGGATCCAAGTTCGAGATGGTCAAGATAGGGCTGAGCGTCGACTCGCTGCAGATCCAGTCGATCGACGACATGAACAGCGGCTACATCGACGCGATGGCAGCGCCGCACCGCGCCGCGATTCAGCGCGAGGCCAAGATCGCCCAGGCGCAGGCCACGCAGCAAGCCGCCCAGGCGCAGCAGGAATCGGACCGCAAGCAGGCCGAGTACGCCCGGCAGACTGCGGTCGTCCAGGCTCAGTACAAGGCCGAGGTCGACAAGGCTCAGGCCGAGTCGGCTCAGGTGGGGCCGCTCGCTCAGGCGCAGGCGCAGATGAGCGTGCTGTCCGCGCAGACCGACCTCGCGCACCGGCAGGCCGAGCTCCGCCAGCGCCAGCTCATCGCCGAGGTCGTCAAGCCTGCCGAGGCCGAGGCCGAGAAGGTCCGCGTGCTGGCCGAGGCCGATGCGCAGCGGACCAGGGTGCTAGCCGCGGCCGCCGCCTCGAACAACCGCGTCGCGCTTGACCGGATGCTGATAGAGCAGCTGCCGCAGATCGTGCGGGAAGCGGCGGCAGGCCTGTCCGGGGCGAACGTAAGCGTGTTGAACGGGACTGATGGCCTCAGCGAGATCGCCGCCGGGCTTGTCGGACAGGGCCTGACGATTCTGGACTCGGTCAAGAAGAGCCTGTCGGGTCAGGGTCCGACCTCGTTCCCTGAGGCGACCGCGCTTGAACCTCCCGAGCCCCCTGCTCAGTAGCCTGCGGATTCTCGCAGGGCCGTCGGCGCAGTTAAGCGCGAGGCGCGTGCGGCGGCGGTGGCCAGGGCACTAGGGGCCTGCCGATCTCCCAGTGGTGCCCGTACGGATCCATGATCCGGCCAAGCCGCCAGCCGTGTTCGGTTGCCGCCGGGCGGACCAGGAGGGCGCCTTCGGCCACCGCCGCAGCGATCGTCGCATCGGGGTCTTCGACCACGAGCAGCATTCGGGTGGTGGCGCCGCCCACTGACTCCGGGCTGAAGTTCGCGTGTTCTGGCGACTCGTCGGCGACCCAGAATGACCCGCTGCCGACTGACAGCTGCGAGACAACCGCCTCGTGTTCGTCCGTGCCCCCGACCCGGTAATTCTCAACGGCGCCGAACGCGGCCTTGTAGAACTCGACGGCGTCGCGGCCGTGCCGTACCGACAGCTGCGCCATGACCGTAACCGGCACGCACTCGCGCTGGTCGCGCATCTCGTCCACGACGCGATCCTCCCGGGCGGGCCGCGCAATATGCTGCTGATCTGCCTACTGGCGAAAGGTTGGTGACTCGGTGGTCGCGAAGGTCATTCGCCCGGCGGGCATGGGTGTCATCCTGCTCGACGCCCACCCGGTCGGTTGTGCCCGCATCGTGGACGAGATGATCGCCGAAGTGCCGGACGCGCCGACCGATACCCGGACGGGCGGGGCGGCGCTGGTCATCGGGTGCAGCGCGGGCTACGGCCTCGCCGCCACCATCGCGGGACTGTACGGCAGGCGCGCTCGCGTGCTCGGCCTGTGCTTCGAGCGCCCGGCTAGCCAGCGGCGGTCGGCATCGGCGGGCTGGTACCGGGTGGCGGCGCTGGCCGACCGCGCGCGGGCAGACGGGCTGGATTTCGAGCCGGTCAGTGGCGACTGCTTCGACCCGGCGGTCAGGTCGGCGGTCCTGGATCGGGCGGCGGCGAAGTTCGGCCGGATCGGAACGCTGATCTACAGCGTCGCCGCGCCCAGGCGCGCCGACCCGCGGACCGGCGCAACGTACCAGTCGGCCGTGAAGCCAATTGGCGCGGCCTACAGCGCGCGTTCGCTGACTTTCGGCGGGGGCAAGCCGGTCGCGGTCAAGGAGGCAACGCTGGGGCCGGCGACCGACGCGGAGATCGAGGCCACCGTCAAGGTGATGGGCGGCGAGGACTGGACCGACTGGGTCGCCGACCTGGCCGGCCGGGACCTGCTTGCGCCAGGCTTCCGCACGGTCGCGCTCACCTACCTGGGCTCGGACCTGACGGCGCCGATCTACCGGAAGGGCACCATCGGCCGGGCCAAGGATCACCTTGAGGCGACGGCCGGGCAGCTCACGGGCACGGTGCTTTGCGAGTCCGGCGGTCGGGCCCTGACATCGGTGAACGGAGCCGTGGTAACGCTGTCATCGGTTGCCATTCCGGGAATCTCGCTGTACCTCAGCCTGCTGCACGAAGTCGCGGGCTCGGCCGCGCAGTCGCCAGTCAGGCAGTCCATCCGGCTGTGGGAGTACCTGTCGGGTGCGCCGGGTGCCGACGTAGACGACCAGGGCCGGCTCCGGCTTGATGACTGGGAGTTCGACGCGGACGTCCAGGACCAGCTCCGCAGGCGATGGCACGACGCCGACTCCGCAATCACGGCCGGCCTGAGCGACCCGGGCTGGTTCGGGCGGGAAGTCGAGCGGCTCTACGGCTTCAGCGTGGGCGGTGTCGACTACGCGCAGCCGGTCGAGCTGGATGTCGCGTGGCCGGGGGACTGCGGCTAGCTGTTGCCGCCGTTGCCGGGCCGGACCGCGGTGACCGACAGCAACTTGGCCGCGCCCTTGCAGGCCACCGACTTCCAGGGGATGAGCAGCGGGATCCTCTGGTTCGGCGGGATGACGGCCAGCCACGTCGTGTTCACCTGCGTGCAGACCGATGGCGGGAAGTTGCCCGCGTCCGCGATCCGCAGCGTCGCGTTCGCGTACCCGCCCGGCTGCAGCGTCACCAGCTCGCGCGCCGTGGTCATGTTCTCCGTCGACGGCTGCCCGACGTCGGTGACCGGCGTGCCCGCGGCCAGGGCCACGCCGGGGAATCCGTACAGCGTGCACGACACGTTATCCAGGTTCTTGAACGTGATCACCACGTAAATCGAGCCCGCGGTTCCCTGAGACAATCCGGTCGCGCCGTGCAGGTACCGGCTGAGGCAGCCGGCCTCCTGTGTTGCCCCGGTCGCAGATGGGGACGGCGTCGGGGCCGGGGACGGCGTCGCGGAGGCCGGCGAGGAGGAAGGCGATGCCACGGGCGGCGCCGATATGGTCCCCGTCGACGTCGGCGAGCTCGCGGTGGGCGCGCTGCTCCCGCACGCGGTGAGAGCGAGGCCAAGAGCGGCCAGCGATGCGAGAAGCAGTGGTTTCATGACAAGATCCCCCTCTTGGACGGCGGCGCGCTACCAGGGATCGTAGAGGTGATGCGCGGCTAATGCTCAGGTTCAATGCAGTTGCGCGGTCTCGCCGTCCGGGTAGCATGACTCGCATGGAGGTCGGCTATCTGAGCACCGCCGCGACCGCGCGAGCTACCAGCTCGCCGGTTGCCGCTGCCTGACCTTCCTTTCCGCTGGCGACCGGTAACGGTTCGCCGGCGTCATCGCCTATGCCCTGTCGGGTGGTTTTGGCCGCGCCAGCAGCCGTCTTTCCGGCGCTCTGACACCTGCGAGGCGAGACTGAAATGGACATGAACACCACGATCCGTACCTTTATCGAGTTCTACCGCGAGCGGGGACATCGGCTGATCGAGGGCAGCACGCTGGTACCGCCCGACGGCGATCCGGTGATGTTCACGACCGCGGGCATGCACCCGCTGACCCGCTACCTGGAGGGAGATCCGCATCCGCTCGGACGGCAGCTGGTCGGCATCCAGCGCTGCTTGCGCACGACCGATCTGGACGAGATCGGCGATAACACCCATCTCACCGTGTTCCAGATGCTCGGGTCCTGGTCACTGGGCGAATACGACGGGCCGCAGAGCCTCCGCTTTGGACTGGAGCTGCTGTGCGAGGGCTTCGGACTGCGGAAAGAACGGCTGCACGCGACCGTGTTCGGCGGGGACGAGCAGGTCGGCCCGGACGTCAGGTCGCTGGAGACCTGGTACGAGCTTGGCCTTCCAGTCGAGCCGACGGTCGAGGATAACTGGTGGTCCAACGGTCCGACCGGTCCTTGCGGACCCGACTCGGAGATCTTCGTGTGGACCGGTGACGGCCGGCCCGTTGGCACTCCCACCACTGACGACCGCTGGGCGGAGATCTGGAACCATGTCACGATGCGGTACCACCGGCTGGAGGACGGCAGCCTGCAGCCGCTGACGCAGTCGAGCGTGGACACCGGCATGGGCCTTGAGCGGCTGATGATGGCGACCCACGGCGTGCGCTCGGTGTTCGAGACCGACGTCTTCCGCCCGTGGCTGTTCGAGCTGCATAACCGGTGGCAGCCAGATACACGCTCGCTGCGGATCATCTCCGACCACCTGCGGTCCTCGGTCGTGGTCATCGGCGACGGAGTGCGTCCGTCCAGCACCGGGCGCGGTTACGTGCTGCGGCGGCTGCTGCGGCGCGGGCTCACCGAAATGTGGCGCGATGACTCGTCCCGGACTCTGTCCGAGCTATCCGAGGACCTCATCGGGGACACGCTTTCCAGGTTCGGGCAGGACATCTTGCCCAGCGTCGTGCGCGATGTGCTCGTCGCGGAGGAGCGCAAGTTCTGCGGCCTGCTATCGCGTGGTCGGTCGCTGCTGCAGCGGCTTTACCCGGAGGGCCGGCTCACCGAGCAGGACTACTGGTACCTGCACGACACCCACGGCCTGCCGCGTGACCTGGTGACCGACCTGGTAACGGAACTGGTCGGCGGGCTGCAGTAAGTGGCCCGCGTACCCTGTGGAGGTGGCCGATGAGATACCGGCGGAGCGCATGGCCGAGCGTGTCGCCCGCTGGGCCGAGGCCGAGGATGGCGTGCGGGCGGCAATCGTCTACGGCTCGGTGGCCCAGGGCACGGCAGACGAGGAGTCTGACCTGGACCTGATCCTGGTCACCGTGCCCGGGCGCCGCGAGCGGCTATGGGAGCGGCGAACCGAGTTCGCGGAGTTCGTGCTGGAGAGCCCGGTGCGCTGGTCGCAGGAGCCTTCCTGGCAGCGCCCGTTCCGGTATAAGGGCTGGGGCGGGCGGGGCGAGCTTGACCTCACGCTCGACGAGGGATACGCGGCGCCCTGGCCCGCGCTGATGCGCGGCTTCCGCGCGGTGTGCGACAAGGCGGACGTGGTCGCCCGGCTGGCGGCCGACCTCGCGGAGTTCAAGCCGACCGAGTTCGACGCCGCGCTGCTGGACGGCAACACGTGGGTCTGGCTGAGGTACCTGCGCGGGAAGATGCGCCACGGTGAGACCTGGTTCGTGCGCTACGGGGTGATGGACACGCTTGGCAACAGGGTCGTGCCGCTGCTGGGGTCGGCGAGCCACTCGGTCCGCGCCGAACTCGGCGAGTCCGTGCTTTCGCGGCTGCATGCGGCGGCGCCGAAGTCCGAGCAGCCGGAGGAGCTCAGGCGGTCCCTCCTGGCGACAGCCGAACTCTACGACTGGGCGCTGAGCCAGTGGGCGCTGCGCACGGGCCGGGAGAACCCGCGCAGCCCGATCGCGTCCGAGGTCCTGGACAAGCTGCGGCAGTCCTAGCCGCGGACCTTCGCGATCACGTCGTCGGCGTACCGGCGCAGCTTGTCCAGCTTGGGCGGCAGGG
>JASHUG010000313.1 GCA_030040155.1 Streptosporangiaceae bacterium | reverse complement strand
CAGCTGCCGCGGAAGGCCAGGGAGGAGCGGTACCGGGAATGGGCGGCTGAGCTGCCCGCCATCCTGCATGACCCGCAGATCCGGTTCGCTCCGCACCGCGCGCTCCGGATGCTGGGTTATGCCGCTGACACGTTCCGGGGCACGGCCCTCACCGGCGTCCGGTCCCGGCGCCGGCGGCTCGAGCTCATCAGGACCGCGGTCTTCAGCGTCCTGCTGGCCGTTTCCCTGGCGCTCATCATCGCAGTTAGCTCCGACGTCGTGCGCGCGCCCGGTCAGCCGGAGAACTACCTGCGGCTGGTCTGGGGTCTGCTTCTGGCCGGCTGGCAGATCGGCATGCTCGCGCACCCCGACTCCCGCGTGACCCTGCTGATCATCATCACGGCCAGCGCGATAGGCGTGGCTATTAATCTCTGGAATGCGGTGCAGGATCCACCGGACTGGGTGAATTACTTCTCCGCAGGATCACTCGTCCTGCTCGTCGTGGTTTTGTGGCTCGTCAGGCGATGGGCCCGCACCAGCCAAGGTAGCGCGGCACGCAAGCAGGCCTGATGGCTGCGGTGCGCTCAGCCAGCGTACGAGGGCCAGATATTCGGTCGCGCTTCACCGTTACCGCGGCATAGATTCTGCCGCGGTAACAACTGCAGCGAGGGGAAGCGGCCTTGGTGATGGTCATGGTCTTCCGTGGCAGGGCGGCCGCTGGCGCCGAATCCTGCCGGTGCTCACTTCCTGCGTGACCGCAGGCTGATCGCGCAGCTGGCCAACGCCGGAGGCGCCCGGACCGGGCAGCTGGTCTTTGACCTCGGCGCGGGCAGCGGTGCGATCACCGCCGCGCTGGCGGCTACCGGGGCCCGCGTGATCGCGGTTGAACGGGATCCCAAGCTCGCTGCCCGGCTGCGGCGGCGTTTCGACCAGGAGCCGCAGGTCCGGGTGGTCGAAGCCGACCTGCGGACAATCCCGTTGCCGGGGCGAGACTTCCTGGTCGTGGCCAGCCCTCCGTTCTCGCTCACGACCGCGGTGTTCCGCCGCCTGCTCGGAGATCCCGACGTTCCGCTGGCGGGCGCCGAGCTGATCCTCCAGTGGGAGGCTGCCCGCTGGCTGACCCGCCCGCGGCCGCGCGATGCCGAGACAGCCTGGTGGACATGCCGCTACCAGATACGGCTCGCCCGGGCGGTGAGCCGCGCTAGCTTCACGCCACCACCGCGGGTGGGAGCCGCCTGGGTGTCGGTGCGGCCCCGCTCTCTGCGCGCCTCGCCACGCGGTCAGCGCCGGCTGAGGGCGATACTGGCCGCGGCCTATCGGCGGTCGGGCACCCGAGCCGATCTCGCGATACCCGGCTACCGGAGGCTGCTGCTCCGCGCCGGGATCGACCCTGCAGCTCCGGTCGCAGCGGTAACCGCCGACCAGTGGCATCGGCTCGCGGTCCTGCTTGGCGGCGAGACCACCGGCCTCAGCTGATCGTGCGGCTCGGCGGGACATGTCACATTCGGTTGGGCGTTGTCGTCCGAGTGCTGAGACGCAGCATCCGGGACGCCGTGGTGCGGCGACAACGAACTAGAGGAGTGAGATGAACGAGTCCGAGATTAGAGCGCTCGTCGACAGTCGGTCTGAGGCCATTCGCGTGAAGGACCTTGACCGGCTCATGTCGTACTACTCCGCTGACGTCGTCTACTACGACGTGGTGCCTCCGCTCCAGTACGCAGGATCGGACGCGCTCCGGAACAGATTCGAGGACTGGTTCGATGCCTACGAGAGCGGCATCGGACAGGAGGTCCGCGACCTGAATGTCGTGGACGGCGGCGACGTGGCGGTCGCGTTTATGCTCATTCGAACAGGCGGCACCCTCAAGACGGGGGCTGAGTTCGAATCCTGGGTGCGCGGGACGAGCTGCTTCAGGCGATCGGATCACGCGTGGCTGATCACGCACGAACATGTCTCAGTGCCAATCGACCCGGGCAGTGGGAGAGTGGCCACCGGTCTGGCCCCGTAGCCCATTCCGGCCTCCGGCCCGGCGAGACGGCCCGCCCGTCACCCCAGCGTCAGGTGTTCGGGGCTGAGCGACCCGAGGAAGTCCTTGGCGTCGAAGCGTGCGCCGAGCGAGGCAACGCCCGCGGCGCCGCCTGCTCCGCCCAGTACGCGCATGGCCGCCTCGACCACCAAGGGCGCCGTAACCGCATAGATGTCCTGGCCACTCGCCACCGCGCGGCGCTCCGTGCCCCCAGAACGAGCGCGGACCTCAACCAGAAACGTCTGAGCCGAGCGGCCCCGCTCGTCCACCGCGGCCGGGCCGGCAGGGTCAGCGGCAGTGAGATCGTCGACGGCGTTAGCCGACATGTAGGTTGCGATCTCGGGGGTGTCGAGGTGCGTCGGAATGGTAGCGCTGTCGGCCATGGTGAACTCGCCGATGACGGGCTGGGTGCCGACGGGTGCCGGGAAGGTCCACTCGGTGCGGGGCGCAGCACCCGGCCGGAACTGCAGCCGGCGGCCGGCGTAAAGGACCCGGCGGCCGTTCCGGCGCTGTGCGGATACCTTGCCCGTCGCCCGCGTGCCTGGCGTGGGGCGCCAGGAACTCAGGGCATAGGCGATGGTCAGATGATCGGCGGCGGACCAGTCATTCATCGCCGCGGTGGCGAGCAAATCCCCGAGCCCGCCGTAGAACGCGGCCGCGGGAACGATGGGAATGTCGGCCTGTGCATAGCGGGCAAAGGTGTCCGTCACGACCTCGATCTCCGCGGTGACGTCCAGGTACGGAATCCCGGCGCTGATCGCGCACTCGATCACCGGCCCGGCCGTAGCCGCGAACGGACCGGCGCAGTTGATGACAGCGTCGGCGTCCCGCAGGGCCCGGGCCAGGTCGGTGGCCCGCCCGCACGAGATCGGCGTTACGCCCCTGCGTCGTAGCTCAGCGACGACGAAGCTGCCGGTGTGACCTGCCGCCCCCATGACCGCGACGTGCTTATTCATGATGCTCAGCATTGCCACTCCCACCGGAGCCGGCCAGTGTCCGTAACGACATATGCCATACAGTTTCGGACATGCCTTCTGTCGCCCTGGCCGTGACCGACGGCACCCCGCTGTTTGAGCTCGCGGCGGCCTGCGAGGTCTTCGGCGTCAACCGAGAACTGGCCAAAGGGTGGTACGAGCTCACCATCTGCGGCCAGGACGACGCAGAAGTCGGCGGCTGGCTTCGGGCGGGCATCCGGCACGACCTCACCGCCCTGGCCGGCGCCGACACGGTGATCATCCCGTCCTGCCGCGACGTCGCCCAGCCGCCGCCGCGACCGCTGGTCGAAGCCGTCCGCGCGGCCCACGCCGCCGGCGCCCGGGTCGCCTCGCTCTGTACCGGCGCGTTCGTCCTCGCCGAGGCCGGACTGCTCGACGGTCGGCGCGCGACCACGCACTGGGCTCACGCGGCCGTCTTGCAGGACCGGTATCCGGCAGTGAGCGTCGATGCCGGCGTGCTGTATGTCGACGAGGGCGATGTCCTGACCTCGGCCGGGAAGGCGGCCGGCCTGGACCTTTGCCTGCATCTCGTCCGGACCGACTACGGCGCGGCTGTGGCGAACGCACTGGCCCGGAGCCTGGTGGTGCCTCCGCACCGTCCGGGCGGCCAGGCCCAGTTCATACCGGCCGCGGTGGCGCACGGCCGAAACCACGTGCTCGCCGACGTCATGTCGTGGGCACTGGAAAGGCTCGGTGATCCGCTGACGGTGCGCGACCTGGCACGCCGGGCGGAGATGAGCTCACGCAACCTCGCGCGGCATTTCAATGCCGTAACCGGGACCAGCCCGCTGCGCTGGCTGGTGAACGAGCGGCTACGGCGCGCGCAGGAGCTGCTGGAAACCTCCGACCTCAGCGTCGAGCAGATCGCGGCGCGGACCGGCATGGGTACGGCGACGACGCTCCGCCGCCACTTCAACCAGCAGCTGGGCGTGCCCCCCGAGACCTATCGCCGAACCTTTAGCTGCTGATCTCTGGCCCGATCGGCCCGCCCCGCACTTCGCCGGGGTTCGCGAGAGCTAGCCGCCCGTCAATGCGATGAGTCAGGCAGTGCCGGCCGGCCGCCGCCCGCCAGCCGACGCAGCAAGCGCTGCCACACCATCCGCCACCAGCCCCGGCGACGGGCGGGCCGGGCGGAGATCGAACCGCTTCCGACCCGGCCGGAGACCTTCACCCGCAGCTCCACCGGGGCGTCCGGACCCGGTGGCGGAACTACCCTGACGCTGCCGCTTCTGACTGTCACGTCGTCGGCATCCACCACGATGCCGGGCCGCGTGATGAGCTTCAGGCTGCCGCTGGCGACCTGGGCCTCGATCCGCAGCTCCTTGACGGCGATCACGGCCTGCCGGAAGTCGAGCTGAACCGAACCGCTGGCGACGCGGATCTCCATGCGCCGGGGCACGACCCAGGCCCCGTCCCGCTTGGCGGAGCCGGCGCTGCACTCGATGCGCGCAAGATCTGGCACCTCGACGCTGGCGGCGGTGGCCAGGTCCGCCACTAGCGGCTCGAGCTCCGCGAGCGTGCGGGCGGTGAGTGCTGCCTCCAGCCGCTGGTCAAGATCGTCAGGGCTGAGCCGGCCGTCGGCCGCGGCAACCTTGAGGACGTCGACGACGCGGTCCCGGTCAGCGTGCGAGGCCCGCGCCGCGACCGCCCCGCCGGGCTGCCTCGCGGCGAGAACGGCGGGCAGCTCGGCCAGGAATGCCGCCTCGACCTGGTAAATCCGCTCCGGTCGGCTGAGGTCCTTCAGCTGGTGCGTCCCAAGCTCCCGCAGCCCCACGCCGTCGGGCATCTCGTCGCTCAGCAGCTCTGCCGCCGCCGCGGACACGAGCACCTGGCCGCCACGGGCTACCGCTAGCAGCCGGGCCGCACGGTTGACCGCCGGTCCGAAGTAGTCACCGTCTCGCTCCTCGGTGACCCCGGAGTGCAGGCCCATGCGCACGATGATCGGCCGGCTCGTTGGCCACGACTGCGCGGCCAGGTTCCGCTGCGCGGTCAGCGCTGCATCGAGCCCGGTCCTCGCGGCGGAGAACGCCGCGCAGAACGAGTCACCCGCAGTCTTGAAGACATAGCCGCCCGCCTGCTCGATCGCGTCGCGCAAGATCTCGTCGTGCCGGCGCAGCGCGGCCGCCATCGCGTCTCGCTCGGCGTCCCACAGGGCGGTCGAGCCCTCCACATCGGTGAACAACAGCGTCACGGTGCCCGACGGCGCGCCCGTCATGGCTGCCCCGCATGCGTGGCCAGCGTCACCGTGACCACCTCCGGACGATCGCTACCTGAAGTCTGCCGATGCCAGGAATACACGGAAAGGCCGGGCGTCGGCAACTCCGCCGATATGGCCGCCGTCCCGGACGATCTCGACGTCCAGCGGGTGTATATTCATCATATGTCTGAGGACTTGTTGTTTACGTTGCGGATGCGCGAGGCGAGCTCGGCGTGCCGCTGACATCGCTGCGACGGAGCCCGCTGGTGGACCTGGCAGTCAGCCAGCTCCGGGAGCAAGTGCTGTCCGGCCAGTGGCCCGTGGGCAGCCGCCTGCCCGCCGAGACCGAGCTGGCCGAGCGGCTCGAAGTCGGCAGGTCCACGATCCGCGAAGCCATCCGGGCACTGGTCCATGCGGGTCTGCTGGAGACTCGGCAGGGCTCGGGCACCTACGTCCGCTCGGTTACGCCGGGCGCTGACTGGGAGCCCCGGCTGCGACGGGCCGCGGTGCTTGAGGTCTACGAGGTACGCGAGGCGCTCGAGGTGCAGGCCGCGCGGCTCGCGGCGAGTCGGCGCACCGACGGGGACATCGCGGCGCTGCGCGCGCGCCTGGCCGAGCGGGAGCAGGCCCGCGGTCACCAGGCTGCCTTCGTGGAGGCCGACCTGGCCTTCCACCGCAGCGTCGTGGCGGCAGCGCACAACCCGCTGCTCGCCGAGATGTTCGAGTCCTTCGCCGCCGTCCTGCGGGAGGCGCTCATCGCGGTCCGCTCGGATCACAGTGTGCGCGACGCCGGAGCAGACGCCGCGCACGAGCGGCTGACGGCGGCGATCGCGGCCGGAGACGCCGCTGCGGCCGCCCAGGCCACCCACGACCATATTGACCCGACCGCAGCGAGACTGCGGTCGCTCATCGGCCGGTAACGCCGTCATGACCAGGCCCTTCACCCAGCGCAGGCCAAGTCATCAGACATCTGTGCTTATCGCTGGCTCCGGCCCGATCCTGGCGCTGCTGGCCGCAACCCACACGATCGACGACCTCTATCAGGGCGCGATACCGGCGCTGCTGCCGTTCCTGGCCATCGAGCGGCACTACACCTATGCCGGGCTCACCGGCCTCACGCTCGCGGCGACCTTTCTGTCCAGCGCGGTCCAGCCAGCCTTCGGCGTGATCACCGACCGGCACCGGCTCGGCTGGCTGATCGCGGTCGGCCTGCTCGTCGCCGGCATCGGCGTGGGCCTGTCGGGCCTGGGGGACAGCTACGTGATCACGTGGCTGGCCATCGCCTTGTCCGGGGTGGGCGTCGCGGCCTACCACCCCGAGGCGACGCGGACCGCTCGCGGGGTAGCCGGAAACTCTACCCAGGCCATGAGCTGGTTCTCGGTCGGCGGCAACATCGGAATCGCGCTGGGACCGGTGCTGGTGACTCCGGTCCTGCTGATAACCGGTCTGCGGGGAACGCCGCTGCTGGCAGTCCCGGCCGTCGCCATGGCCGCATTGCTCGCTATCCGGCGACCCTGGCGCCGCGCGCACGCCGCCGGGCAGGCAATGCGGGCAGCACGAGCAGCCGACGGTCAGGCGGACCGCGCGCGCCCTGACGACTGGCGCAGCTTCGCTCGGCTCACCGCCGTCGTCACGACCCGGTCTATCGTCTACTTCGGCGTCGCCTCACTGCTTGCGTTGTTCGTCATCCACCGCTTCCACGAGCCGACCGCCCTCGGCTCGGCGGCGCTGACGGTGTTCGTCGCGGCGGGTGCGGTCGGGTCGCTGACCGGCGGCTGGCTCGCCGACCGCTGGCGGCGCCTGGCCACTATCCGGCTTGGCTACGCGTGCGCGATCCCTGCTCTGGTGCTGCTGGCGGCCGCGCCCGACGTCGCGGTCGCATTCTGTGCCGCGATTGTCTCCGGGCTCGCGCTGTACCTGCCGTTCGCCGTGCAGGTAACGCTGGGCCAGGACTACCTGCCGAACCGGATCGGCACGGCGAGCGGGGTCACGCTCGGGCTGGCCATTTCGATCGGCGGGCTAGCCGCTCCGCTGTTCGGACTCCTGGCCGACAGTTACGGGCTGGCGGCCTCCCTTGCGGTCCTGGGCGGACTGCCGGTGCTGTCGGTCGCGCTTGCGGCCGGACTTCGCGAGCCGCGAGCGCCCGACGACGCGGCCAGCTAGCGGCGCCGAGAGACTCATCCTGAGTCTGATGACGCGCGGATCAGCTTCTCCGGGTGCTGCTACGACCGCTCCGCGGACTCGGGCGCTTCCTCGGCTCCGGACGCCTGCTGCGCGCCGGTCGCCTGCTTGTGCTCCCGTTGCAGCCTGCGCAGCATCGGCAGCGCCGCGAAGTACGACCCGGTCAGGGCGATGCCGCCGACTCCTATGTCGATCGAGATCCGGCCCTGCCTGGCCCAGTAGACGTCTCTCAGGTCGAGCAGCAAGGCGAACTCGTCGACGATAAGGGCCAGCCCGGAGCCGTAGCTCGTCGAAACGGCGGGGTGCCGACGTTGCCGCTCCTCGCCACGGACGGCCACTGCGCCGACACCAGACAGCAAGCCGATGCCCCACATGTAGTGGTGCAGGTGCTCGCCGCCGACACTGATGTTACGGAACGGTCCTTTGCCGGCCCGGATGCTATACGTGAGTGCCCGCAACCCGGCAAACGTAACGGTGAAGGCCAGCCAAGACAGCAGGGCGGCCCGCTGTCCGGCACCGAGCTCCTCGTGGTATGCGCGGCGGACCTCACTCGGCGATGGTGCGAGGTTAGTCATGGAGCTTCACTACCCGCCCTGCCACCTGGCGCAATCCACCTGGGTGCCGCCTGGTGGTAACGCGGAAGATAGGAAGTTTCGCCCGGCCTGTGGCCATAGCTCCGCAGAAGCCCGGTCCTTCGTCGTCTCGTCGCTGCCCGGCCCGAGGAAGTAGGCGTAATCCACCTCCGCGCCGGTCCGCTCGTTGATGCGCTGGTAGCGGATGCGGTCCGAGGTGCCCTTCTCGAACTGATGAAACTGCGGCTCGTGAGCTTCCGTTGCGGAATAGGGTCAGTTGTTCTTCCCCGCAATTCTCATGCTGAGGCATCTCCGGCAGTGCAACTGTCCGGCCCGATTGTGCACTCTGTTAGGCGTGGAGAGTGAAAGGTCCGGTAGCCGGGACGCCGATTTCAGCGAGCTTGTGTACAGCCAGTGGGCCAGACTGGTCCGGCTGGCCTACGGGTTCACTGGTGATGCCGGGCTGGCTGAGGATCTAGCACAGACTGCGCTCGCGAACGCGTATGCGTCATGGTCGCGGCTG
>JASHUG010000312.1 GCA_030040155.1 Streptosporangiaceae bacterium | reverse complement strand
CGGCCCGGCTGGCAGCGCCGGCGGGGCGGGCAAAGTTTGCGGGCCGGCGGTTGGCCGCTTCCTAACCGTCAGCCGCCGGCGGCTCGGGATCGCGTGGCAGGCCGAGAATCCGCTCGGCGATGATGTTCAGCTGGATATCGGTGGTGCCGCCGCCGATCGTGAATGCCTCGGTCATGAGCACCTGGCGGGCCCAGTGCGGGCCGCTGGGCTGGCCTTCGGCGTCCAGCGCGCCCCCGCGCCCGTCCCTGAGCGCGCCGGCGGCTCCGGCCGCTCCGGACAGTTCCCAGCAGAGTTCCGCGATTTCCTGGGCGTGCCGCATGCTCAGCAGCTTGCGCACGCTGCCGGTGGCGCCCGGCTCGGTGCCAGACAGCTGCTTCATCGTTGCCCGCAGCGCCAGCAGGCTGATTGCCTGGTCCTGGGCGACGAGTTCGCCGATCCTGGGCCCGCGTTCGTGCGTGGCCTTCGCGACCTGCAGCAGCTCGGCCACTCCGTTCCCGAACGTCCAGCTGCCAGCCAGTGAGACCCGCTCGTTGGCGAGGGTCGTCCTGGCGATCCGCCAGCCCTTGTTGATCTCCCCGACGACGCAGTCGTCGGGAACGAAGACGCCATCGAGGAAGACCTGGTTGAAGTTAGCGTCACCAGTGATGTCGCGCAGCGGCCTGACCTCCACGCCGGGCGAGTGCATGTCCAGCAGGAAGTAGCTGATGCCGTCGTGCCGCGGCTGGCTCGGGTCGGTCCGGGCGATGCAGATAGCCCAGGCCGCGTGCTGCGCTAGCGAGGTCCAGATCTTCTGGCCGGTGATCCTCCAGCCACCGTCGACACGCTCAGCCCGTGTCGTGAGACCGGCGAGGTCGGAGCCCGCGCCCGGCTCGCTGAACAGCTGGCACCACAAGTAGTCCAGCCGGAGCGTGGGCGGCAGGAATCGTTGCTGCTGCTCCGGCGTGCCGTACTGGATCAGGGCGGGCACGACCCAGGCACCGATCGCCAGGCCCGGCACGTGAATCCCGGCCGCCCGCATTTCCTCGTCGATCAGCAGCTGCTCGAGCGCGTCCGCAGCACGGCCCCACGGCCTGGGCATATGAGGCAAGACCCAGCCACCGGCCGCGAGCGCCGCGTTCCGCTCCCGGCCTTGAAGCCTCGCGATGTCTTCAAGCTGGGCTCGGATCGGCGCGCGGAGATCGTCGTTGCCGCCGGGCAGCTCGAGCCGGACCCGCCGGGTGAAGCCGTCGACCGCAAAACCAGCCAGCCGCTCCTTCCAGCTCCCATCCCAGGGCACCGCCGAGCCAAGCAGCGCGCGCAGCGTCATCGCTCGCCGGTAGTACAGGTGTGCTTCGTGCTCCCAGGTGTAGCCGATGCCGCCGAGAACCTGGATGCACTCGTGCGCACAGGACACGGCCGCGTCGGCGGCCAGTACCGCGGCGGCAGCCGCAGCGACGTCGAGGTCATCGTCGCCAGCGTCGATGGCCCTGGCCGCATCCCAGACTGCTGCGGCGGCCTGCTCGGTAGCGACGAGCATCCGGGCGCACCGGTGCTTCACCGCCTGGAACTGGCCGATCGGGCGGCCGAACTGGTGGCGAATCTTGGCGTACTCGGCCGCAGTCTGCACGGCCCAGTCGGCAATGCCGACCGCTTCCGCGCCGAGGACGACGGCTGCCAGGTTCGCGACCGATTCTGCTTCTAGCCCGGTCAGCTGACGGTCGGGAGGAACCAGCACGTCGACGGTTACCCGGCCAATCTCCCGCGTGAGGTCGAGGCTGTCGACGGACGTGATCTCCAGGCTCGCCGCGTCGACGGCCACCCACACGGTGTCGTTCTCCGGCCGCACCGGCATGATCACCAGGTCCGCGTCGGGGGCGCCCAGCACCAGGTCGGCCGTGCCGCTGACGACAAGGGTGCCGTCAGGCTGAGTGTTGGCCATCAGCTCAGCTTCCAAGGCCACCGCCGCGTTCCTTGACCCGTCCGCCAGCGGCATGAGCAGCTTTCCGGTTCCGCTGCTGGCGACCAGGGCCGCACTGGCCAGCACGGTCGGCACGAACCCGCCAGGTACGAGGGCCCGGCCGAGTTCCTCGACCGCGATCGCCAGCTCCTGCAGGCCGAAGCCCTGACCGCCGTCAGCCTCAGGTACGTGCAGGCCGAGCAGGCCCTGGTCGGCCAGGCTGGGCGCGAGGGCATCGCGGTACCTGGCCGTTCCGCTGTCGCTGCCGTCGGCCGCGGCGCGCACCGAGTCGGGCGGGCTGTTGCGCTCAACCCAAGCGCGCACTGACGCTGCTAGCTGGGCATGGTCGTCGGTTAGGGCAAGCGCCATCGGTCTACCTCATCCGCACGCGATATGCCAGGTCTGCCTGGTCATTCTAGAACCGGATTCGGTTTGCGGCCAGCGGCAGCCGGGGGCGGCCTTCAGCTTGCGGCCGGCGGTTTGCGGCCGGCGGTTTGCGGCCGGCGGCAGCCGTGGCGCGGCCCTCAGCTTGGGGCCAGCAGCGGCCTTCAGTTTTGCCTGGCGCCTGAGGAGGGGCGCCGCGGCGGGCCCACGGTCGGCAGACCGGACAAGTCATAACACGAGCCGCTTGGCGATGCGCGGATTTGTCTAACCTGCCCAGGGGAGAACACGCGCAGGTAGGGACCGTACCCTCCGGTAACTTCACCTTTCGCGGGCCGTGACATGCGGCCGAAAGAAAGGTACTATGGAGTAAGTTACTGGCGAGTAGCAAAAGGCCATCAGCCTGCGGTGCCGTTGCGCCGGGCTGACTCCGCTGTTGGAGGGGCGCGATGGGGCACTTTAAGAGCAACCTGCGGGACATCGAGTTCAACCTGTTCGAAGTGCTGCGGCGGCAGGACGTCCTGGGAAGCGGGCCCTTTGCCGACGTCGACGAGGACACGGCGCGCGGAATCCTAGACGAGGTGAACAGGCTAGCCGAAGGGCCTGTCGCCGATTCGTTCGCTGACGCCGACCGCAATCCTCCGGTCTTCGACCCAGCCACTCACTCGGTCACGATGCCCGACTCGTTCAAGCGTTCCTACCAGGCCTTCATGGACGCCGAGTGGTTCCGCCTCGAATTGCCGCCCGAGCTTGGCGGCACCACCGCGCCGCGGACCCTCGGGTGGGCGGTAGCCGAGCTCATCCTCGGCGCCAACCCGGCGGTCTGGATGTACTCGAGTGTCGGCTCGTTCTCGCACGCGCTGTGGCGGCTGGGCACACCGCGCCAGCAGGAAATCGCGGCCCTCGCGGTCGACCGGCACTGGAGCTACACGATGGTGCTGACCGAGCCGGATGCGGGCTCGGACGTGGGGGCTGGCCGGACCAAGGCCGTCCAGCAGCCGGATGGCACCTGGCACATCGAGGGCGTCAAGCGGTTCATCACCAGCGGCGAGCACGACATGGCCGAGAACATCTTGCACGTGGTGCTGGCGAGACCCGAGGGCGCGGGGCCGGGGACCAAGGGACTGTCGATGTTCCTGGTACCGAAGTTCCTCATCAACGACGACGGCACCCTTGGCGAGCGCAACGGCGTGTACGTGACCAACGTCGAGCACAAGATGGGCCTCAAGGCGTCGACGACGTGCGAGATCACGTTCGGGGCCGAGGGGCCCGCGGTGGGCACGCTGGTCGGCGACGTGCATGACGGCATCCGCCAGATGTTTATGATCATCGAGTTCGCGCGAATGATGGTCGGCACCAAGGCCATCGCGGCGCTGTCGACCGGCTACCTGAACGCACTGGACTACGCCAAGACCCGGGTGCAGGGCGCCGACCTAACCCAGATGCTGGACAAGGCAGCACCGCGGGTGACGATCATGAAGCACCCCGACGTGCGGCGCAGCCTCATGCTGCAGAAGGCCTATGTCGAGGGCATGCGCGCGCTGGTGATGTACACCGCTAGCCAGCAGGACGCGCTGCAGCAGGCGCAGGCGGCGGGCGGCACCGATGAGGTGGCCGCTTCGCTTAACGACTTGCTGCTGCCCGTCGTCAAGGGTGTCGGTTCCGAGCGCGGGTACGAGCAGCTGGCGCAGTCGCTGCAGACGCTCGGCGGTTCTGGCTACCTGCAGGATTACCCGATCGAGCAGTACATCAGGGATGCCAAGATCGACAGCCTCTACGAGGGCACGACCGCGATCCAGGGCATGGACCTGTATTTCCGCAAGATCGTCAGGAACCAGGGCGCCGCGCTGAACCACCTGCTTGGCCAGATCCGGGAGTTCGCCGCGGCTGACGCGGGCAACGGTCGGCTCAAGCGTGAGCGTGCCGCGGTGGCCAGGGCGGCCGACGACATCGAGGCGATGGTCGCCGCGATGAACCGCTTCCTCGGAGCCAGCCTGGAGCAGCCTCAAGAGGTCTACCGGGTCGGGCTGAACACGACCAGGCTGCTGCTCGCGCTCGGCGACCTGGTCATCGGCTGGCTGCTAGGCCGCCAGGCCGAGATCGCCGTGGCGAGGCTGGATGAGGGCGGGCTGTCCGGCGACGACCAGGCCTTCTACGAGGGCAAGATCGCCGCGGCTGGGTTCTTCGCCGCTACGGTCCTGCCCCGGCTCGCGGCGGAGCGGGAGATCGCCGAGTCGGTCTCTCTGGACCTGATGGAGTTGCCAGAAGAGGCGTTCTGAGTTGCATGCGCCCAGGTGGCCGCGTCCGTCCTGGCTGGAGTTCACCTCAGGATTGCGATCGTTCCCTTGTACGGACCGCAAGTGCTCACCCGGATGACGCAGAAGCTGCCGAACAGCCACACGTTACTCGAGCGCGGAACGGCTGACACCGACGCCGAGCCGCTCCATCCGGCGCCTGGCGAGGAGGAGCTGGTAGGCACGAACGAGGGCGCGAGCACGAAACGCGTGCCCGTCCAGTGGGCGAAGTTGAACCCGTACCCGTCAATCGGCGGAGCGTTAACCCACAGTCCCCGGCGATAGTCGGTCGTGAACTGTCCGCATGCCCCGCTTGAGTGCGCCAGGTACACCGGATCCCAGCTGTGCCCGTTCCAGTGCATGGCACATGCGCGCGGGTGCGCGGTCGTGGCCTCGTCCACGTAGAGGTCATCCGGCGAGTACGCGACGATCGGGGGAGTCCAGGTCATGCGCGTCCCGGTCAGGGCCACGTGCCGCCAAGACGAGCCGCTCCACCGGAAGAGCGCGGCCCGGAAGGTCGTGCCGTTCCCGTTGTTGTCGATGTCGCCCGCGACCCAGATGTCGGAGGGCGAGCTCGCGGCCGCGGTCAGCAGCCCGGACGCCCCGAGCCGGTAATCAGACCAGGTGCTCCCGTTCCATCGCGCAGTCGTGACGCAATACTGACCGGCCGAAACCGGGCATGCACCGAACCCGTCTCCCTGCTGGGCGACCCAGATGTCGCGATCTCCCAGCACGAGGATCGGGTTTGAGTTCACGGGAAGTGTCAGCGTGCTCCACTTGCCGTTCTTCAGGTGCAGCATCGACGTGGGAGCGCTGTTGTCGTACTGCGCAAGCCAGATGTCGCTGGCCGAGATCGGGTAGATCGCCATCGGCAGGAAGCGGTCGGAGTCGGGGTAACGAACCTGTCCCCACCGCCGGCCATTCCAGTGCAGCAGCAACCCCCCGGTTGGGCCCTGCTGTCCTTCGATCAGGCCGATCGCCCAGGCATCATCTGGCCCGGTGGCGGCGACCGACTCGATCTGAACGCTCGTCCGCTGGTAGACGACCTGCCACGTGCGCGCCCCCGCTGCCGCTGGTACGGCGTCGGCACTCGCCGCTGTCGGCACGCCGCCGGCAACCGCGAATAGGGCGAGCGCGAACACGGCGAACACGGCGAATACGGGGAACACGGCGAACGCGGGCAGCGCGCCCGTAGCCGACCAGCCACGCCAGAAACGATTCATCGCCGCACCCCGCCGCCGACCCTCGATGCCCGATGATCAGTGATAATAGCGATTTATCAGTATCCGGCAAGAACCATTTGGTCCTCGGCCTCGTCAACGGCGCCCATGCCTTTGTTGCTGGTGGTGATCATGGGCCCTAGACCTCGTACTGGACTGCCGCCCTGGCCTTCGTGCGCGGCCCGCTATAGCGGTTGATGATGTCCCTGTGCGCGGCGTTGTCCCGGTAGCGCAGGTAGCTGTCGGCGTCGTCGAAGTCCGCTACCACCGCGAAGTCGAAGTTGCCCTCGACCAGCCCGGCGTCCGGGCCCGCTTGATACGACCGCACGCCCGGCAGAGTCGGGGCGAGCGCACGAAGCTCGGCGGCGAACTGCTGCTCCAGCTCACTGGTCATGTCCTCGGTCCAGGTGAACAGGACGACATGCCTGATCATTTGACTCCCCTCGACATACGGTGGCGGGTTCAGGCTGGTTCAGGCAGGTTCAGGACCAAGCGAGCATCCGCAGCGGGTCGGTCAGCATCGCGCCGACGTCACGCAGCACCGCCGAGCCCAGGTCACCGTCGACTATCCGGTGGTCGAACGACAGCGCGAGCGTGCAGACCTTGCGTACGGCAAGCTCGCCGTCGACCACCCACGGAGCATCCTTGACCTGCCCGAACGCCAGGATTGCGGACTCACCGACCGGCAGTATCGGGGTCCCGGTGTCGATCCCGAAGATCCCGACGTTGGTGATCGAGATCGTGCCGCCAGACAGGTCGGCCGGAGTTGACTTGCCCGCCCGCGCCGTCTCGGCCAGCTGCGCCAGCGCCCTGGCCAGCTCCGGCAGCGTCAGCGCGTGCGCGTCCTTGACGTTCGGCACGACCAGGCCGCGGTCGGTGGCTGCCGCAATGCCGAGGTTCACATAGTGCTTGACCACGATCTCCTGCGCGCCCTGGTCCCAGCTTGAATTGATCATCGGGTGCCTGGCGGCCGCGACGAGCAACGCCTTGGCCACCAGCAGCAGCGGCGACACCCGGACTTCAGCGAACTCCGGCAGCGTGCGCAGCCGCGCCGTCGCCGTCATCGTCTCGCTCATGTCGATCTGCAGGAACTCCGTGACGTGCGGGGCAGTGAACGCGCTCGTCGACACTGCCGCTGCGGTTGCCTTGCGAACCCCACGGATGGCGATGCGTTCCTCGCGCGGCACGGCGGTGACGGTCCTGTAACCCACAGCGACTTCGGGGGGAACGAAGCCTTCCTCTGCGGCACCGGTGGCCGCCAGCTGAACGTCGTCCCTGGTAATCGAGCCGTTGGGCCCGGTCCCTGTGAGCTCAGCCAGGTCGACGCCGAGATCCCTGGCCATCTTGCGGACGGGCGGCTTGGCCAGCGCCGGCCCGCCTGCGCGTGCCGTCGCCGAGCCATTGGCGGCCGGGGTCGCCTGCACCGGAGCCGGCGGCTTCGGTGCAGGCGGAGCTGGTGGCGCCACGGCGGCGGCGGTGGCAGTGGTCGAAGCAGCGGCAGCCTTGCGAGTGCGCCTGCTCGTGGTGCCGAGCTTCACGCCGTAGCCGACCAGGACGGCCTGCCGTTCGGCCTTCGGCGCCGGGCTCCCGATGATGCCCGGTTCGACAGCTCCCTCGACCGGCGGGGCCGGCACCATGTCCTCGGCCTCACTGATCGCGTGCTGCTCGGCCGCCTCGGCCGGGACGTTCACGGTCACCCGCCGGTCAGCCACGCCGCTGCCCGAGCCGCCGACATTCACCGAGATGATCGGCGTTCCCACATCCGCGGTGGAGCCCTCGGGCACAAGCAGGTCGGCGACGACGCCCGCGTAAGGACTCGGCAACTCGACGACGGCCTTGGCCGTCTCGATCTCGACGATGATCTGGTTGACGGAGACCTCGTCACCGGGCTTCACGTGCCACCTGACGATGTCGGCCTCGGTCAGGCCCTCCCCGACGTCAGGGAGCTTGAACTCCTTGAGATCTGACATGCGGCCCTCTCAGTACGCGAAGGTGCGGTCGACCGCATCCAGGATCCGGTCCAGGTCGGGGAGGTAGTACTCCTCGAGTCTGGACGGCGGGTACGGAGTGGTGTAAGCACCGACGCGCAGCACCGGGGCCTCCAGGCTGTAGAAGCACTCCTGAGTCACATGCGCGGCGATCTCGGCGCCGAGGCCCCCGGTGACGACCGCCTCGTGCACCACGACGCAGCGGCCCGTGCGGCGTACCGACTCGAAGATGGTGTCGGTGTCTAGTGGTGCCAGCGACCGCAGGTCAATGACCTCGAGCGACCTGCCGTCGGCAGACGCGGCGACCGCAGCCTCGGCGCAGGTCCGCACCATCGGGCCGTAGCAGAGCAGGGTGACATCGCTGCCGGGCACAAGCACGCGGGCCCTGTCCAGCGGCAGCGCGCCCGCCAGGCCACCGTCGGTGTCGACCTCCTCCTTGTCCCAGTACCGCCGCTTGGGCTCGAAGAAGATGACCGGGTCATCGCTGGCCGCAGCCTGCTGGATCATCGTGTACGCGTCTGCGGGACCGCCGCAGGCGATGACCCGCAGCCCCGG
>JASHUG010000311.1 GCA_030040155.1 Streptosporangiaceae bacterium | reverse complement strand
TCACCTCGATCGTCACGGGAGCGGTGCTCGTCGTGCCCGCTGAGGTCCTCGCCTGCGGCCTCGCGCTCGACAACCTCGACCGGAACCAGCGACAGCTTGCCGCGGTCATCGATCTCGCGGATCTCGACCTGGATCTTGTCGCCGACCTTCAGGACGTCGTCGATGTTCTCGATCCTGGCGCCGCCGTGCAGCTTGCGGATCTGCGTGATGTGCAGCAGGCCGTCCTTGCCCGGCAGCAGCGAGATGAACGCCCCGAACGTGGTCGTCTTCACGACCGTGCCGAGGAAACGCTCACCTACTTCAGGGATGTGCGGGTTGGCAATCGCGTTAATAGCGGAACGGGCCGCCTCCGCCGAAGCCCCGTCCGTCGCGCCGATGTAGATCGTGCCGTCATCCTCGATCGTTATGTCGGCGCCCGTGTCCTCCTGGATCGAGTTGATCATCTTGCCCTTGGGCCCGATGACCTCGCCGATCTTGTCCACGGGGACTTTCACCGTGATGATCCGCGGTGCGTACTCGCTCATCTCGGCCGGAGCGTCGATGGCCTCGCGCATCACGCCGAGTATGGTGAGCCGCGCGCCGCGGGCCTGCCGCAGCGCCGCGCCGAGCACGTTCGCCGGGATGCCGTCGAGCTTGGTGTCCAGCTGCAGCGCAGTGATGACGTCCCTGGTGCCCGCCACCTTGAAGTCCATGTCACCGAACGCATCCTCGGCGCCGAGGATGTCGGTCAGCGTCACGAACTCACCGCCCTCGTGGATCAGGCCCATCGCGATGCCCGCCACCATGTCCTTCAGCGGCACGCCCGCGTCCAGCAGCGACATCGTGGACGCGCAGACCGAGCCCATCGAGGTCGAGCCGTTGGAGCCGATCGCCTCCGATACCTGCCGGATCGCGTACGGGAACTCCTCCCTGGTCGGCAGCACCGGCACCAGCGCCCGCTCGGCGAGCGCACCGTGGCCGATCTCGCGCCGCTTGGGCGAGCCCACCCGGCCGGTCTCGCCGGTGGAGTACGGCGGCATGTTGTAGTTGTGCATGTAGCGCTTGGTGCGCTCCGGGTTCAGCGTGTCGATCATCTGCTCCATCCGGAGCATGTTCAGCGTCGTCACGCCGAGCACCTGGGTCTCGCCGCGCTCGAACAACGCCGACCCGTGCACCCGGGGCAGGACGCCCGCCTCGGCCGACAGCTGCCTGATGTCCTCCAGGCCGCGGCCGTCAATGCGCAGGCCATCGCTGATGATCCGCTGCCTGACCAGCTTCTTGTTGAGCGCCCGGAACGCCTCGCCGATCTCCTTCTCCCGGCCTTCGAACTGGGCCGCGAGCTTCTCGGTGGCCAGCGCCTTGATCCTGTCGGTCTCGGCGCCGCGCTCGTTCTTGCCGGCGATCGTCAGGGCCTGAGCCAGGTCGGTGCCGACCTCGGCCTCGAGCACCGTGAGGACGTCCTCGCCGTAGTCCACGTACAGCGGGAACTCGGCGGTCTCCTTGGCGGCGTGCCTGGCGACCTCGAGTTGCCCCTCACAGAGCTGGCGGATGAACGGCTTGGCCGCCTCCAGGCCCTGGGCGACGATCTCCTCGGTGGGCGCGACCGCGCCGCTGGTCTCGTCGGCGATCAGGCGCAGCGTGCTCGTTGTGGACTCGGCCTCGACCATCATGATCGCGACGTCGCCGTCCTCCAGCACGCGGCCGGCCACCACCATGTCGAAGGTGGCGTCCTCCACCTGGGAGTAGCTCGGGAACGCGACCCACTGGCCCTTGATCAGCGCCACCCGGACGCCACCGATGGGACCGGAGAACGGCAGCCCGGCGAGTTGGGTCGACAGAGACGCCGCGTTGATCGCGACGACGTCGTAGAGCGCGTCGGGGTGCAGGGCCAGGATCGTCTCGACGACCTGGACCTCGTTGCGCAGACCCTTGACGAATGACGGCCGCAACGGCCGGTCAATGAGCCGGCAGGTCAAGATCGCGTCCTCCGACGGCCGACCCTCACGCCGGAAGAACGAGCCGGGGATCCGGCCCGCCGCGTACATCCGCTCTTCCACGTCTACGGTCAGCGGGAAAAAGTCGAAGCCCTCGCGCGGACCCTTGGAGGCGGTCGTTGTTGACAGCACCACGGTCTCTTCGTCCAGGTAGACGACGGCCGAGCCGCCGGCTAGCTTGGCTAGCCTGCCCGTCTCGAACCTGAGCGTGTGCGTGCCGAATGAGCCGTTGTCAATCGTGACTTCGGCGGTGTAGACACCCTCCACGGGGTGACCTCCTTGATGCAAGGTCCCGCGTGCTGTCCGCCTCTAGTGGAGCACCCAGGCCGGCCGCCGAGCGGCCGCCGCGCGTTAGCGGAGCCGAACTCTGCGTTCGTGCCGTGGTCCGGCAGCCGGCCGGTCTTCGATCGAAGCCCTCGGTCCTGGCCGCTGCTGCCACGCCTTCCGCGCGGCGGCACTTCCATGACCCGAGAACCACTACCGAGGACCGGCCCCTTGGGCGCTGATCGGCGCTCCGGCCGGAGGCCGCGGGACGGTTATCGTTTCTTGTTCAGTTATGTTCAGTTGTCAGACCGGCCGCCACTGGAGGCGGCCGTCGTGGCCATCGTGGCCGATACGCGAACGGCGCGGCAAGAGCCGCGCCGCCGATCTGCTACCTGCGCAGACCGAGCTTTTCGATCAGTGCGCGATAGCGGCTGATATCGGTGCGGGCGAGGTACTGCAGAAGCCGCCGGCGGCGGCCGACTAGCAGCAGCAGCCCACGGCGGCTGTGGTGGTCGTGCTTATGAACCTTCAGGTGCTCGGTCAGATCGGCGATCCGCCTGGTCAGCAGCGCGACTTGGACCTCCGGCGAGCCGGTGTCACCCTCTGTGGTCGCGTGCCCGGCGATGATCTCTTTCTTCACCGTAGTGTTGAGCGGCACGTTGCTCCCTCTTGCTTGTCTAATTACCTACGACGCCCTGGCCAGGCCGGTGCGGCCTTACAAGGGCAGTTGGGGTGAACACCGGGGCCTAGACGTTGCTGCCAGGACAGTGCCTCCCGCTGGCCAGCCGCCTGAGGGCGCAGCTGACCGAGCCAGATACTCTGGCTGATCCTTAACGTTACCATGCGTCAACCGCGGCGCGTACGCCAGGCGACCTCTCGTCTCCAGGTTCTCCGCTAATCGGATATTTCCGGCACCGGGCCGGGTCTCGCACCGCTGGCGGCGCGAGACATCCCGGACAATACGCCGCGCGCTCAAGTGGCCGGGGAAGTTTGGTGCCGGCCCAACGACACCTCGCGCACCCGACCACCGCCACGGCGGCGATTTGTCCGGCTCGACCACCCGCTGGGTGCGGCAGTCGCCGGCGCGCGTCAGGAGAAGAAGTGGTCGGTTATGGCGGTATCTTCGGCGAACGCCCAGAATTCCGTGGCCTTGCCGCCGGCCAGGTGCCAGGTGTGCACCTCGCGCATCTCAAGCGTGTCGCCTGGCCGCTCGCCGTACGCGGTCACCAGGACCGCGCCGTGGGTGTCGTTCGCGAGCACGTCATGGATGTCCAGGCGGAAGGTGCCGCCCGTGATCTCCAGGATCTTGCCGAAGAAGCCCATGACCTCCTTATGGCCGTGATAGTCGCCGCTGATCTGGCTCTGCCCGCTGACATGCCACGCAATGTCGTCGGCGAATATGGCGAGCACCGCATCGAGATCCCCTGCCGCGAACGCCGCGTACCCGCGCCTGAGCAGTTCCTCGTTCGCATTAGCCATCGTGCGCCCCTCCCTGCATCCCAGTCACAGCACAATCGCACGTGTGACTCGTAAGGTAGCGCGGTCTTGGGTCCAAGGCTCGCGTGTCCGCGCGGGTTTTGCACCGCTCGGTGCTGGCCTACGGCACAACCGGCGCGGTGGCACGACGGCCCGACGTTATGAGCCGGACCCGGAGCAGGATCGCGAGGCGGTTATCGCCGGGCGCATGCACGTGTCGACCGCGACCGTGAAGACTCACGTCAACCGGATCTTCGCGAAGACTGGCGCCGCCGACCGGGCCGCGGCTATGCGATACGCCCGCGACCAGGACCTCTCTCCGTTCCTCCCGTGAGCTTGAGGAGTCGGGAGGTGGCGAAAAGGCGCCAGCATCCCTTGACATGCCCTAATGATAAAGTACCATAATCGTTATAAGACGGTTAAATTACGCAGGGCTCAAGTTCCAGGCTTATCAACAGGAATGCCGGGGAGAACTCAGATGCGGAGAATACTAATTTACGTGGCCGCAGTTGCCTTAGCGGTCGGCCTGTCCGGCGCCGTGACTGCCGCCTCTGCGGCGACCAGCAATTCCGGTAACTCTTTTGAGTGGGCTTATCTCATAAACGTCCGCCAGGTGT
>JASHUG010000310.1 GCA_030040155.1 Streptosporangiaceae bacterium | reverse complement strand
CATCCGCCCGGCCGTCCGGACAGCAGCCGGGCCGATGAGTTGCGCGGAGCCGGCGTGGACGTGCTTGTGGTCAACGGTGAGCGGGATCCGTTTGGCATCCCGGCCCGTGCCGACGCGTCACGAGTGGTGGTGCTGCCGGGCGCGACGCATGCCCTGTCACGGCATCCGGCCGCCGTCGGCGGGGCCGTCGGAGAGTGGCTGAGCGAGCTGCTGGGCGTCGGCTTGCGGGGAAGGGCGCGCTGAGCCGCTAGGCGGCGGATGGGCGCGGGTCAGCCGGCTGCAGCGGATCCTGGCCGATGGTCACGGCCGGAGTGATCAGGTCGGTGGGCCGGTGCGGGGCGATCGCATCGCCGCCGGGAAGCAGCTCACCAGTGTCCTCGAAGATGACTATGCCGTTACAGAGCAGGCTCCATCCCTGCTCGGGGTGGCTGATAATCGTACGGGCCGCCTCGCGGTCCGGGCCATTCGGCGCCGGGCACTGTGGCGTGTGCGGGCACATTCGCGTGCCTCCTGTGGTTCCCTCGTTGTGGTCTTGATCACACACTACTGTGCCAGCCGTCGTGCCCCGGCGGCATGGCCCGTTGTGACTGTTTTCCGCACCGGTCTTTGTAGGTTTCATGTAGTCCGCTTTACGCAGGCCAGCCGAGGTGCGCATGAACACCCCTGGTCACCTACCAGACAACCACCTGACAACCAGTGGAACGGCCATTGGACGGCCGGCCGCGGCCGTTCGCCTGGGCATTCGACGGGCCGAGGGGACAAGTGCCAGAAGGCTAGTGGCCGGCCGCGGGCGCGTGCGCGATCTCGGCGCCGAGCGCAGCGGCCTCCGGGCGGGCCGGGAAGCCGGTCAGCCGGTGGGTCTCGCGCATCGTCAGCAGCCGGTCGGCCTCGTCGGTCCAGCGGTGCACGGCCGAGGTCGCCATGGCCTTGCGGCGGAAGATGCGGTCCTCGTATCCGCGCGGGCCGATCTCCGCGCGCTGCGCCGCGTAGGCGGCCCGAGTCACGTCGGTCAGGGCCTGGTCCAGGGTGTGCGCCAGCGGGTACTGCACGCTGACCGGCGCCGCCGTCGCCTGCGCGTGGCGGAATTGGCGCTCGGCTTCTTCGGCCTGCTGCAGGAGCTTGTCGAAGTTGGAGGCGAGCGCCACGTCGGCGAGGTAACTAGCCTCGGCGGTGGCGCTGACCTGGTTGCGACCCCTTTTCACGGTGGAAAGCATAGCGAAGCCGACGGCCAAGCCCGCTATCGGGCGAAGTAGTGCCACCCGAGCCACAGCCAGCCCAGGAGGATGAGCGCGCGGCCGGCGCGGGGACGCATGATGTACCCGAGCCACTCGCCGGTGGTCGGGATCTTGTTGGTCCGGCGGCGTCCGAGAACCTCGAGCAGCACCAGCGTCGCGATGATGACGCCGAATCCGACGGCGGTGATCACCTCGCTGGTCATTTACGCATTCACCGCTTCACCAGGCCCCAGCCGGCGGCGATCCAGAGCACGAAGGCGGCGCCGCGCACCGGATGCGGGGTCAGCATCGGGTTGATCAGGTCGGTCAGCGTCGGATGCCACCAGGGAGCGCCGGCCCTGAAGGCGGACGCCTCCCACTCGAATAGCAGCGCCAGGGTGACGATCCAGTAGGAGAACCCGGCCACGTCGATCGATTCCGGCGGCGGAATGCGCTCGGGCGGGCGGCCGTACGCGATCGCGCCCAGGATGGCGCCGGGTATGAGCACGCTGATCAGCGCTCTGGTGCTGAACGGCGCTGACGCGCTCGCCACCCACGCGTACGCCACCACGATGCCGCCAACCAGCAGCTTGCGCGCTGGCTGCGGCCCGAGCCAGGGCATCCTGGCCACCCCCAGCGCGCGGGCAGGTCCCGCCCCGGCCCCCTCGGCGGGCATGCCGCGGCCCAGCCGGCCCGCCGCGTCGGCGGTGTCGGTTGGTGCGGCGGGGAGGTTCTCGGCAGCCATCAGCGTTCCCTGGCAGGATAATGGCACTTTGCGTCTGCTTCGGGCAATTGAGGCCGCAGGAGGGAACGGGCTCGGGGCCCCCGTGCTGGCCACCGCCGCCGGCAGTGGCCCGTGGTCAGGCCAGGCTTTCTTGCCAGCTCGCGTGCAGCGCGGAGTACTCGCCCTCGGAGGCAAGCAGTTCGGCGGGCGTGCCATCCTCGATGATCTGCCCGCGCTCGAGGACGAGCACGCGATCGGCAATGGCAACGGTCGACAGACGGTGCGCGATGATCACCGCGGTCCGCCCGGTCAGTATCCGGGTCAGGGCCTCCTGCACGAGCCGCTCGCTCGGGATGTCCAGCAGCGATGTGGCCTCGTCCAGGACGAGCACCGCCGGCGCGGCCAGGAAGGCGCGAGCGAACGAGATGAGCTGCCGCTGGCCCGCCGACAGCCGCCCGCCGGCCTTGCCGACATCCTCGTCGTAGCCGCCTGGCAGTGCCGAGATGAAGCCGTGCGCCCCGATCGCGGTCGCGGCCGCGACGACCTCCTCGCGGCTCGCGCCCGGCTTGCCGAGTTCGATGTTGTCGGCGATAGACCCGGAGAACAGGAAGTTCTCCTGCGTGATCAGCACGACCTCGTGCCGCAGGGTCTTCTCGGAGAGTTCGCGCAGGTCGGTGTCGTCGAGCCGGACACTGCCCTCCAGCGGGTCGTAGAGCCTGGCCAGCAGCCTGGCAATGGTGGTCTTGCCCGCTCCGGTGGCACCTACCAGGGCGAGCGTCTGCCCGGCCGGGATCGTGAGCCGCAGGTCGGGCAGCACCGTCGTCTTGCGGTAACCGAAGCGCACCTGGTCGAAGCGCACCTCGCGGCCGCCTCCCTCGCCGGGGACGGCCGGCAGCGCGCGCGGGTGCTCAGGCTCGGGCACCGACGGCGCCTCGTCCAGCACGCCGGAGATCTTCTCCAACGCGGCGCCGGCCGACTGGAACGAGCTGTAGAACTGCGACAAGTCGATCAGCGGGTCAAAGAACCGCTGCAGGTAGAGCAGGAACGTCACGAGGACGCCGATTTTCATCTGGTGATCGATGACGCGGTCGCCGCCATAGAGCAGGACTGCCCCGATAGCCAGGTTGCCCACGAGGGTGACGCCGGGGAAGAAGATCGCCAGCAGGCGCTGGGAGCGCAGGTTGGCGTCGGCGTTGGCCTGGTTCAGCGCGTCGAAGATCTCCTCGTTCCTGTCCTCCCGCCGGAAGGCCTGGACCGCCCTGATCCCGCCGAAGGTCTCCACGAACTGGACGATCACCTGGGCAATCGTCTCCCTGGTGCGGCGGTAGGCGACGGCCGACTCGCGCCGGAACCAGGCCGACAGCCAGGTCAGCGGGATGAAGCCCGCCATCACCACCAGAGCGAGCTGCCAGTCGAGCAGCAGCATGCCACCGCCAACCAGCACCAGGGACAGTAGCGAGGACACCAGCGCGGCCAGGCCCTCGTCGAACAGGTCGGAGATCGAGTCGATGTCGGAGACCTGGCGGGAGATGACGCGGCCGGAGGTGTAGCGCTCGTGGAAGGCCACCGGCAGCACCTGGAAGTGGGCGAATAGCCGGCGCCGCAGCTCGATCACGACCCGGCCGCCCAGTCGGCCGATGCCGGCGATATAGGCGCGCGTGGCCCAGGCCTGCGCGATCACGGCGACGGCGAACGCCACGATGATCAGCGCCATCGGGCCGGCGTTGTGCGTCGTCTCCAGCTGCGGGATCCGGTCGATGCCGACGCCGACCAGCCAGGGACCGACGAGCGCCGCGAACTGCGCCACGACGATCAGCAGGAAGACCGTCACGGCCAGCTTCCGGTTCGGCCGGAGCAGGTCGTTGAGCAGCCGGCGGGACCGGCGCCGCAACAGCGTCCCGAGCTTGCCGCTGATCTCCTCGGCTTCCTCGGCCGCGATACCGCGCCAGGCCGGCGCGGTCGGGCTGGCCTGGGTCATGTGCGCGCTCCAGCCAGTCCCGGCGCGTTGCGCCCGTCGTCGTCGCTGCCACCAAGATCGTCCGCGCTCATCAGCGCGCGGTAGCGCGCCTGCGTCGCCAGCAGCTCGTGATGGGTGCCGATCGCCGCGATGACGCCGTCGGCCAGCAGCGCCACCCGGTCGGCCAGCAGGACCGTCGACGGGCGGTGGGCCACGACCAGCGCGGTCGAGTCGGCCATCACGTCTGCGAGCGCGGCGGTCACCTTCGCCTCGGTGTGCACGTCGAGTGCGGAGAGCGGGTCGTCAAGCAACAGCACCTCGGGCCGGGCCAGGATCGCCCTGGCCAGCGCCACTCGCTGCCGCTGGCCGCCGGACAGCGCCATGCCCTGCTCGCCGATGCGGGTGTCCAGGCCCCAGGGCAGGTCGGCCACGAACTCGGCCTGCGCCGCCTGGAGCGCCGCCAGCACGTCGGCCTCGGTCGCGTCGCGCACGCCGAAGCTGACGTTCTCGCGCACGCTGGCCGAGAACAGCGTCGGGTCCTCGAACGCGCAGCCGACCCTCGCCCGCAGTTCGGGCAGCGGCAGGTCGCGGATGTCAGCGCCGTCCAGCGTGATCAGCCCGCTAGCCGCGTCGGCGAGCCTCGGTACCAGCTGCAGCAACGTGCTCTTGCCCGAGCCGGTGGCGCCGACCAGGGCGACGGTCTCGCCGGGCGCCAGGTCCAGCGTGATCCCGCGCAGCACCGGCTCCGGCGCCTGCGGGTAGCTGAACGTGACCGCGTCGAAGCGCAAGTGCCCGGTGCGAGCCGTGGCAGCGGCCGGGCTGGCCGGCGGCGCCGTAGCCGGCCGGCCCGCGATGCTGCCGGTGCTGGCCTGGGTCTTCTTGCCAGCGGCCTTCCTGGCACGGGCGGCCGTGATGCTGGGCTGCGGGTCCTCGGGCACGTCGGGGTCGGTGATGGCCGGGGCCGTGTCGAAGATCTCATAGATCCGCTGGGCGGCCGTCGCGGCCTCCTGGCCGGTGGCGATGATGAAGCCCATTGCCTCGATCGGCCAGATGAGCAGCAGGGTCAGCGTGACGAACGCGACCAGCCCGCCGAGCGTGAGCTGATGCCAGCTCACGGCCAGCGCGCCGAGCAGCAGCAGGAGTCCGATCGCCGCGTTCGGTGCCAGGTCAAGGCCGGCCCAGAACGTGCCCCGCAGCCTCGCCTTGCCGACCTGGCTGCGGTAGACCAGGCGGGACAGGCCCAGGTGCCTGGCCGCGGCCTCATCGCGCCGGCCAAGCGACTTGAGCACCCGGATGCCCGCCGCCGCCTCCTCCACGTAGGTGGCCAGGTCTCCGGTCTGATCCTGGTACTGCCTGGACAGGACCCGGTACTTCTTCTCGAACCGCAGGCAGAGCACGCCCACAGGGGCGAACAGGCATCCGGTGAGCAGTCCGAGCCACCAGTTCATGTCGATCAGCAAGGCCACGATCAGCAGGAAGGTCCATGTGCTCGTGATGAAGAACACGGTGCCGAAGCCGGCGAACCGCCGGATCGTGGACAGGTCGTTGGTGGCCCGCGACAGTAGCTGGCCGGACTGCCAGGAATCGTGGAAACCAGGATCGAGCTGCTGCAGGTGGTGGTAGAGGTCGCCGCGGATCGTCTTCTCCATGCCGTTGACCGCACCCGCAAGCGACCAGCGGCGGTAGAAGTTCAGGCCGGCCTGGAGAGCGCCGAGTGCCGTCGCGGCCAGGCCAAGCGGGAGCAGCTCGCGCCGGCTGCCATGGGCGATGGCACCGTCGATGACCGACTTGGTGATCAGCGGGATCATCGTCTCGGCGGTCACCGCGACGATCGCGGCCGTGATCATCAGCGCGAGGGTCAGGTAGTACGGCCGCATGTACTCGCGCATGCGCCACAGCGCGGCGGCCGGCGTCTGCGGCGGCGGAGTCTGCACTGCGGTCTCCTGGGCGCGGGCATGCGGCGACGAACCGGCTGACTTGGGGGGCATTATCCGCAGGTTACCTAGGGCGCGCTCGTGCTGTCATCACAATTTCGCTGGCAGGAGACCAGTTGCCCAGTGCGCGAGCTCGATTGTGCAGATTCGGCGCAGGGTGGCGAACAGCGGGTAACTCTGGCACTCTGGCCAGACGGCGCGTGCTGGTGCCGGAGTATGCCTTGGAGGGGGCCGTTGGAGCGCACCCATTCCTCGGATGTGCCGCCGCCACTGAGCGAGCCCGTTCCGGTTTTAGCTGCTTATGACGACGGCGTCACCGCGATCTGCCAGTTCGCCGCGCGCTTCGGCCCCGACACGTGGAACGCGCAGACGCCCTGTCCCGAGTGGCGCGCGGCGGATCTGGCCGGGCACTTGCGCTGCGTGGCGGACGACTTCAACGAGTACCTGGACGACGCGCCGGTTAGCCGCTATGCGCGGCTGATGGCGACTGGCGCTCATCCGGACACGCTGGCACGGAAGCTGGCCAGGCAGAACGCCGCCGAGCTTGCCACCCTCGCGGATGCTCCGCCGGCCGAGCACATCGCCGCGTTCGAGGCGTCCGCGCGGACCTACGCCGCGCGGCTGGCCGCGGTCTGGGACCTGCCGCACCACCAGTACCGCGACACGGTCGTGACGGTCGCCGGCATGGCCGGCGCTGCCTGCGCCGAATGGCACCTGCACGCCTGGGACCTGGCCAGGGCGCTGGGCCACGACTACCGCCCGCACGATCCCGCCGAGGTGCTGGCGTGCTGGCGCGCGGGGATGCCGCACCTGCCGGTTCCCGTGGCCAGGTCGGGATGGCGGGGCGGGCTCCCGGCGCGCAGCACCGACCCCTGGCCTGCTGTGCTAGCGGTATCAGGCCGGCTCCCCGGCGGTGGCCGGATCGTAACCGGCCGGGCACCGGTGCTGGCCGGCTTCGCGCGGCTGCGCCGGCCGTGGAAGGGATGACGGGCCGCCGCCCTGAGAGGATCGCGAGGACGCGGCGCACCGCGGCCTCGTGCCGCGCTGTGAGGAGAGAGCATGCAGTTGGACGTTGCGGCGGTCCGGGCCTGCTACCCGGCGCTCGCCGATGGCTACGCCTACCTTGACGGTGCCGCCGGCACCCAGGTGCCGTCGGTGGTCATCGAGGCGGTCAGCGGGGCCCAGGCCGCGGGGCTCGGTAACTCCGGCGGAGCGTTTCCGGCCAGCCGGCGGGCCGACGAGATCACCGCCAGCTGCCGGGCGGCCATTGCGGCGCTCACCGGCGGGCGCGCGGGCGGCGTGATACTCGGCCCGAACATGACGACGCTGACCTACCGGCTCGCCGGCGCACTGGCCAAGACGTGGCGGCCGGGGGACGAGGTCGTGGTCTCCCGGCTCGACCACGACGCCAACATCAGACCGTGGGTGCAGGCGGCCGAGCGGGTCGGCGCGACCGTGCGGTGGGCGGAGGTCGACGTGGCCACCGGCGAACTGCCGGCCGGGCAGTATGCCGAGCTGGTCACCGACCGCACGAAGCTGGTGGCGGTGACGGCGGCCAGCAACGTCCTCGGCACCCGGCCGGACGTGACCGCGATTACGGCGACGGCACGGGCGGCCGGCGCGCTCAGCTACGTGGATGGCGTGCATGCCACGCCGCACGTGCCGGTGGACGTCCGTGCGCTCGGAGCCGACTTCTATGCGACCAGCGCCTACAAGTGGTCGGGCCCGCACATTGGCGCGGTCGTCGCCGAGCCGGCGCTGCTGGAGACGCTGAACCCGGACAAGCTCGCGCCCGCGCCAGCCGGGGTGCCGGACCGGTTCGAGCAAGGCACCCTGCCGTTCGCGAGCCTGGCCGGAGTGACCGCCGCCGTCGAGCACCTGGCCGGGCTGGCCGCCCCGGACGAAGGCTCGCTGCGCGAGCGGGTGCTCGCCTCGATGACGGCAGTCGAGCGCTATGAGCAGCGGCTGTTCGGGTTGCTGCTGGCGGGCCTTGAGGCGATGCCGCACGTCACCCTCTACGGCAAGCCGGCCAGCCGCACGGCCACCGCCTTCTTCAACGTCGCCGGCCGTTCGCCCGAGCAGGTCGCTACCCACCTGGCCAGCCGGCGAGTCAATGTCTGGCACGGCGATAACTACGCGTGGGAAGTCACCGGCGTGCTGGGCATCAGGGACTCGGGCAGCGCCGTCCGGGCCGGCCTCGTCCACTACAACGACCCCTCGGACGTGGACCGGCTGCTGACCGCCGTCGCGGAGCTGGCGGGCTGACCAGCGGAGAGCTAACTGGCGGGTAGCTCCGGCGAAGACCCGGCCGCATGGGTAACTGACCCTGGTCAGGGCACGAAGAGACCATGGGAATCCTCGACGATGTCTCGGCCAGGCTCGGCGGGAAGCAGGGCCAGGACGGTGGTCTTGCCGCGCTGCAGAACCTCTTCAGCTCCAGCGGCGGGCTGCAGGGAATGACGGCCAAGCTGACCAACAGCGGCCTGGGCAAGCAGGTCCAGTCGTGGGTCAGTACCGGGGAGAACCAGCCGGTCACCGGCCGGCAGATGCAGCAGGCCGTGGATCCCGGACAGCTGCACGCGGTGGCCAGCCAGGCCGGGATGAGTGATGAGGAGTGCAGCGAGCACCTGGCCAGGGCCATGCCCGAGATGGTGAACCGGGCGACGCCGCAGGGTCAGATCCCGCAGCAGGACCCGTTCGCGAAGGGCCTTGACTC
>JASHUG010000309.1 GCA_030040155.1 Streptosporangiaceae bacterium | reverse complement strand
GGCCGGGCTCGCAAACCCCGACTGAGCCGGGCTTTTCCGCCTGAGCGGGGTTGGAACCACGGCAGGCAGGGAATCTTGACCGGGTACTTCTCGTTGGTCAAGTAGTACGGCTGAGAGCCTGGGGAGGCAGTAGACATATGGCCGAGCGCGCACTTCGCGGCACCCGACTCGGAGCCACGAGCTACGAGAACGACCGTAACACCGACCTGGCACCACGCCAGGAAGTGGCCTTCGACTGTCCGCGGGGCCACCGGTTCACCGTGCCGTTCTCGGCCGAGGCAGAACTGCCACTGAACTGGGAATGCCGTATTTGTGGCGATCTAGCCGTAACTGCGACAGGCGACACGCCGACCCCCAAGAAGGTCAAGCCACCGCGCAGTCACTGGGACATGCTCATGGAACGCCGGACCATGGCTGACCTCGAAGAGGTCCTGGCCGAGCGGCTCGCCGTCATCCGCGGCCAGCGCGCGCCCGGCGAAGAGCCGACTCCCCGCCAGACGCGGCAGCGCAAGAGCGCCTGACGCCAGCGCCGAGTTCCTCCACCCAGCCGCGGTCATGCGGCGTCCCCCGTGCGCGGTCGCGCGGGCCGGAGCAGAACCTGCACGCTGCAGCGTGCAATAACAAAGGTTCCGGCGACCTAACTTAAAGGCTTGGCTAGCGGCCTTGACGACACTAAATCGCGCATGCAAGCCTAAATAGTAATAGGGGCATGTTCGCGCATATTTAGGGGTATGTTCGCGCACATTCCACCATAGGTGGCACATGCGGCAGATGCGGCTGCCGACTGCGCATATCACCTGTCGTCAAGAGCACGGGGGACGTCTCTCTTGGACGAGGGTCAGTCAGCTACTGTTCCGGCGCGTACACGGGGACACGCCGCGGGCTCCCGCGGCGCGCGCCAGGCCGCCGCCGCCGGCGCCGTAACCTTTGCCGCCTCGCTCGCGGTTCTCGGCGCGCTTTACGTGCGGCACGGCAGCCTGTGCTCGGGCATGATCGACCTGCACGTCTACCAGGCCGGCGGGCTGCTTGCGCGTGACTCGGGCAACCTGTACGGCACCCGCATCGGCAGCCTGTACTTCACCTACCCGCCGATGGCCGCGGTTGCCTTCTCGGGCATCTCCGCCCTCCCGATGGCCACGCTGCGCTGGCTGCTTATCGGCGCCAGCGTCACGTCCCTGACCGTGACCATGTGGCTCGCCGCGGGCATGCTCGGCCAGCGGCGCCGCGCCGCCCGCCTCGCGGTGGCGCTAGCGGGCGCCGGCATTGGCCTGTGGCTGCAGCCGGTCTGGGAGACAATCTCGTTCGGCCAGGTCAATCTCATCCTGATGCTCATCATCATGGCCGACCTGTGCCTGCCGGACAGTGCCAGGTTCAAGGGCGCCGGCGTCGGCCTTGCGGCCGGGTTCAAGCTCACGCCGCTGGTCTTCATTCCGTACCTGCTGCTCACCCGCCGCGTCCGCGCGGCGGGCGTCTCGCTGGGAACGTTCATGCTCACGATCGCGATTTCGGCGGTGGCGCTGCCGGGGCCGTCCCGGCAGTACTGGCTCGGCCTGCTGTTCCTGAAATCAGGCCGCACCGGGAACACGGCCTACGTCGGCAACCAGTCCCTGTACGGGATGCTGGCACGGCTGCTCGGCAGCCCCGTCGCGGCGCAACCCTACTGGGCCGCGACCGCCGCCGTCGTCGGCGTGGCGGGCCTGCTCATCGCCGCGCGATGGTCACGGCGCGGGCAGGAACTGGCCGGCATCCTGACGTGCGCGCTGACCGGCCTGCTGATCTGCCCGGTGTCGTGGGAACACCACTGGGTCTGGGCGGCGCCCGCACTCGTCCTGGCCGGCGGCGCGCTCGCCCGGCTCTGGCGGCAGTCAAGCGCCAGCCAGCGCTGGGCGCTGGTGGCTGGGGTCGCGGCACTTGCGGCGCCGTTCTTGCTGTTCCCGCCCCGTCTCGTGCCGGCCTCGGTAGTGCAGGGTCACGGGGCACACGGGGCACAGCTCCTGGCGGGCAACCTCTACGTGATAGCCGGCCTGCTGCTTCTCGGCCTGGCCGGGTCCGCGCTGCTCTTCCGCCGCCGGCTCGTCCAAAGCCCGCCCGCCGTCATCGCGCCGCGCGTACCCGCGCAGTCGCGCGCGGCCGTGTGAGGCGTCAGGGCCGTGGGCGGCCGAGCCGGCCCGCGATGCCCCACTGGGTGACCCGCCACAGCGCCTCGGCCACGATCGCGCGGCTCATCTTGCTGCGGCCGAGCGCTCGCTCGGTGAACGTGATCGGAACCTCGACGACCTCGAGCCCGGCGCGCACCGCCCGCAGGGTCAGGTCGATCTGGAAGCAGTAGCCCTGCGACGTGACTGTGTGCAGCGCGATCGCGCGCAGGGCGGTGGCCCGGTACGCGCGGAAGCCGCCGGTGGCATCGTGCACCGACAAGCCCAGCATGATGCGCGCGTAGGCGTTGCCGCCCCTGGACAAGATCTCGCGTGACCTTGGCCAGTTGCGCACCGTTCCGCCCTGCACCCACCGCGACCCGACCACCAGGTCGGCGTCCGCGAGCGCAGCCAGCAGCGACGGCAGTTCGGCCGGGTCGTGCGAGCCATCGGCGTCCATCTCCACGACCGCGTCATAGCCGTGCTCGAGCGCCCAGCCGAAGCCTGCCAGGTAGGCGGCCCCGAGCCCCTGCTTGCCCGGCCGGTGCAGCACGTGCACCTGCTCGTCGGTCAGAGCCAGCTTCTCGGCAATGTCGCCAGTGCCGTCGGGGCTGTTGTCGTCGGCGACGAGAATATCGGCGGCCGGCACGGCCGAGCGAAGGCGCGCCACAATCTGATCGAGGTTCTCGCGCTCGTTGTAGGTCGGGATGACGACGGCCGCCCGCTCGACCGGATTGCGCTGCGCGCTGCCTGCTGTCACCGGCTGGTCCCGGCGTCGCCAGCCGATCCGCGGCCCCCAGCACAGCGTCGTCTCAGCACTTTCCGTCGTCCTCCCGGCACGCGCGGCCATCTGCAGGGTGTGAACGGCCCGTCGCGGTGCAGCCGTCCTGAACATTACCGGCCCCGCAGGCTCGCCGCGGGATCTTGAGCGCAAGCGTGACCTGCCCGCTCGCCCGCCGGCCGAACTGGGAAGAGGGCCTGGGAATCCCTTCGGACCGGAGTGCGTCCCGTCGGCAGCGGGATCGCCTCCGTTGTCTACTGGGTGCCCAGGCCCCTCCCGGATCCAACCCCCCTGCCAGGCCAGGTATCGCCGCGGAATACCGCAAGGCCGGCACGATGACCACCTCGCGGCGCGGCCTCGGCCCGGCCAGCGACCTGACCTGCTGGCTAGTGCTGGACTGCGCAGAAACATACCGTCGATCGCCGCGATGTCAACCTGTCCCGCCAGTACTCATACCCGTCGGCTAGCTGGGCCGGGGCCAACCTGACGGGCCTGTTCCCTGTTGTCCCTCAGCGTTACGATTGGGACGGCCGTAACGTGTGAGAGCCCCCATGACAGCCATGCCGGTAGCGGTCGGCTGGCGTCAGGATCGATGACTTTCTGCCTAGTTGCGACGTGGAGAGCTCACACCGCGGCTCAGCCGATCACGGCTGCTCGCCCGGCGTCTGGCCGTGCGCCGATATAGCTCCGCGTGGAGGACAGGAATGACCGAGAACTCGGATAAGGAAGTCTCTGAGTCCCAGATCGCCGTGCACTGGCGCGAGGAGGAGTACTACCCGCCGCCGCCGGCATTCGTGCAGCAGGCCAACGCGAACGATCCGGCGATATTGGAGCGCTTCACCGAGGATAAATTCCCTGACTGCTTCACCGAGTACGCGGACATGCTCGAGTGGGACAGGAAATGGGACACGGTTCTGGACACGAGCAACGCGCCGTTCTGGAAGTGGTTTGTGGGCGGGAAGCTGAACGCCTCCTACAACTGCGTCGACCGGCATGCGGCGGCCGACCCGGACAAGACCGCGATCATCTGGGTCCCCGAGCTGGAAGCCGACGAGACGGTCTTCATCAGCTACGGGGAGCTGCTGCGCCGCGTCAACGAGTTTGCCGCGCTCCTGCAGGACTTCGCCGGCCTGAAAACCGGCGACCGGGTGACACTGCACATGCCGATGGTGCCTGAGCTGCCGATCGCGATGCTCGCGTGCGCTCGCATCGGGGTTATTCACTCCCAGGTGTTCGGCGGCTTCAGCGGTAATGCCTGCGGCACCCGCATCGCCGACTCCGGCAGCCGCGTCCTGATCACGATGGACGGCTATTTCCGCGGCGGCTCGGTCACCGATCACAAGGTCAAGGCCGACGAGGCGGTTGCCGAGGCCGCGCGCCAGGGTCAGGCGGTCGACAAGGTACTGCTCTGGCGCCGCCACCCGGGCCAGTACGCATCGCAGACCCCGATGGTGGACGGCCGCGACTTCTTCGTGGAGGACATCATCGGCAAGTACGCCGGCCAGGAAGTGGCGCCAGTCTCGATGGACGCGACGGCGCCCCTGTTCCTGATGTACACCAGCGGCACGACCGGCCGTCCCAAGGGCGCGCAGCACAGCACGGGCGGTTACCTGTCCTACGTGACCGGGACGTCGTACTACTACCAGGACATCCATCCGGGCGACGTGTACTGGTGCATGGCCGACATCGGCTGGATCACCGGCCATTCCTACATCGTCTACGGACCGTTGTCGCTCGGGACGACCACCGTGATCTACGAGGGCGTGCCCAATTACCCGGACGGCGGACGGCCCTGGCGCATCGCCGAGAAGCTCGGCGTGAACATCTTCCACACCTCGCCGACCGCCATCCGGATGCTGCGCAAGGTCGGGCCGGACGAGCCGGCCAAGTACAACTATCACTTCAAGCACATGACGACGGTCGGCGAGCCTATCGAGCCCGAGGTCTGGCGCTGGTACTACAACGCGGTCGGCAAGGGCCAGGCCGCCATCGTCGACACCTGGTGGCAGACCGAGACTGGCGGCTTCATGGGCAGCACGCTGCCCGGCCTGCAGCCGATGAAGCCCGGTAGCTGCGGTCCGACGACTCTCGGCAACTTCGGGGTCATCTACGACGAGGACCGTAACGAGATCCCGAAGGGCAGCGGCCGGGCCGGCAACATCTGCATCCGCAACCCCTGGCCCGGCATCATGCAGACGGTCTGGGGCCAGCCCGAGCGGTTCCTGGACGTGTACTACCGCAAGTACAACGCCGACCCCGCCAGCAAGGACTGGCGCGACTGGCCGTACTTCGCCGGTGACGGCGCGCTGCAGGCCGCCGACGGCTACTACCGCATCCTGGGTCGCGTCGACGACGTCATCAACGTGGCCGGCCACCGCCTCGGGACCAAGGAAATCGAGTCGGCGGCGCTGACCGTGCCGGAGATCGCCGAAGCCGCAGCGGTCCCGGTCATCGATGACATCCGCGGCCGGATGGTGGAGGTGTACGTCTCGCTCAAGCCCGGTTTCGACTCCGGCCCCGAGATGGAGGCCAAGGTCACCAAGGCGATCGAGGACGAGATCGGCAAGATTGCCCGGCCGAAGAACGTCTGGGTCGTGCCCGACATGCCCAAGACCCGCTCGGGCAAGATCATGCGCAGGGTCATCGCATCGGTCTCCAACTTCGCCGATGTCGGCGACGTGACCACGCTGGCCAACCCCGAGGTCGTCGAGGGCATCCGCCAGCACGTGCAGCGGGCCAAGGTGGCCAAGGGCGACACCCCCCGCGAGCTGACGGAAACCGAACTCGCCGAGATCCAGGCGTTTGGTCAGGAGTCATAGCAGCAGGCACGCGAAGGCCCGCCGGCCACGGCCGGCGGGCCTTCGCAGCTGCGGCGGCGCGGTTATCCGGGCGCCGCGGGGCGCGCGCAATTCCGGGAAGCCCGATCCGGTCCGGCGCCAATCCAGTACAGTCTTCTCAGAGCGGGATGTTAAGTGCGTGGCAACCCCGCCAGGGTGCATGGCGCGGCACCGGTGCGGTCACGATCGCGATTCGTTCGCCGAACGAGGAGTGGCAGAAACCTGATGCACCCCCGCCGTCACCGTTCCAAACGCGTGGCCCGGCTTGGGCAGGCTCGGCCAGCCAGCCGCAAGCGCGCGGCCCTCATCTTGGCAGTTCCCGTCCTGAGCCTGCTGCTCCCCGCGCTCGCCGTCGAGATCGCCAGCGCGGGCGGCTCTGGCCAGCTCACCAGGACCGCCGGCGACATCGCCAGGTTCCTGCTGTTCTACTCGGGTGTCTTCGCGCTGATAGCCCTCTCTGCGGCGGTCGCCGCCGGGCTCCTTGCCACCGACCGGGTCGTGATGTCACCGGACCGGCGGATCTTCGCCCAGGCCTTGCACCGCACCCTCTCGCTGATCGGCATCTCCGCGCTCGCGAACCACATCATGCTGGAGGTGCTCGCGAGCCGGGCCAGGCTGATCGACGGTTTCGTGCCGTTCATGGCGGCCCGCAACACGTTCTACATGGGCCTTGGCACGATCGCCTCGGACATGTTCATCGTCATCATCGTGACCGGCGCCCTCCGGAAGCGATTCACCAAGGGCAGGCGGCCGTGGGTGTGGCGCGCGGTGCACGTGACGACGTACTTGGCCTGGCCGCTGGCCATCCTGCACGGCCTGCTGGCCGGCCGGCATGCCAAGCCGTACGTCGACTGGAGCTACGGCGCATGCCTCGCCCTGGTAGCACTGGCGCTCACGTTCCGCTACATCGTGCTGAACCGCGGGCGGAACGCCGCCGACCCGAGCCAGCTAGCGCGGCCGAATGCCGCCACGGCCGATCGCCTGCTGCGCCAGATCGGCCCGCCGCAGCCGGCCCTGTACCAGCAGCAGGCCGGCTACCGGCAAGCCGGCTACCCGCAAGCCGGCCTGCCGGAAGGCTACCCGCGGGCGGGCTACCCGCCGGGCGGCTACCTGCCCGGCGCATACCTGCCCGGCGGGTACCCGGCCACGCCGCCGCTGCGGGCGCTCCCGCCCGGATCGGGCCAGGCGCCCTCAGGGCCGGCCACCTCGAGCCCGGCCCGCTACCTGCCGCCAGAAGGCGACGAGGATGACCTCGATTACGGCCCGCCGTGGCCGCGGGACACCGCCGCCTATTCCGACGGCGGGCCGTGGTAGTGGCGGCTATCCCGCCGGTGATCCGGATCGGCCAGGCCCGGGTTACGTCGGGCCTTGACCGGCACTCGCGCCTGGACCTGGCCGCGCACCGGGCCGAGTTCGGCGACCTGCCGGTCGTGTCCGGCCCCGACCTGATCCGGTTCGCTGCCGAGGTCGACCTGCGCGGCCGCGGCGGCGCCGCCTTCCCCGTCGCTCGCAAGCTGCGCGCCGTGGTAGCCGCGACCAGGCTCGGCAAGCGCCATCCGGTCGTCGTCGTCAATGCCGCCGAGGGGGAGCCGGGAAGCGCCAAGGACAAGGTGCTGCTCACCAGGTCCCCTCACATCGTGCTCGACGGCGCGCTCATCGCGGCCAGGGCACTGAACGCGCGCCAGATCGTCATCGCGGTCGCGGGAGACGGCGCGCACCTGCAGTCGGTCAGCGACGCCGTCGCCTCCGACAGCACGATCAGCCGGATGACCCGCGTCGTGTCGGTGCCCGACCGGTTCGTCTCGGGCGAGAGCGGTGCCCTGGTCAACGCGCTCAACGGAAAACCCGCGCTGCCGCCGGGCACCAAGATCCTGAGCAGTGACTCGGGCGTTAAGGGCCTGCCGACGCTGCTGTCCAACGCCGAGACCTACGCCCAGCTGGCGATCCTCGCGATGCTCGGCCCGGCCGGCTACGCCTCGGCAGGGCTGGAGCGCGAGCCGGGGACGGTGCTGCTGACGATCGGCGGCTCCGTGGCCCGGCCGGCCGTCGCGGAGGTGCCGACCGGCATCCCCCTCGGTCACGTCCTGGACATCTGCGGGGCGCAGATGCCGTCCGGCGTTCTGGTCGGCGGTTACCACGGCATGTGGCTCGGCGCGGACGCGGCCTACCGGGTTCCCGTCAGCCGGGCCGGGCTGGCCGCCGCCGGCGGAACGCTCGGCGCCGGGGTCGTGCTCGTGCTGGAAGCCGGGAGCTGCCCGCTCGGCGAGGTGTCACGGGTAGCCAGCTACCTGGCCATGCAGTCATCGGGGCAGTGCGGGCCGTGCAAGCTCGGCCTGCCCTCGGTGGCCAGGTCGCTGGCCGCGATCGCCTCCGGGGCCGGCGGCATCGACGAGCTTGAGGCGATCAGGCGGGCGGCGTTCGGAGTGCGGGGCCGCGGTGCCTGCGCGCACCCGGACGGCACCGCCAACTTCGTCGTGTCGGCGCTGGACGCGTTTTCCGACGACGTGAGCGAGCACATGTTCCGTGGCCGGTGCGGCCGCGAAGTCCACGATGTGCTGCCGCTGCCCCGCGACCGGTCGAGCCGCGAGGAGTCGCAGACCCGGCTGAAGGTCGACTGGACCAGGTGCAGCGGTCACGGCCTGTGCGCCCGCCTGGTGCCGGAGCTGATCCAGCTGGACGAGCACGGCTATCCGGACCTTCTTGACGTGTCGGTCCCGTTCTGGCTGACCAGGGACGCCACCCAGGCGGTGGAGATGTGCCCGGCGCTAGCGCTCTCGATCGCCAAGGAGCCCGTCAGCCGGCCCGACCTGGCCCAGCCGGACGGCGCGCGCAGCATCCCGGCGGGCCCTGGGCCGGCCAGCCTGGGGCCGGCCAGGCGCCCGGCTCACCCGCAGCTGGTCGCGCATCCGGCGCAGCAACCCAAGGGCAAGCGCGACCGGACCACATCCGATCTTGAGACGACACCGGAATGGATCGCGGCGATCGGCGGCCGCGAGCTGACGGACCGCAGCTAGCCGGTGCCCGCCTCGTTCCCTCCCGGCGCGCTGAGTCCGGGCGCGGGCGGGCGCGGAGGTGTCATGAACGCGCCGGGCCCGTCAAGGTCGAGCGCGTCCAGGAGATCGGCGGCAGCCGCGTCACGTCGCGTCAGCGGCGGCAGGTTCCACTTCCGCTGGATCAGCCGCAGGATCGCGGTGTGGTCGTAGACCTGCTCGGTCACGTAGTCCGGCCGGGCGTACGGCGACACGATCACGGCGGGCACCCGGAACCCGAGCTGGGTGTAGGTCTGCGGCCCGGAGTCGGCGGCCGTCACCTTGCGGCCGAGGGCCGTATTGCGGAACAGGCGCAGCAGCGGGAACTTCTCGTACAGCCCGCGCGCCGGCACGTCATCGGGAGCGACCGCGGCCGGCGGCGGGACGTGGTCGTAGTATCCGCCGTGCTCGTCGTAGAGCCAGATCAGCAGCGTGTGCGGCCACGCCGGCCCGGTGAGCACCGCGGACACGATCTGCGCGGCGAACGCCTCGCCCGCCCGGATGTCCTGCGGGTTCTCCTCAGAGGTGGCGTCGAAGTCCGGGTCGACGATGCTCACCGACGGCAGCGAGCCGGCCCGCGCGGCCGCCAGGAAATCGGTGACCGGGCGCAGGTGGTTGACCGCGCGCAGGAAACCCGGCGGGTACAGCCCGGAGGTCGTCTGCACCTTGCTCTCCAGCGACGGCAGCATCCCGGTGAACATCCCGCCGATCGCCCCGGACAGCAGCCGGAGGTAACGCAGCCCGCGGGCGCGCGAGAGCAGCCGCCAGTTGACCTGGCGCGCAGTCAGGTGATGGTAGTTGACCCAGCTGATCCCGTGCGCCTCGAGGTGATCGAAGATCGTTCCAGTCTCCGGGTAGTCGATCATGCCGTACGGGATGTCGTCGATCAGGCCGTGGGCCGTGCCGGAGATCAGGAACCGCCGGTTCGGGAAAGTCGGGCCAAGGCATGAGCAGAACCACCGGCTGGCCAGCGGGAACGTCCGGGCCAGCCAGTAGTAGAACGGCAGGTCGGCCTCGGTCCAGTAGCGCATCGCGACCGCAGGGTCGCCGCCGGGCACGGTCTCCTCGATGCTGCGCACGAAGCCGTCGCAGGTCCCGTCGTTCCACTGGATGTGGCTGGCGTTCCAGCTCTGCGTCGGCACGGACTCGACCTGCGTGGTCTGCGGCGCGTGCGCGAGCGGCACCGGCACGCCGGCCGCCGTCGGGTTGGAGCCGTCCGGCGTGCCGTCAGCTCCGAGCCGGAACCCGTCCCCGCGCCCGCCGAGCATCCCGAGGTAGTTGTCGTAGGAGTGGTTCTCCATCATGAGGATCACGATGTGCCGGATCTGCGGCAGGCTGTCGGTGCCGGCCGCGGGAGCCGGGCCGGCGCCCTCGGGCCGGGCAGCGCCCTCGGGCGGGCCGGCGCGATCAGCGACCGCCGCCCGGTGGGGAGCCTGCAGCGCAA
>JASHUG010000308.1 GCA_030040155.1 Streptosporangiaceae bacterium | reverse complement strand
GCACGCGGCCGGGCGGGCCACGGGTCCAGCTCGCGGCATGGACGGTGCAGCGGGCGCCGCACGGCCTGCTGATCGTTACCATCAGGGACCTGCGCGACCCGTCCGGCCTGGCGGCATTGCTGCGCACGTACGGCGTGCCGGCCAGGCTCGAGTTCCCAGGACGCGACTTCACCCCGACGACGTCGCTGAGCGTCCTGCCGCGGGGTTGCAAGTCACCGAACCTCTCGAACCGCGCCTACTTCAAGCTGGAGACCGCGATCGACCCGCCACGTTTTCTCTGGATGCCCATGCCAGGACGCCACCGAGTCGCCCCAGGCGTCTACATGTACCGCAGTACCCCACTCGTCCGGGCGCTCTTTGGGTCCTTCGCCATCCGCCCGTCTGCGATCCCGCCCGGCATCGGCCTGTTCATCGAGGCGTGGGCGAGCCCGCGTCCGGGCCCCGGCGGGTTCGGCGGCGACTCATCGGTTATCAACGACCTGGTGGACGCCACCCCGCAGTGCACCGGCTCCTAAGCCAGCGCCGGCCGGTCCCCGCCAGCGGACGGCGGGGCCGGAGCGCCGCCGCGGGAGCTAGCCGGCCGCCTGTCCCGGCGGCCTCCTGCGCTCCGGGCGTTTGCTAGGGTCCGGGCGTGCCCGAGATTCACGGACATCGTGGCGCACGCGCGCTGGCGCCTGAGAACACGCTCCCCGGCCTCGCCCGGGCGCTGGCCATCGGTGTCGACGCTCTGGAGTTCGATGTCACGCTCACCGGCGACGGCGGTCTCATCCTCGCCCATGACCTGACAGTCCAGCCGAATGTCATCCGCGAGACCGGGCCGGCCACGACGGACGATCCGCTGTTTCCATACGTCGGGAAGCGGTGGCTGGACCTCACGGCCGATCAGGTCGCCACGCTCGACGCCGGAGGCCGAGAGCCAGCAGAGCCGTTCGAGGCGACCTTCAGCGCGATCCCGGCCACCGGGGTACCGACGCTCGACCAGGTCTGCCGCCTGATGACGGAGGCCGGCGCGGACCGGGTCATGCTCTCGGTGGAGTTGAAAACCGAACCGTCCTGGCCCGGGGCAGCCGTGTGCGGCCTCACCGAGAGTGCCCTGCGAACGCTGGGCGCGCACGGTCTGTCGAATCGGGCCAGGATCCTCGGCTTCGACTGGCGGGTGCTGCGCGCCGCCCTGGCCGCCGACCCGGCCGTGCAGCGGGTAGCGCTGGTCGAGCCGGCCACCTGGATCCCCGGCTCAGCCTGGCTGGCCGGGCTCGACCCGGCTGACTACCCCGACGGCGGCGGTGCGATCGGATCCGCGGCCGCGGCCCGCCGGGCCGGGGCGACGTGGCTATCCCCCTGGGAACCCATGGTGACGCCGGACCTGATGGCCGCCGCGCGCGACGCCGGGCTCGGGGTCATCGCGTGGACGGCGAACAGCGAAGACCGGATGGCCGAACTCGCCGGGCTCGGCGTCGACGCGATCGTCACCGACAACCCCTGCGTGCTGCGCCGGGTCCTGGCCGGTCGCGGCGACGAGCTGCCGGCCGCCTGCGAGCTGCCCTGGCCGGGCGGAGTGCCGGATTGGGCGCCGCGGACCCTGGCCGCTAGCCGGTAGCCAGCTCGGGTTCCGCGCCTCGTTCGTCCCGCTCCTGCCAGGTGCACACGCATACCTCGTTGCCCTCGGCATCGGCGAGAACCCAGAAGGCTCGGGCCCCGGCGTCGCTGACCAGCACGCCGCCCGCGTCCAGGGTCGCCCGGATCCTCGGCTCGGCCTCGTCGTGTGCAACCGTGATGTCGAAGTGGATCCGGTTGCGCTGCGGGCGAGGCTCGTCCATCTGCTGAAACCAGATGGCCGGCAGCTGCCCGGCGGGATCGACGATGGGGTCCTCAGGGCCGTGGTGGCCTGGCTCGTCGGCGTAGCCGAGCACGGCCTTCCAGAACGGCCGGATCGCGGCGATGTCCATCGCGTCGATGGCCAGCTCCAGCATCTGCACGGGCCGCGGGTAGCCGGCCGTTACCGGCGGCGCCACGGTCACGCCGATCCTCGCCAGCGCGCTGGTGATGGCGCCGGCCAGTTCGGTGTCGCGGCGGGTGGCCCATCCCACCTGCCGGTCCATCAGCGACAGCTCGGCCCGGCTCGGCCGCAGGTCGATGCGCAGGTGCCCGTCGGCGTGCTCGCCGCAGGCCGCATTCGCGATCGCAGCGACCGAAGCCGCCTGCCCGAGCGAGTTGACCGCGACGGACGCGGCCAGGCTGCCCAGCAGGTACCGCCAGCCGATGCACTCGACGGCCTGCGACGCCGCGGTCCGCGTCAGGCGCTCGTCCGCCGACTGTGACGGGCGGTCGCCCGCCAAACCCGACTGGCGGTCATCCGCCCCCTCGGCCGCGGTTGCGCGGTGCTCGGTCATTGCGCCCCTTCTGCTCGCGACAGCCAGTGTGGCCCACGGGTAGGACAGTCAGCCGGGTGCCGGAGGCTCCCAGTCGGGCCGCAGCGGCATCCCCGAGGCCCCGGCCGCGCCGAGCCTGACGCCCAGCATCTGGTGCAGCTGGATCTGGTTGCGCTCGAAGCCAAGCCGCGATCCGGCCATGTACAGCCGCCACACCCGCGCCGTACCCTGGCCCACCTCAGCGACGGCCTCGTCCCAGTGCGCGTCGAGGTTGGCGCACCACCCCGTCAGCGTCTTGGCGTAATGCTCGCGCAAGTTCTCGGCGTGCCTGACCTCAAATCCGGCGTCGTGCATGAGCGACATCAGGTGGCCGGGTCCTTCGAGCTCGCCGTCGGGGAAGACGTAGCGGTAGATGAAGCCGTCGGTTACCCGAGCCGGACCAGCGTTGTCCGGCCGGGTGATGCAGTGGTTAAGAAGCCGGCCCTCGGGCCGCAGCTTCCCGTAAAGGAAGGCGAAGTAATCCGGCAGCTGGGACTTGCCGATGTGCTCGGTCAGCCCGATCGAGCTGACCGCGTCGAATCCAGTCTCGGTTACGTCGCGGTAGTCCAGGTACCGCACCTCGGCCAGCTCAGACAGGCCGGCCTCCTTGATCGCGCGCTGCGCCCACGCGGCCTGCTCCGCCGACAGCGTCACGCCGAGTGCCTGCACCCCGTACTGGCGGGCCGCGTGCATCACCATGGCGCCCCAGCCGCAGCCGACATCCAACAGCCGCATGCCAGGCTGCAGTGCCAGCTTGCGGGCCACTAGATCGAACTTGTGGTACTGCGCCTGCTCAAGCGTCGCGTCCGCGAACGGGTAGCAAGCGCAGGTGTAGGCCATCGACGGCCCGAGCACCCACTCGTAGAAGGTGTTGGACACGTCGTAGTGATGGGAGATGGCGCTCGCGTCCCGCTGCTTGCTGTGCCGCCGCCCCGACAGCCACCTGCGGTTGACGCGTACCTCCTGCGGCGGCGGAGGCACGCGCGGCACCAGTACCTTCGGGCCGCCTAGCGCCTGCAACAGAGCCAGCCTCTCCCGCACCGAGATCTCCACCCGCTGCGCGCTGACCATCCGCGACAGCGCCGAGTACATGTCCCCGTCGACGTCCAGATGGCCGGCCACGTACGCGCGGGCGAGGCCGAGCGCGCCCGGTGCCTGCGCGAGGTAGGAGACCGCGACAGGCGACTTCACTGTCAGCTTGACCGGGGATTCGGCCGTTCCCGCCCGGCTCCCGTCGAACGCCTCGAACGTGACTGGGGCATCCGGGCCCGCGACCCGCTCGAACACCTCCGCCAGCGTCATGTTCGTCACCACTTCCTTACACTCCGCGAACGCACTTCTCGTACAGTCCCGCGAGCCGACCACGCGGGTCGTAAGCCCGCTTCAGCTCGGCGTATTCCGGCCCGTTATAGAGCTTCCAGAATTCCTCTTCGGTGTAGAAGGCCGTCGAGTACAGGCCCTTGTGCCCGCCGAGCTCGGTGACCTTGTCTTCGACCTGGCGGTTGTAATAGCCGTCAGACTGGTCAGGAGGCAGCCTGACCATGCCCCAGAAACCGAAGTTGACGTAGACCTGGCCCGGCCGCATGGGGTACAGCGGCCACGTGTGCTCGCCGCGCAGCCGCAGCGGGCACATCCACACCGGGGTCATGCCGATCTTCGAGAGGAAGAAGTCGAGGAACTCGGCTCCCCGCTCCACCGGGATCTCGACGTCTTGGGTCACCGCCTCGTTCGGCGGCCGGCCGCGGCGAGCGTCCAGCGTCGCGGTCAGCTTGTACCGCTGGTCGAGGGCAACCAGCGTGTGATACACGTCCGAACGGCGGTACCGCCGCGGCCACAGGTGCCGCACCAGCGGCCGCTGCACGCCGAACGCACGCGAGCACCAGAACCAGTCGGTGTCCCACCGCCACAGGTAGTCAGCGGTCGTGAGGAAGTCCTCCGCCGGCCCGCGGATCGACTGGTAGTAGATCCGCTCCCTGGTGTAGTCGCTGAGCCAGGGCGCCACGTCGCTGAACGACCCGACTGTCAGGTACAACTCGCCGAGTGAGAACGCGGTGCCGTCCACGAAGTCGGCGCGGTGTCCGTCGTAGCTGCCGTCCGCGGCGATTGTCGCCACGGCCTGCATGCACTCCCGCGGTTCGGTGAACCGGAAGTGACGCAGGTGCACGAACCTCTTGACCGGCTCCAGCTCGATCGTGAGTGACAGCGCGTAGCCAAGCGTGCCATAGGAGTTGGGAAATCCTCGGTACAGAGCGGCGTGCTCGTTGCCAGGCTCGGCGCGAACGACCCGGCCGTCGCCGGTGAGGATCTCCATTGCCAGCACCGACTCGTGCGGCAAGCCGCTGCGCAGTGACGTCGATTCGATTCCCAGCCCGGAGACGGCGCCACCCAGCGTGATCGTCTTGAGCTGCGGCACCACGAGCGGCATCAGGCCATGTCGCAGCGTGGCCGCGGCCAGGTCCTCGTAGGTCGTCATGCCGCCGACAACCGCGATCCGCTCGGCCGGGCTTACCTGCAGCACGTGATCGAATGCCGAGACATCGAGCCGGGGCGCCGCGGTCTCCGCACGGAACCTGAACAGGTTCGACGTGCGCTTCGCGAGCCGGACTGGGCTGCCCGGCGGTAGTGCCGAGTACGCGCCCTCGATCGCGGCGACCGCAGCCCGGTGCGCCGCCATGGCCGGTGCGGGCTGGTCGCGCGCGGTGAGATCGGTCACCCAGGCCTCTCCTTCGCAGAACCTCGGACTGCCCATGGTCCCGGGATAATCGGTATCGCGCACATCCGGGGGAACACCTTCCGGACTCCCCCAGGTCGGCCAGGTGTCCCCAGGAGGTTACCTATGGGAAAGGTTTACCCAGAAATCGACCAGCGGCTCAGGAAGTTTATCGCCGCCCAGCCTGTCTTCTTCGTGGCCACGGCGCCGTGCCTGCGGCCCGACGGCAGCGGCGGCCACGTCAATGTCTCACCGAAGGGTTACCGGGACACGTTCGCGATCCTCGGCCCGCATCGGGTTGCGTACCTGGACCTGACCGGCAGCGGCGCCGAGACTATTGCGCACCTGCGGCAGAACGGCCAGATCACCATCATGTTCTGCTCGTTCGACCACGAGACGAAGATCCTGCGGCTGTATGGCACGGGCGCCGTGGTCGTACCCGGCTCGCCGGACTGGGACGAGCTCGCCAGGCATTTCCCGGCCGAGGCCGGACTTGGCACGGCCCGTGGCAACCAGCGGGCGATCATCGACGTCGCCGTACATCGCATCGCCGACTCCTGCGGGTACGCGGTGCCCGTCATGGAATTGAGCTACGAGCGCGACGTCCTGGCCCGGTGGGCAGAGAAAAACACGCCCCAGGAACTCGCCAGGTATCGCGCCGAGAAGAACTCGGTCAGCATTGACGGGCTGCCCGCGCTCGACCCGGATCTCGCCCGCCAGCCCGGATAGCCCGGCCGATGAGTAACCAGGGACGAGAGGGGAAACTGGCGTCCATGCGGATCCGCACGTACATCGCGGTGGCGGCCGTGCTAGTCGTGGCCGGCGGCGCTGCCGCGGCGGCAATCGCCAGCGCGGTCGGCACGGCAACGGGCGCGCCGTCCGGGCCGTACGTCGCGGCCGTGCCGTTCACTGGGCAGCACCGCGGCACAGTTGCCGTGCTAACGGGGGCGGCCAGCGTAACGGTGAGCGCCGCAGTCATGCCCGGACAGCTCCTGCGCGCCTGGACTGCGCAGGGATCGGCCGTGCGGCCGCAGCTTGTCGTGTCAGCAGGAACCGTCCAGGTGTTCCTGGAAGGCACCGGCCAGAGCGGGCCTGCTGCCGTGTCGATCGAGCTGAGCGCCTCCGTGCGATGGTGGCTGCGATTTAGCGGCGGTTCCAGTCAGACCGTGGTCCATATGGGGAACGGGGACGTCGGCGGCGTCGACTTCACCGCTGGCTCGAGCCTCATCGCGATGACGCTGTCGCGGCCGGCCGGAACCGTCGACGTCACGCTGGCAGGCGGGGCCAGCCAGGTCACCATCGGCGTTCCGGCTGGCGTTCCTGCCAGGCTGCAACTGTGGGGCGGCGCATCCACGGCGACCATCAGCGGCCAGACTCACATCGGGCTCGGGGGTGGCACCGTGCTCGCAACGCCGGGCTGGGCGCGGGCGGCGAACCGGTATGACGTCGCCGCGCCTGCTGGCGTCAGCGAAATTTCGGTGGCTGGCTAACCGCGAAGCGACGCACGGTTGCGGTACAGATCGCGCAGCAGGCTGATCTCGGCCCCGTGATGGACCTGCTCCTTCACCAGCGTCGCGAATATCTGATGCAGCGGCCACCGGGCGCCCCAGTTCGTCGGTGCGAGCCGGTCGAGGTCGGCGTCGATGAGGCCGTCCAGGGCGTCGGTGATCGGCTGGTGACTGGCGAACAGCCAGTCCGTTGCCTCGGCCGCGCACCCCGGCAACTGGAGATCGAAAGACAGCGAGGCCGTGTCGAATGCGTAGTCCCAGTACAGGTAGTTCACGGCCGCCACGTGCACGGTTCGCCAGGCGATTGTCGTGAACGGGGCAGGCTGAGGCTGGCTCGGATCGTAGTCGATCACCCAGTCGCCGCTGCCGTCCGTGCTGACGCCGCGCGACTCAGATCTCGGATGCACGGTCCAGCACCCGGACACCGGCTCCCAGAAGAACTCCTCGTCACCGATGCCGGCTAGGACCCGGTGCAGGGTCGTGCACGAGTCCGCGAATTCTGCGCGGAGGACGTCGGCACCGCTCGTCATCGTCACAAGCTCCCCTCTCGGCCTGGCCGGCCCGGGCGGTCACGCCACCCAGGCCGGCACCAGCTTGTCACCTACCGGCGTCGCGCAGTGCGCCCCGACGACGGATCCGTCGAGCGCGTAGGCCAGCATCCCCGCCGGGGCAGCGCCGATCGCGACGATGCCGACTTGCGCGTCGGCCGTGATCTGGCGCGGCAGGTTCGCGGGCATGACGAGTGTGTCACCCGGCCCCACCCGGATCGTCTCTGCTCCGAGCCGGACCTTCGCTCCGCCCTCCAGCACCGTCAAGATCTGCTCAGCGTCGATCGCGTGCAGCGGTCCCGCCTGACCCGGCTGCATGTCGACCCGCCACACGGCGGTGGCCGCGCCGCCTTGAGTCGGCGATGCGAGCGTTGTCATGACCGCATTGGGGGTCTGTGTCCGGCGCCGCTGCGCGTTACGGATGACAGGCATTGTCGTGCCTCCTAAACTAGACAACGTGATTGTCTATATCGTCAACCAGGTTGTCGTTCATGTCAAGCGACATGACGGTTGACGGCCGTCAGCCCGCAGGCGCGCCAGGCTTCGAGTTGCCGGTCAGGCTGCTGCTCGGCTTTCGCTCGCTCATCGATGACCTGCACGCCGAACTCGCGCGGCAAGGACATCCCGACGCCAGGCCGATGCACGGTTTCGTGTTCCAGGCGATCGGCCCAGGCGGCACCACCGCGGCCGAGCTTGGCCGACGGCTGGGGGTCTCCAAGCAGGCGGCGGGCAAGACGATCGACTCGCTCGTGAAGCTCGGCTACGTCCGGCGCGAGCCGGACCCCCGCGACCAGCGCCAGAAGATCGTGGTGCTGACCGAGCATGGCATCGACGCGCTGGTCAGGTCGGCGGCTATCTTCGACGAGCTTCGTGCCCGCTGGGCCGACATCCTCGGCACCGAGCGACTTGCGGCGCTTGAGGCAGACCTGCGCGCGGTCACGGGAGACCTGGTGCTCCCGCTCGACATACCAGGCTGGTTCGGCGGCGGGTGACTCGTGCCGCCGAGGCCCGCACCTGGCCGCCGGAGCGCCGCCCTGTCTCCTCCCGCCGGGGCTCTCGCCGCTGGCGCGGCGCCGACGACCCCTCTCGTAGAGTGAGCAGGTGCGAATCGCGCTGATCAACTCGGGTCTTGGCTTGCTGGCCCCGGCTGCGGCCCTGCACCGCCTGCGCCCGGACGCCGATCTTGTGCTCGCCTCCGATCCGGACGGGATGCCCTGGGGGCCGAAAACGCCGGCCGAGATCACGGCGCGGGCGATGCTGTGTGCCCGCGCTGCGGCTCGCTATGAGCCAGATGTGCTGGTCATGGCCTGTAATACCGGCTCGGTGCACGCGCTAGAGGCGATGCGAGCCGAGTTCGAGCCCCAGATCCCGGTCATCGGCACCGTGCCCGCCATCAAGCCTGCGGCGGCGGCTCACCATGTGGTGGCAATCTGGGCCACCCTCGCGACCACGAACAGCGCCTACCAGCGACGCCTGATCGCCGAGTTCGGCGGCGCCGCGCAGGTAACCCCGGTGGCCTGCCCCGGACTCGCGGACGCGGTGGACGCGGGTGACGTGGCCGCCACGGCTGCGGCCGTGCGCGACGCGGCGGGCAGGACCCCGGATGGGTGCCAGGCCGTGGTGCTCGGCTGCACCGAGTACGAACTGGCCGGCGAGCAGATCAGGCGCGCGGTCGAAGGAGCCGTCCTGCTCGGCTCGGCCGCCGCCGTGGCTGCCCAGGCGCTCCGCCGCGCATCCGCCGTCCCAGCGGCGACCGGCGCCGGCCTAACACCGGCGGCCGCGCCCGGCAGCCCTGACGGTCAGCTCGGGACCATCCGGGTGCTGCTGAGCGGCCGTCCATCAGCGCTCCCTGCCGCCGGCGCACTCTATCCGGAAGGCCGTCTGCTCGCGCCGCTGGTCGCCGGCCCGGACCGCATATCCGCGCGCGAGCGGGCACGGGCCGACTGACTGCCGACGGCCCGCCCGCTCCCCTGCGCCGACGACCCGGTCGACTGAGCGGCATAGCTCGCCGCCACCTCGGCCGGAGTCATCGGCAGCTTCGCTGCGGACGGCGGCAGGCCTGCCTCGAGCGCTTCCGCGATCAGCAACGCCATCGAGTACCCGGGCCGCGCCGCCAGCGCGCGGTCGATCGCCACGCAAGCAAGCGCGCCGTTGCCGCACTGCCATGCCGTGAAGGCCAAGAGTGAGGCTGGAGCGGGAACGTACTCCGGCGCGGCGGCCCTGAGCACGTCGGTCCAGAGACGGATGTGCGCCTCCCGATACCTGTGGTTCATCCGCGCCCAGGCGTCGTCCCTGACTCGCAGGTCGGCGAGCAGGACGGCCAGCCAGGCTAGCTCATCCCCGCTCGTGACCGAGTCCCCCGCGCGGTAGCGCCTGATCGCCCGCTGCACGGCGGCGCGGCCGGTACTAGCCGCTAGCTCCTGCGGTTCGCGGGTGCCATCGGCCCGGGACTCCGAGCCCAGGTCACCAAGCCGCCGCTCGGCCAGCCGGGTGGACTGCCTGATGGCGTCGGTGCTTCCGGCCGGAGGCAGCAGCGTCCGGGCTAGGGCATGCCGGTCAGGCAGGGCCGGCAGGCCGGCCTGGGACATGGCCGCCGCCACCGGATGCGAGCCTGGGTCAAATGAGCGGCCCTCTGCCGGGCAGCAGGCCGGATCGGAGCACAGCACCGACCAGTACCGGCCGCCGTCAGCCCGCAGCGCTTCCACGAGCTCTATCCCGGCCGCCTGCAGCGAGTCCATCGCGGCGGCCAGCACCGGCATGACGAGCGGCATCGGCCCGTAGCCGATGAGCACCGCCATCGACAAGCGCTGGCGGCGTAACACCCAGGCGGCATGCTCGGCGATGTCGGCTTCATGCGCTGCGTCCGGCGGATCCGGCAAGTCGTACCTGAATGTCACCCTGACCCTGTGGCGCTTGCCGCCGAGGCCGAGAACCACCACGCTGCTGCTGGGGTAGAACCCGAGCAGGTGCGGCACGAGTGCGAGCAGGGCGTCGGGCGTGCCTGCCGTGACGCGGGTGACCTGCTGGCCGGAACTGGGCTGGCTGGAGCGTGGATCGTTCGGGCGCGGGGTCGCCGCGCTGGTTCCTTTGTCATCTGCCATGCGCCCAGGTTCGCCGGGCAGGGCACGCGGACGCGCTCGGCCGTCCACCGCCTCGGCCGGTTTTCACCGGTCCTGCACAGCCCGGATTATCTGGTTGACCGCCTGGCTGCCAGGGCGATCCTCGAGGCGGCCCGCTGCGGCAGCGCGGGAGCCGTCTACGCCGGTGACGTGACGCCCGCTGCCGCAGCGCGCGGGAGCGGGCGTCAGCTATCTGGTGCGGTCAGTGGCTGTAGCCGGGAATTCCGGTGTCGGCAATCGTGGTGCTCACGTGCAGGAAAATCGGGCCGGTCTTGGAGCAAGCCTCAAAGTTGAGCCCGACCAGGTGCCAGCTGTAGTCGCCCGGCGCGTAGACCCGCAGCCCGAAGGCCCGCACCGGGTGGCAGGCGCTGGGGCCGAAGTTGTACACGTCGGTGATCTGCAAGATGACGTGCACGGTCGAGCCGGGCGCCAGCGTCAGCAGGTCCTCCGCATGGCCGGGGACGCGGCTTGCCGGGCTGCCCTCCTGCTGCATGGCACTGCGCACCGCGGACACGCCGGGGAACCCGTAGAGCGTGCATGTGCGCCCGGAAATGTTGGAGATCTCAAGCTGGTAATAGGTGCTGCCAGCGGTCTGACTGCCCGGTTCGCCGAGCCAGGCGGTCAGCTGGTCGGCCAGGCACCGGTGGACGGCCGACTGCGGAGCCGCTGTGCCACCGGAGGCTGCGAGCGCGACGGCGGGAAACAGGATCGCGCTGCCGACGATCGCGGCGGCCGCGGCGAGATGCCGCGCGTGGTTGCTGAGGGACATGGTAGTTGCTCCCTTACTAGAAGTAGTTACGCCTGTTGAGACGGTGCTGCGGCGGCAGACGTTGGAACCTTTTTCCGGCTTTCCAGTACGGGAACGGCCGGGCCAGCGACTACCTCGACGCGAACGGCCCGCTGCCCGACTGGCAGCACCGGCATGACCAGTTGCACCGGTCCATCTGGTTGACCGGCCGGTCCTTACGCGGCGGGCAGGCACTTGGCGAAGTAGACCCGGCTGAATCCGGCGCCCTCGCCGCGGTGAGTCTCCACGTAGCCGTGCCGCGGGTAGTAAGCAAGGTTCTCGGTCATCGCGACGTTGGTATAAAGGCGGATCTCGGTCAGTCCCAGCCGCCTAGCCTGGTCCTCGGCCAGCCCGAGGAGCCGCGCGCCGATGCCCGTCCGCTGCGCGTCCGGGCGTACCGCGACGTTCTCGAGCAGCAGGTGATCAGGCGCCGGCACGAGCACAAGCAACCCGGTGATCGCGCCGTCGGCGACCGCCACCCAGACCTCACCCCGGTGAACCGCCGCGGCGTAGTCGGCAGTCATCGGCGCCGGCGGCCGACCGATGCGCGCAACATACGGCGCGTAGGCCGCGACGGCTACGGCCGCGATCTCGGCCGCCTCAGCCGGCTTCGCCTTGCGCACCTCAAGCACCGCGACCGCCGGTCAGAGCTCGATGCCGAGTATGGCGTCCACGGCCGCCCGCACCAACGGGCCCGAGCCGGCCGCTCCGCCGCCGAGCGCGACGGCAGCCCAGTCGTCGACTACTCCGAGGGCTCCCGGTGCATCCAGGTCATCGGCGATGCGCTCCCTGAGCGCCTCGAGCACCTCCAGGCCCGCGGCCCCGTTTCCGCCTTGCGCTGCCTCGTCTGCGTCCGCGGCCATGGCAGCCGCTCGCCATGCGGCTAGCCGGTCGGTGGCGGCCGCAAAGCCCTCGTCCGTCCAGTCCCAGTCCTGGCGGTAGTGGTGAGCCAGCAGAGTCAGCCTGATCGCCATGGGGTCGTTTCCGTCCGCCAGCAGTGTCGAGACGAACACCAGGTTGCCAAGGGACTTGGACATCTTCTCCCCGTCCAGGCGGACCATGCCCGCATGCGCGTAACGGCGGGCGAAGGCATCCGGGTTGGCCAGGGCGACGCGCGCGTGCGCAGCGCTCATCTCGTGATGCGGGAACACCAGATCGCGGCCTCCGGCCTGCACGTCGAACTCCTCGCCGAGGTAGCGCGTGGCGATCGCGGCGCACTCTACGTGCCAGCCGGGCCGGCCAGGGCCGAAGTCCGACGGCCAGGACGGCTCGCCCGGCCGCTCAGCCATCCAAAGCACCGGGTCCAGCGGGTCCTTCTTGCCTGGCCTGGCCGGGTCGCCACCGCGCTCGGCCGCCAGTTCGGCCATCGTGGCGGTGTCCAGCCAGGAAACCGATCCGAAGTCCGGGTCGGCGAACCGGGTGAAGTAGATGTCAGCGTCGAGTTCGTAGACCGAGCCGCGGTCCGCCAGTCGCTGGTTGAACCGCTCGATGAGCGGCATGGCCTCAACCGCGCCGATCAGCTCGTCGGGCGGCAGCACCCGCAGCGCCGCCATGTCTGACCGGTACAGCGCTATCTCCCGCTCGGCCAGTTCCTGCCACTCTTCGCCGTCCCTATCCGCCCGCTCCAGTAGCGGCTCGTCGACGTCGGTGACGTTCTGCACGTAGATGACCCCATGCCCGGCGTCACGCCAGGCGCGGATCAGCAGGTCCCACGCCACATAAGTCGCGGCATGGCCCATATGGGTCGCATCGTAGGGCGTGATGCCACAGGCATAAAGCCTCGCCTGCAGGCCGGGCGCCGCGATGGCAAGCGCCCTGGTCGCCGTATCCCAGATCTTCGTCTCGGGGGCCCGTCCGGGCAGGTTAGGTACGTCTGGGGCGGGCCAGGAGTCCATGGGCGCCAGGCTATCGCTGCCTGCTGGCCGCGACGCCCGCTGGCCCGCCGGGTGACCTTGCCGCCAGGGCCAGCTCGAAGTCGTGCGCAAGCCCGATCAGCCGCGGCTCACTCCAGGCCGCGCCGATGAATGACAGCCCGACGGGCAGCCCGCTGACCGACCCGGCAGGCACCGTGATCGACGGGTACCCCGACACCGCGGCAGGGCTAGAGGAACCCCAGGAGTGGTAGTCGCCCAGCACGTGGTCGATCAGCCAGGCTGCATGCCCGGTCAGCGCGATGACCGCGTCCAGCTTGTCCGCGGTGAGGGCGCCGTCGAGGCCGGACCTGGCGATCCTGGCAGCCGACTCCCGTGCTTCGCGGTAGCCGGCGTCGGCCATGTCGCCGCTGGTGGCTTCGGCCGCCTCGAACAGTTCCTGGCCGAAGTGATTGAGCACCACCGCCTCGTTCCCGGTATTAAAGGCAATGAGCCCGGCAAGATCAGCAGGATGGTCGCCGCCAACGCCCGCGAGATAAGCGTTGATGTCATGCTTGAACTCGTGGGTGAGCGCGGCGTACTCGGGCTCACCCAGCTTGTCGATATCCGCGAGCTGCACCGGGTCGACGATCTCCGCGCCTGCGTCCCGCAAGGTAACGATCGCGGACTCCAGGATCGCGGCGGTGCGGGCGTCCGCCTTGGCTGACGGGTCGCGCCAGACGCCCAACCGCGCGCCGTCAAGTCCGCCCGGCCGGAGGAACGCCGTGTAGTCACACGCCTCGGCTACGGCTCGTTCAGTCGCCGGGTCTGTCTCATCGCGACCCGCGAGCACGGTCAGCAGCGCCGCGGCATCCGCCACCGTCCGCGCCATCGGCCCGGCTGTATCCTGCGCGGCCGAGATCGGCACCACTCCGGAGCGGCTGATCAGGCCGAGAGTGGGCTTGATGCCGACGATGCCGCAGACGCCAGATGGCGACACGATCGAGCCGTCGGTCTCGGTCCCGACTGCCAGCGGCGCCAGGCCGGCCGCCACGGCGACCGCAGAGCCCGAACTCGAGCCGGACGGGCTGCGTCCGCTCCCGTGCGGGTTCACGGCCTGGCCGCCCAGCGTGCTCAGCCCGCTGCTGGACGGCCTGGACCTGAAGTTCGCCCATTCCGACAGGTTGGCCTTGCCGATAATGACCGCCCCGGCCGCGCGCAGCCTGGTCACCAGGAACGCGTCCGGGTCTGCTGCGTGCATCAGCGCGGGTGAGCCGGCGGTGGCGGGCATCCCGGCGGCCGAGATGTTGTCCTTCACCAGCACCGGGATGCCGTCCAGCGGCCCGCGTCCGGCGCCGTTCGCCCGGCGCTCGTCACTGGCCTCGGCTTCGCCCGCGGCGTCGCCGCTGATGGCGATCACCGCCCGCAACTCTGGGTTCAGCCGCTCAATCCTGGCCTGGTAGAACGCGGTCAGATCGGCGGCGGTCAGGGCACGGGCCGACAGCGAGCCGGCCAGGCGCGCCACCGACGCGTTCCCGACCTGGATCCCCGTGCCCGCAATGATCTCCGCGAATGATTCATCCAACGACATGCTGGACAGGATAGGGGCGTCGCCGGATCCGGCACGGGGGGAATATTTATGGATAGGTCAGCAACTGCACGCGCGCGCGCGTGGCTTCTTCCCGGTGTCGCCCTGCTGACGTTGGCTAGCGCGGCTGCGTGCGGCGCGAGCACGCCAGGCGCCTCCGGTCAGGCGAGCGGGAACTCCTCGGTCCCGCTGCAGGACAGTTACGAGCACGTCGTGCGGGCGGTACTGCCCTCCGTCGTGCAGATCAGAGTGGGCGACTCGACCGGTTCTGGCGTCGTCTACGACTCCAAGGGCGACATCGTCACCAACGCGCACGTTGTGGGCGACGCAAGCACGGTTCAGGTGCTGCCCGCCAGCGGCGAGGCAATGCTCCCCGCCGTCGTGATCGGCAAGTTCACCCCGGACGACCTCGCGGTGATCAGGGTGACCAAGGACGCCAGCGAGCTGAAGGCCGCAACGTTCGGCAACTCCGAGAACGCCTCGATTGGTGAGATCGTGCTCGCGATGGGCAACCCGCTGGGGCTCTTTGACAGCGTCACGCAAGGGATCGTGTCAGCCACCGGGCGCACCGTCTCCGAAGACGACGGTGGCGATCACGTCATCATCACGTCCGCCATCCAGACCAGCGCCGCAATCAACCCCGGCAACAGCGGCGGAGCGCTCGTCAACCTGGAAGACCAGGTCATCGGGATTCCGACCCTGACCGCGCGGCTCCCCGACGCGGGCGGGGCGGCCCCAGGGATCGGCTTCGCGATCCCGAGCGACACCGTGCGGGAGATCGCTAACCAGATCATCAAGACGGGAAAGGTCACCAATTCCGGCCGGGCCTCGCTCGGCATCACCGCGCAGACCTCCGCGAACCAGCAGGGGCTCGGCACCGGCGTGGCCATCGTGAGTGTCGCCAACGGCGGCCCGGCGGACCAGGCCGGCCTGCGCAGCGGTGATGTGATCGTGAGCATGGACGGCGAGTCCACGCCGACACTCGCAGCGCTTGAAGCAGACCTGGCCGTCTTGAAGCCCGGAACGCAGGTCACCCTGCACGTCCGGCGCAACGGCTCGACCAGGAACGTCACCGCCACGCTCGGGAGCCTGAGCGGCTAGCCCGGTACAGGCGCGAGCCCGCGCCGTCCGCGCGTGCCGTTCGATGACTGCCGTCGCGGCCCGGCGGGCCCGCGCCGATGTACCGCCCCTAGACTGCGGCGGGTGACGATGCACATTGGCAGCCTGGCCGCGGTACCGGCGTTGGAGCGGCCCGACCTGCTGGCGGCTCCCGTCGCCGCGGCGCTCAAGGAACTGGCGGAGGTGCTCCCGGCCGACCAGGTCGGAGTGGCCGAGATCGATCCGGCGCTGGCCGACACCGCGGCGTTCTGCGAGAAATATGACGTTGCGCTCACCGAGTCGGCTAACTGCGTAGTGGTCGCGGGCCGCCGCGAGGGGCAAACGCGGATGGCGGCGTGCATGGTGCTCGCGACCACCAGAGCCGATGTAAATGGCCTGGTCAAGCGCGAGCTGGACGTGCGCAAGGCCTCTTTTGCAGCCATGGACACCGCGGTCGAGCTGACCAGCATGGAGTACGGCGGCATTACTCCGGTCGGATTGCCGGCGGACTGGCCGGTCTTCGTCGACGCAGCCGTCGCCGGCCAGCCCTGGGTCGTAATCGGCAGCGGTGTGCGCCGGTCGAAGCTGACCCTGCCCGGCGCCGCACTCGCCCGGCTGCCCGCCGCCAGGGTGCTGGCCGACCTGGGACGTTAGCGCCGGCCGGCGTCACTTTGGCGGCAGCCACGACACCTTGCCGACCAGGGCCGCGTAACCGATGAACGTGACCGCGTCGATGAGCGTGTGCGCGACGATCAGCGGCGTGACCCGGCCCCACCGCCGGTACAGATAGCCGAAGATCAGGCCCATGATCGCGTTCCCGACGAAGGCACCGACACCCTGGTAGAGGTGATAGGACCCGCGCAGGATGGCGGCCACGACGATCGCCTTCCACGGCGTCCAGCCGAGCTGGTCGAGCCGGCGGAGCAGGTAGCCGATGACCAGGATCTCCTCCAGGATCCCGTCGTGCGCGGCGCTCAGCAGCAGCACAGGGATGCGCCACCAGACGTTCGGCAGCGACTCGGGCACGACGTTGAGCTCGACGCCGAGGTGATACGCGGTCAGGTACAGGCCGAGGCCAGCGCCGCCGATAACCGCGGCCAGGACCGCTCCCCTGAGCAAATCCCTGCCGGGCTGGCGCGCATCCAGGCCCATCACCGAGGGCGGCTCGCCCGACCTGGCCATCAGGTAGAAGACCAGTACCACCGGCATCAGGTCCTCGGCGATGGCGACCAGTTGCAGCACGAGATCGAGCCAGTTGTTCGTGGACAGCGAGCCCACGAGGTACGCCTGCTGACTGCTCAGTGACTGCCTGGACAGCAGGTCGCCGACCAGGCTCAGCAGCGCGTTCAGCCCGCTAGCGCCGAGGGAGATCGCGAAGACCGTGAAGATCTCCCAGCGCAGCATCCGCGGCGACGGCAGGGTCCGGCTGGCGTCCTGCTCAACAATCACCATTGGACTGTACTGTCTGCAATCCGCAGGCCACGGGCACAGCCCGGCTACTACCGGGAGCGCCCCCGGCTCGCCGAGCCCGTCGCCGCTATGCGCGAGCGCCGGCCGGGCTCTCGGGCGCGAGCGAACTCGACAGCAGCGTGGTCAGGCGCTGCCAGGCAAGCTCAGCCCCTGAGGCAAGGCATCCGTCGACCACGGCGTCCGTGCCGAGCGCACTGACCCGGACCTCAGGCAGCACCGGAGCGAGCCGGTCGAGTTCGGCGTTGACTGCTGCCGCAAAGCCGGGAGCCTGACCGATGCCGCCGCCAAACACGACAAGTTCCGGGTCGACGACGGTGATGATCGCGCATACCGCCCTGGCGACCAGCTCCGCCTCCCCCGCCACCACCGCGGCAGCTCGCTCGTCCCCGGCGGCGGCCGCCTCGAATACTCGCCGGGCCGATAGCGAGCCACGCATTCCGGCCCGGCGGGCGGCCCTGACCACTGCGGCGGCCGAGCCGGCCGCCTCAAGGGTCCCGCGACGGCGAGCCTCCTGCGGGTCTGCGCCCTGTCCGGCCGTAATCGGCATGTAGGCGATCTCGCCCGCCGCCCCGTGCACGCCGCGGTGCAGGTGACCGTCGATGACCAAGCCCAAGCCGATGCCCGTGCCGACCCAGACGAAGGCGAACGTGCGGACCTCGCGGCCGTGCCCGTGCTCGCGCTCGGCCAGCGAGGCGGCGTCCGCATCGTTTTCGAGGGCCAGATGCGGGCCGAATGCCTGCCGTAGCTGCTTGAGTACGGCCGTCTTGCCGAGGCCGGCCAGGCCGCCGGCAAGGGCGATCGCGTTGCGCCCTGGGTCGTAGACACCGGGGCTCCCGACCACCGTCTGAGTGACGTCCGACCTGGTGATGCCCGCATGCTGGCATAGCTCGTCCGCCAGCCTGATCAGCTCGGCGACCCGGCCACTGACGCTGGCAACCCGGCTGCGGAGCGAGGAGCGCGCGATGACTTCGCCGGTTAGATCAGCCAGGGCGCCGCGCAGGTAGTCGCGGCCGATGTCGAGGCCAAGGACGTATCCGGCGTCGGGCCGGATCTCGTACAGCACGGCTGACCGGCCGGGGACGCCCGTTCGCTGACCGGCCTCACGCACTAGCCCTGATCGCTCCACGTTGGCGAGGGCCAGCGATACCGTGGGCTTGGACAGCCCGGACAGCCGGGCGAGCTCGGCCCGCGAGCAGGGGCCAAGATGGCGAATGTGCTGAATGAGTAGCTGCTCGTTCATGGCCCGCAGCAGCTGCGGCCTCGCGGCCTGCAGCGACCTGACCTGGCCGGCCGCCAGCGGGCCCACGGCCTCTTGGCCGGCCGCGACGTCCGGGCCGGACAGTGAAGGCTCGTCGGCTGCCTCGAGCACCGGGGGTCGAGGCTGGTTGCCCGCAGGATCGGGTTCGGGCTGCGGCGCGTGCGCGCCTGCACTGTCCCGTTGCCGAGTGGGGGTCGTGGCGGCCACGATCACATCCTTCCCTAAAGCCCGAAAGCACGAGCGTCGGCCGAGGCGCGCCGCGGGGATCTGAGCCCTCAGCGCGCGCTGGCCGCCTTGCGATCGCGCTCGGACCGCCTCTTGTCGCCAGCTAGTTAGTTAGGATACTGTCCTAACTAAATTTCCGGAATGACGTGTTTCCAAAGCCCTCGGAAGGCTGAATGACCCACCCCCCAGTCGTGCTCGGCCTGGATTTCGGCGGCACGAAGATCGCTGCGGCCGTTTGCGACCTGACGGGCAACAAGCTCGCCTCGGTCGCTGTGCCCAGCCGGGGTGAGCTCGGGGCCGTGGCAAGCTTCGGTCATGGCATCGAGACGGCGCGTGAGCTGCTCCGTTCGGCTGCGCCGGACTCCAGACTCGCTGCCGTCGGCGCGGCCACGTTCGGGATCCCGTTCGAGGACCGGGTCGAACTGGCTCCCGCGATCAAGGGCTGGGGCGCGCTCAGGTTCGGCGATGAGTTGCGCACCGCTTTCCCGGGTGTCCGCGTCCGGATGGCCACCGACGCGAAGGCGGCCGCCAGGGCCGAGAGCCGGTGGGGTGCGCTGGCCGGCTATGACCCCGCGGTGTACCTGAACCTGGGCACGGGCCTGGCAACAGCGATCGTTGCTGGCGGCCGCGTGCTGACCGGTGGCCACGGTGCGGCCGGCGAGATCGGCTACAACCTGCGCACGCCCGAGGATGTCGGTCGCCAGCTCGGGCAGCGCGTCATGCTGGAGGACGTGGTCAGCGGCCAGGCGCTGCCGGGGCGGGCGCTCGCGGCTGGCCTCAGCCCGGACGGGCAGTCCGCTGCTGACGTCTTCCAGGCCAGCAGGCAAGATCCGGCACTTGACGGCCTGATCAGCGAGTTCGTGAACGAGCTCGCCTTCCACCTGACGAACGTGGCGATCCTCATCGATCCGGTCCGGATCGCGGTGGGCGGCGGAATGGCTCGGTCCTGGGACCGGATCGGGCCCAGGCTCACCCAGGCCCTGCGGGCCGGCGTCCCGTTCCCGCCTGAGCTGGTCGTCGCCCACTTCCCTGAGGACGCGCCGCTGCTCGGGGCCGTCGCGCTGGCCGTCGACGCCGCCGGGGGCGGCGCCCCAGGCAACCAGACCTTGCCAGAAATCAACACCCACGAATCAGAGGAACAGCAGGGACAGGACGCACGGTCCTGGACACACGCGGGCGCGGGCAGCGCACCGGCAGTTAGCACTGGAAAATCCCTACCTTTGGTATGAACATGTACAATCCGTTCACTTCATGCCACCCGCGGCCGCCGGGGACTGCCGACGGCCGCACACCATTCCGGCCCCTGCGCTCAGCTCACCGCTCTGGCGGACCGGCGGCGCGCAGAACACTTCCCTCGAAGGGCAAGGCATATGAGACGCCATAAGACAATCGTGGCTGCTGCGGCCGTTGCCGCGGCTGCCCTGCTGGCGGCCGCCTGCGGCAGCTCCTCCCCATCGTCGTCGTCTGCCCCGAGTTCGTCGGGGCCGTCCGGCACGCTGACCATCGACAACGAGAGCGGCGGGACCTGGACGTGTGACTTCAATCCGTTCAACCTGAGCGACATCGCCTTCTCGCTCGGTCCGATCTACGAGCCGCTTGTCTTCGTGGACTCGCTGAACAATGACCAGACCACGCCGTGGCTAGCGACCAGCTATGCCTGGAGCGACAGCAACAAGGTCATCACGTTCACGATCCGCAACGGGGTGAAGTTCACCAACGGTGACCCGCTGACGGCCGCCGACGTGGTCTATACCTTCAACCTGATGAAGAAGTACCCGACGCTCGACATCAACTCGGTGTGGTCGGTGCTGTCCAGCGTCACGCAGTCGGGCTCGGACCAGGTCGTGATGACGTTCAAGACGCCCGCGGTGACGTACTTCTACTACATCGCTGACCAAGTCGGAATCGTCGATCAGAAGGTCTGGTCCAAGGTGTCCAACCCGGTCACCTACCCGGACAAGAACCCGGTCGGAACCGGCGCGTTCACCTCTGGCAGCAGCGACTGCACCCCGCAGAACATCAAGTACGTGGCCAACACCCACTACTGGAAGGCGGGCGTGCCGAAGGTCGGGGTCGTGGACTACCCGGCCTTCCTCACCAACAACACGGCCAACACCTATCTCGCCGCCGGCTCGGCGCAGTGGGGCAGCCAGTTCATCCCGAGCATCCAGAGCTTCTACCTGTCGAAGAGCTCGGCCAACCACTACTGGTTCCCGCCGGTCGCGAACGTGGACGTGTTCTTCAACCTGACCAACCCACTGCTGAAGAACGTCGCGGTGCGCGAAGCGATGGCGTACGCAATCAACCGGCAGAGGGCCTCGACCATCGGCGAGGACGGCTACGAGCCCGCCTCGAACCAGACTGGCATCGTGACTCCGACGTTCTCGAACTGGGAGGACACCTCGCAGGCCGCGGCGTACGGCAACAATTACACCTATGACCCGGCTAAGGCGGTCTCGATCCTGGAGGCGGCCGGCTTCAAGAAGAACTCGAGCGGCATCTTCGTCTCGCCATCGGGCCAGGAGCTCTCGTTCACCATCCTCAACAACGGCGGCTTCTCCGACTGGGTGGCCGCCGTGCAGACCATCGAGCAGAGCCTCAAGGCGGTTGGCATCGCGATCACGCCCGAGGACCTGGCCGACACTCCGTATGAGACCGACCTGTACGAGGGCCACTTCGAGCTTGCTTACGGCGCCGAAACCGGTGGTCCTACGCCGTATTACGAGCTGCGCCAGTGGCTGTACTCGCACAACTCCGCCCCGATCGGGACAGCGGCGGGCTCCAACTGGGAGCGTTACAGCAACCCGGCCACCGACGCGCTGATCAACTCCTACCCCACCACCACGTCGAGCGCCACCCAGCACTCGATCGTCGACCAGCTGGAGAAGGTCATGCTGTCCGACGTGCCGGTCATCCCGGTCACCGAGGAAGTCGACTGGTTCCAGTACAACACCGCAACCTTCACCGGATGGCCAACGCAGTCCAACCCGTACGCGCAGCCTGCCGCGTACAACTACCCCGACTGGGGCGTGGTGATGGATCGCCTGGCACCAGTCAAGTAACCGACGAAATGTAACCGCATCCGGACGGCCCCGGAGCCGAGCTACGGGGCCGTCCGGATGCGACTCTTGCGGCCCGCGTCCCGCTGGGCGAGCGTTAGGAGGACATAGTGCGCAGCGAAAGGAGAGCGGCATGAGATTCGTGCTGCGCCGCATCGGCTTCTTCCTGCTGACGTTGTGGGTGGCGCTCACGCTCAACTTCCTGCTGCCGCGCATGATGCCGGGCAACCCGGCGCTCGCGGTGATCGGCAAGTTCAAGGCGGGGGTCCCCCCGCAGGCACTGAAGGCGCTGGACGCGGAGTTCGGCCTCAATGCCCACCAGAGCTTGCTGTCGCAGTACGGGAGCTACCTGAGTGACGTCGCGACCGGCAAGTGGGGCGTCTCACTCACGACGGAACCTGGCAACTCGGTGGCCCGTATGGTGCTCGACGCGCTGCCCTGGACGCTGGGCCTGGTCGGCATCACCACCGTCATGGCGTTCATCCTCGGCACCTTCATCGGGATCATCGGGGCCTGGCGGCGAGGTGGCCGGCTGGACAGCATTCTGCCGCCGATCTTCGTGATCATGACTGTGATCCCGTATTTCTGGCTCGGGTTGTTGCTGATCCTCTTCTTCGGGATCAAGCTGCACTGGCTGCCTTACATCGAGAGTTACAACTTCACTCTGACGCCGGCACTCGACTGGACCTTTATCAGCAACGTGCTCGAGCACGCGGTCTTGCCGGGCGTGACCCTGCTGGTCACCACGATTGGCACCTGGATCCTGACGATGCGCAACACCATGATCACCACGCTCGCCGAGGACTACGTGCGGATGGCCCGAGCCAAGGGCCTGCCCGGCTGGCGGATCATGATGGACTACGCCGCGCGGAACGCGATCCTGCCGAACCTGACCGGCTTTGCCATGTCGCTCGGATTCGTGGTCGGCGGCGCGATTTTGATCGAGGAGGTCTTTAACTACCAGGGCCTCGGTTACATGCTGCTGCAAGCCGTGAACAACGAAGACTATCCGCTGATGCAAGCGCTGTTCCTGCTGATCACCGTGGCCGTGCTGGTAGCGATCCTGTTCTCGGATATCGCGACCGCGATCCTGGATCCGCGGACGAGGGGGGCGCGATAGCCATGGCGACACTGCAAGAGCCAGGCGCCGGCACCACCAGCGGCACCGCCACCGGTGCCGATGCCGCGACCGCCCTGCCGATCCCCGGCGAGTGGGGTGTCGTCCCGAGAATTTCCGGCGCCCGGGCAATGCGCCGGATGGCCCGAGCGGTCACCAGCAACGGCAAGGCGGCCGCCGGTGCCATCTTGCTGCTCATTTTCATTCTGGTCGGGCTGTTCCCCGGCGTCATCGCGCACGACGACCCGAACGCGGAGATCTACAAGCCCAACCTGGGGGTGTCCACCGCGCACCTGCTGGGCACGACCGCTTTCGGCCAGGACATGTTCGCGCAGGTCATCTACGGCACCCGGCCCGTGCTTGAGATCGCGTTCGGGGCTGGCCTGGGCTGCACGATCATCGCCATGCTGATCGGCGTCGCGGCCGCCTACCTCGGCGGAGTCTGGGACAGCGTCCTGAACCTGCTCACCGACGTGCTGCTCGTCATCCCGGCATTCCCCCTGCTCATCGTCATCGGCAGCTACCTGGGCGGGGCAACCACCGGCGTGATGATCGCGGTGATCACGTGTATCTCGTGGTCGTACACGGCCCGCCAGCTCCGCTCGCAGGCGCTCTCGCTGCGCAACCGGGAGTTCCTCGAGGCAGCGCGGGTGCGCGGCGAGCGGCCGATCTACATCATCGTCGTGGAGATCATCCCGACGATGACCTCGCTGCTGGTGGCGAGCTTCCTGACCAACGCGCTGTATGCCGTGCTGTTCTCTTCCAGCCTGCAGTTCATCGGGCTCGGCGACCCGTCGGTGACCAGCTGGGGCACGATGCTGTACTGGGCAGAAAACCAGGAAGCGCTCCAGACCGGGCAGGCACTGTGGATCATCGTGCCCGGCTTGTGCATCGTCGCGCTGGGCGCCGCGTTCGCGCTGCTCAATTACGCATTCGACGAGATCGGAAACCCGGCCCTGCGGCCGGTCAGGAGCATGCGAGGGAAGCGTGTCAAGCCTGCTAACTAACGGCCTGCCGGGCAGTCAGCCAGCGGGCTGGCACTCGGGGGCGATCCTCGAGGTCCGCGACCTGTCCGTGGATTACATCATGGAGCGCGGCACCGTGAGGGCCGTGCGCGACGTCAGCTTCGAGGTCGAGCCGGGCGAGTTCGTCGCGATCGTCGGGGAGTCCGGCTGCGGGAAGTCCACGCTCCTGTTCGCCATCGCCCAGCTGCTGGCGCCGCCGGCCGGGATCAGCGCTGGCAGCGTGATCTTCAAGGGCGAGAACCTCGTCGGCCTCACCGACAAGCAGCTCGCCGCGGTGCGATGGCGGAACATGTCGGTCGTCATGCAGAGCGCCATGAACGCGCTGAACCCGGTCACCGACATTGCGGCGCAGTTCACGGACGCGATGCGGGCCCACGGGGTGACCTCCAAGCAGGAGATTGCAGACCGGTCGGCCGAGGTGCTCAGGATGGTCGGCATCGACCCGGTGCACCTGCGGAGCTACCCGCACCAGCTGTCGGGGGGGATGCGGCAGCGGTCCATGATCGCGATGGCCATGCTCTTCACGCCGGAACTTGTGATCATGGACGAGCCGACGTCCGCGCTCGACGTGGTCGCGCAGCGCTCGCTGATGGTGCAGATTAAGGAGCTGCAGGAGCAGCTTGGCTTTGCGGTCATCTTCGTCACCCACGACATGTCGCTGGTCCGGCACTTCTCCGACCGCCTCATGGTGATGTACGCCGGCCAGGTGGCCGAACTGGGCGACACGAGACGGATGTTTGCGGAGCCACTGCACCCCTACACCATCGGCCTGATGGAGGCGTTCCCGTCGATCAAGGGCCCGAAGGTCAAGCTGGCCGGGATCCCCGGCAGCCCGCCTAACCTGGCGAGGCCGCCGGCGGGCTGCCAGTTCGCGCCGCGCTGCCCGCAGGTGATGGAGCGCTGCAAGACCACGGAGGTCCCGCTGTACAGCCTGCACGGCGAGCGCGTCCGCTGCCTGCTGCACGAGGCCGGGAGCGCACAGCTATGACTGACCAGCAGACGGCACCGCAGCCCGGCGCGGTGGACAGCGCCCCGCTGCTGCGGACCGACAACCTGAGCCGGCATTTCAGGATCGGCAGCGGCCTGCAGCGCAAGACGCTGCACGCGGTCGACGAGGTCAACCTGGAAATCGGCGAGCGCCAGATCGTGGCGCTGGCCGGCGAGAGCGGCAGCGGGAAATCGACTATCGCCCGGCTGCTGGCCAGGATCTACAAGCCGACCTCGGGCGAGATCTACTTCCAGGGCCGGCCGCTCTCCAAGATGCGCTCCCGGCGGGACATACTCGGCTACCGCAGCGACGTGCCGATGGTGTTCCAGGACCCGTTCGCCTCGATCAACCCGGTCTTCCGGGTGTCGCATGGCGTCATGCGCTGCCTTAAGCTGCACCGGCCCGAGCTGTCCGACCACGAGCGGCACGCCGAAGCCGTGCGCGTCTTCGAGGCCGTCGGGCTAGTGCCAGGCTCGGAGGTCCTGCAGCGCTTCCCGCACGAGCTGAGCGGGGGCCAGCGCCAGCGGGTCGGCTTCGCGCAGGCGCTGGCCATGCGGCCCAAGCTGATCCTCGCCGATGAGCCGGTCTCCATGCTGGACGTCTCGATCCGGCTCGGCCTGCTGAACGTGATGACGCAACTGCGCGACGAGCAAGGCGTGTCCATTCTCTACATCACGCACGACATCGCCAGCGCCCGGTACGTCGCTGACCGGATCATCGTCATGTACGCGGGGCACGTCGCCGAGCAGGGTCCGGTCGAGGAGGTCCTGGCCAACCCGCGTCATCCCTACACCCAGCTGCTGCTGTCGGCCGTGCCCGACCCGCGCGCAGACCTGAACGTCACGGCGGCCACCGACCGGGGCGAGCCGCCGCGGGTGATCGACCCGACGCCGGGCTGCCGGTTCCGCTGGCGGTGCCCGCTGGCAATCGAAATCTGCTCGGCGGTCACGCCGCAGCTCAAGCAACTCGCTCCTGATCATGACGTCGCATGCCATGTTGCACAGTCAGGCGCGGAAGTGAAGGCCTTCTAGATGAAACTCGCTGTCGTTGGCGGTGGCTCCACCTACACCCCGGAACTGGTCGACGGGATCGCCAGGCTGACCGGGAACATCAAGGTCAGCGAGCTGGTGCTCGTTGACCCCGACCAGTCCAGGCTCTCGGTGGTGGGGCCATTCTCGGCCCGGATCATGGCTCGTTACGGCCACCCGGCCCAAGTGACCTGGACCTCCGACCTCGACGCAGCCCTGGACGGCGCGGGCGCGGTCTTGATCCAGCTGCGGGTCGGCGGCCAGGCGACCAGGCACAGGGATGAGACCTGGCCGCTGGAGTTCTGCTGCATCGGGCAGGAAACCACCGGAGCGGGCGGCTTCGCCAAGGCGCTGCGCACGGTCCCCGTCGTCCTCGACGTCGCCGAGCGGGTCCGGGAGCGCGCCGAGCCGGATGCCTGGATCATCGACTTCACCAACCCGGTCGGCATCGTGACCAGGGCACTGCTGGACGCCGGCCACCGCGCGGTCGGGCTGTGCAACGTGGCCATCGGGTATCAGCGCGGGTTTGCCGCGCTGCTCGGCGTGCGGCCGGAGCAGGTTGACCTCGATCACGTCGGGCTTAACCATCTCACGTGGGAACGAGGCGCGTTCACCGACGGCGTCGACCGCCTGCCCGAGTTGCTCGAGGCGCATGGCGAGGAGATAGCCGTGCACACCGGCCTGCCGCTGGCCGTCACCCAGGCAGTCCGCGCGGTGCCGTCCTATTACCTGCGGTACTACTGGGCGCACGACCAGGTCGTCGAGGAGGAGCGCGGTCACGAGACCCGGGCTCAGGCGGTCGCGAAGATCGAGGAGCAGCTGCTCGCGATGTACGCCGACCCGGACCTCGACACCAAGCCGGACCTGCTCCAGCACCGCGGCGGCGCGTTCTACTCCGAGGCCGCGGTCGCCCTGCTGGCCTCGCTAGTCACCGACGCTCGCGACCGCCAGGTCGTGAACCTGCGCAACCACGGGACGCTGCCGTTCCTGGCCGACGAGGCGGTCATCGAGGTGTCCGCGATCGTGGGCGCCGACGGACCAGTGCCGGTCGAGGTCGCTCCCGTAAGTCCGTTGATGAGCGGGCTGATCGCGCACGTGTCTGCGTACGAGGAGCTGGCGATTGACGCGGCGCTGCGTGGCGGCCGCGACCGGGTGGCCAAGGCGCTGCTGGCTCACCCGCTCGTCGGTCAGTTCGACCTGGCCGGTCAGCTGGCAGACCGGCTGCTGGCGGAGAACGCCTCGTTCCTCCCCTGGGCTAATCGGTGACGGAGGCCGGGCGCGCGGCAGTCCTGGCCATCGACGGCGGTAACAGCAAGACAGACGTTGCGCTGGTCGGTGCCGACGGCACCGTCCTCGGCGTGGCGCGTGGCGGAAACTCCAACCACCAGGGCGTCGGCCGGGCGGGCATGGTCGAGGTGCTGACCGAGCTGGTCCAGGCGGCCGCCACTCAGGCGGGCCTGACCGGCGGCGGGCCGGTGGCGGAGCATGTCTCAGCCTGCCTGGCGGGCGCGGACCTGCCGGACGAGGAAGCGGAGCTCGGCGACATCATCCAGGCCCAGCGCTGGTCGGTGACCAGCTCGGTGGTGAACGATACGTTCGCCGTCCTCCGGGCGGGCCTGCGCGACGCAGGCGAGCCCGGCGGAGCCGGGACACAGAAGCACTGGGGCATCGGCGTGGTCTGCGGCGCCGGGGTCAACTGCGTCGGCGTCGCGCCGGACGGCCGCACCACCAGGTTCCTCGCGCTCGGCCAGATCAGCGGCGACTGGGGCGGCGGCGG
>JASHUG010000032.1 GCA_030040155.1 Streptosporangiaceae bacterium | reverse complement strand
AAAGAAGCCACTGTTCATCGCAAGTCCCCCGTCTTGCATCGCTTCCGGTCCCCGGCCGGCGTACCGCCGCTGCCAGCCATGGCGCTCCCCCGCGGCCGCCCGACCGACGTCGGCAGCCGGAACCAGTCCATTGTGCGCCAGGGCCGGCTGGCGGCATTCGGGCGGGTATTGCCGGGACGCCGAAATGCCTGCAGAGTAGCCGCAAAGGATCATAGTCGTATAATAATCTTTTAAATCATTATGATACATTCTCTAACCGGCATTCTTGGTCCGGGCGGCTCAAGCGGGTTTGTTATGGCCGGTTTTGTCTGCGTGTAGTCGTAACGATGCCTCGATTTCGTGCCTCGCCACGTTTGGCGGCCCGCCCATGGCGAGGAGCCCTCGGCACGGGAATACGCGCCTGTACCCCGCGGTTACCCGGGAGTTAGGTTACCCTCCAGTAGCTTGCCGCGGTCGCAGCTCGCAATCGATTGCGCGACATCCAGGCGCAGCGAGCCTGTTCGGGCTTACGTCGGCGCGCCAGACCAGGAAGGTCGGCCGCTGGCCAGCGCCCGCGTGGCAAGGCGCTCGGGGGACGACAAAGGAGTAAACGTGAACACGACGATGGCGGAAACGGCCGCCGAGCGGGAGGCGCGATTCGAGCGCGACGTGATTCCGTTCCAGCGTCAGCTCTATCCGACAGCGTTGCGCATGACGCGCAACCCGAGCGATGCCGAGGACCTTGTGCAGGAAACCATGGCCAAGGCCTATCGTGCATTTCACCAATTCACCCCCGGCACTAACCTGCGCGCCTGGCTCCACCGGATCATGGCGAACACCGGCACAAGCGGCTTCAGGAAGCGGCAGCGCGAGCCGCAGGAGTCTCTGTACGGGAACATGCAGGACGTGCCCGTCCCGGCGAGCCCCGGCGACCAGGTCGCCAGGTCCGCCGAGGCGGAGGCTCTCGACCAGATGCCGGACTCCGACGTCATGCGGGCGCTGAAAGAACTGCCCGAGGACTTCCGCACGGTGGTCTACCTGGCCGATGTCGAGGGTTACCCCTACCACGAGATCGCTGAGCGGCTCGGCATCCCGCTCGGGACCGTGACGTCCCGGCTCCATCGGGGCCGGATGAAGCTGAGGCGAAAGCTCACCGGACAGCCGGAGGAAGCTGAGGCGCCCGGCCTCAGCGAGCTTCGCCGAAGCGAGGCGGGACTCGCAGCCTAGCCCGGTCGCTTCGTAGCAGTTCTGCGAGCGTCAGGCCGAAGTCGCCGTCGGGGTCGGTCCAGAATCGCTGTGTCCGGAATCCGGCGGCGGCCAGTTCGGCCCTGATGCCGTCCCTGCGGAACTTGGCGGAGATCTCGGTGCGCATCTGTTCGCCGGCGGCAAACGATACGGTCAGCGCGAGGTCGGTGATGGTGACCCGCTGCTGGCGGCATGAGCGCAGCCGCATCTCCATCCACTCGTTCACCGGGTCCCAGACCGCGACGTGCTCGAACTCTTCGACGTCGAAGTCGGCGCCCAGTTCGCGGTTAATCACGCGCAGGACATTCCGGTTGAACTCGGCGGTGACCCCGGCGGAGTCGTTGTACGCGCGCCGCAACCGGTCGGGATCTTTCACCAGGTCGGTGCCCAGCAAGAACGTATCGCCCGGCCGCAGGGCCGCGGCGACCTGGCGGTACAGGCCCGACCGGGCGGCGGGCTCGAGGTTACCGATCGTCGAGCCCAAGAACGCGATCATCCGCCGGCCGGCCGCCGCCGGGATCGCACCCAGGTCGCGCTCGAAGTCACCGGTGAACGGCACTATCCGCAGCCGCGGGTATTGCGCGGCCAGCATCTGCATGGCATCAGCCAGCACGGCTGGGTCGACGTCAAACGGCATGAACTCGGCCAGCGTCCCCCCGGAGCTCAGCGCGCGCAGCAGCAGCCCGGTCTTGGCCGAGGTCCCGCTGCCCAGCTCAACGAGCGATTCACACGCTGACAGCTGCGCGATCTCCGCTGCCCGCTGAGTCAAGATCGCCGTCTCCGCGCGCGTCGGGTAGTACTCCGGCAGCCGGGTGATCTGGTCGAACAGCTCACTGCCCCGCTCGTCGTAGAAATACTTGGGCGGCAGGGACTTCGGCCACGCGGTCAGGCCCGCCCGGACATCCGCGCGCAACTCCTTCAGGTAGCTATCGGGACGAGCCTGAATGCGGTCTTGTGCCGGCATACGGTCATGCCTCCAGAAAGTTGACAGTCAGCCGGCCAGGCAGCCCGGCCCTGGCGTTGAGCCCGCGGTCATCCATCCCAGGCCAATCGCAGCCCGGTAAAGATCTGCCGCCGGATCGGGTGATCCCAGTTGCGGAACGAGGGCCGGATTGTCGATGGGGCGACCGCCCAGGAGCCGCCGCGCAGCACCTTGTAGTCGCCACCGAAGAAGGGGACGCTGTAGTCCCGGTAGATCATCGGCGTGAATCCTGGCCACGGCACGAAGTCCGATGAGGTCCACTCCCACACGTCTCCGATCATCTGTTCCGCGCCGTAGGCCGATGCGCCGGCCGGGAACGCGCCGACGGGCGCCGGCCGCAGCCCGAGACCGCCCAGGTTGGCCCGTTCAGGGTCCGGCGGCTCGGACCCCCACGGCCACCTGCGCCTGGAACGCGTGGCCGGGTCCCAGGCACAGGCCTTTTCCCACTCGGTCTCGGTCGGAAGACGCCCGCCCGACCAGCGGGCAAACGCCTCGGCTTCGAAGTAGGAGACGTGCTGCACCGGCTCGCCGGGCGGTATCTCTTCCTCGTGGCCGAAGCGGCGCCGCGTCCCGTGGCCGGTCCAGAACAGCGGCCGCTGCAAGCCTGCGTGCGTCCGGTGCGTCCAGCCGCGCGACGACCAGAGTTCAGGCCGCTCGTAGCCGCCGTCGCCGATGAACTCAAGCCACTGCCGGTTGCTGACCGGGACCCTGCCGATCCAGAACGGGCCAACCTGTACCGCGTGCGCGGGCCTTTCGTTGTCGAGCGAGAACGGCTCAGTCGCCGCGTCCACGCCGAGCGTAAACGGCCCGCCGGGTACCAGCACCCGGTCCGGCTCGACGCGGCGACCCGGCGGGAGACTCCGCCGTTCGAGCAGCACAGGCGGCCCCTGCCGCAGCTGCAGGGTCGCGAGCATCGTCTCGTCGTGCTGTTCCTCGTGCTGGACGACCATGCCCGCGGTGAACAGGTCATCCGCCGGGGTGCGCTCGATGAGGTCGAGTACGCGCCCCCGGACCTCGTGGTCATACGCGCGCGCCTCGACCGGCGGCATCAGCGGCAGCGACGGGCGCTCCGCGCGAGGGTGCTTGAACGCGTCGTAGAGCGCGTCCACCTCGGCTGGCAGCATGCCCGGCCGGCTAGGGTCGCCGCCGCGCAGGAGCCACAGCTCTTCTTGCTGGCCGACGTGGGCCAGATCCCAGACCAGTGGGCTCATGAGCGGGTCGTGCTGGGCGACCAGCGTCGGCTCGTCCAGGTCGGTGAGACCGAGCGTGCGGCCCCTGGCCAGTTCCAGGTCACGTACTACCGAGTCATGCATGTGCCATCTCCCTGAGTGCCGCCAGCGGCCCGACCTTCGCGGCGCGCTGGGCCAGCAGGTCGCCCGGGCAGCGGCCCGACTCGACCAGCTCGGCCAGGTCTTCCACCGCCGGCCCGAGCGGCGCGGGAACCCGCCCGGCGGCAATGGCCAGGCACCGGCGGGCCGACCGGGCCAGCCTCGGGTCGGCCAGCCCCTCCCTGGCTGCCTCGGACCACAACAGGCCAGCCTGTTCGGTTGCCTCGGTCGCCAGGTCCGCCGCGACCGGGTCATCCATCAGCGTCGCCGTCACCGCCGCGATCGCCGGCCACCATCGCGGCGGGCTCACGTCCAGGTAGCGCACCTCCAGGTAGCCCCGCAGGCGGACCGGCGGGAACAGCGTCGTCAGGTGCGTGCGCAAGTCGGCCGCCGTCGGCGCTCTGCCGCCGAGCCTGACCGCGCCGCTGGCCCACTGCTCAAACGACACCGCCCGGCCGACCGCGCGCGCCTCCTGCCCGGTAGCGACGAACGCGACCGGCGCTGCCATCGCGAACCTGGCCCACGCCATGGCCGGATCGAGATGGGCATCCCCGGCCGCGGTCGGCGCGACGCATCCGGGCACCGGCCCGCACGCGCGGGCATCCAGCCCGCCCCAGGCCCGCTGCCTGGCCGACTTCCACCCTGTATCCCGCCCGTGCAGCCACGGCGAGCACGCCGCGACCGCCACCAGCGTCGGCCCCAGCCGGCACGCCCGCGCCACCCGCTGCGCCCACTCGCGCCTGGGCCCGGCCTGAAGATTGACCTGCAGCGCCGCCGTGGAGTTCATCATGACCTGGCCCGGCACCGCCCGGCCGGTCGCCCGGAAATGCTCCTCCATTGCCCGGTACCGCGGCCGCGGATTCACCCGACGCGACGGCCGGGCCGGGTCAGCACCCGCGAACGCCAGCCCCAGTCCCCGGTCGGCCAGCGTCAGCCGCACCCCGACGCACTGGTGGCGCAACGCCGCAACCGCCGTCGCGATATCCGGCTCCGGCGGACCCGAGAGCTCTACCTGACCGCCCGGCTCGACAGTGACCGAGCTGCGGCCCGCGGCAGCGCCGATGACCGGCGTTACCGCCTCGACGCGAGCCCAGGCCACGGGATCGGCGACCGAGTCGAGGTCGACGAGGTGGCTTTCGATCTCAAGGCCGACAGTGCCCGGCGCCGACTCTGCCAGCGCCAGACTGCAGGATTGGGCATAGGCTGCCTCAACTGTCAACGGTTCGGCCCGATCAACGGCATCCTGCGCGAAAGCGTTGATAACGGCCATAAAGGGCCCCTCCAGGTCCGGGCCGGCGGGCAGGTGCCCGCCGCGGGTCGGTGCGGGGCGACCGGAAAGCAGCCGCACATGTTGTAAGCCGCTCCCTGGGGAGCGGCCTTGATACCCATACTACGTCGGTCGCTGGGACACGGTTCAGCCTAGGCGACCCCTCTGACAAAACGACGATCCTCGTCCTGGCGCTGAACTTCCTGCGGCCGGGCGAGTTGAGGCAGCCCGCTATGCCCGGTTTCGTGCCCGGTTTCGTGCCCGCCAAGGGCGCGAAACTCGGCAGCCGTCCGGCTCTGCCGGAATTGCGTACGTTCCTGCCGCGGCACTGCTCATCGGGGCAGCGTGAGTTGTCAGTCGCCGAGAATGGTGAGGTCGAGCTCGCGAAGGCGCTCGGGGTCGGCCAGGATGTCGATCGCGACAACCTTCCCGCCGCGCACGGTCAGGGCGCCGACGGCCACGGGCTGCCCGTTCAGCGTGGTGACCGCGCCGGGAACGCCATTGATCATGGCCGACTGGCTGAGCATGCCGTGACCGGAGAAGCTGAGCGCCTGGCTGGCGACGTTGGCGGCACCGCGGATGACGCGCGAGGCCGCGGACAAAGCGCCGGCATCCGCGCGGAGCACGACGTCCGGGTCGAGGACGGCAACCAGCGCCTCGAAGTCTCCGGCACGCGCCGCGGCCATGAACGCATCGACCACCTCGCGCTGCCGTGTCAGGTCGGCGTCGGGAACGGCCCGCTCACCCTGAACCCGGCGGCGCGCGCGGCTGGCGAGCTGCCGGGCCGCATCAGGCGAGCGATCCACGATCGGAGCTATCTCATCGAACGGCACAGCGAAGATGTCGTGCAGCACGAAGGCCAGCCGCTCGGCGGGGGCCAGCGTGTCAAGCACAACGAGCAGCGCCAGGCCCACCGAGTCAGCGAGCAGCGCCTCGTGCTCCGGGTCGGTGCTGTCAGGCCGGTCGATGATCGGCTCGGGCAGATGCGGGCCTAGCGAGTGCTCGTGCCGCGAGTGCCGGGCGCGGAGCATGTTCAGCGAGATGCGCGCGACGACCGTGGTCAGCCAGGCCCCGAGGTTCTCCACGGCGTCGGACTGCGCGCGGCTCAGCCGGATCCAGGCCTCCTGGACCGCATCGTCGGCTTCGCCGAGGGAGCCGAGCATTCGGTAGGCCACTGCGCGCAGCCGCGTCCGGTGCTCCTCGAAGCGCCGTGCCAGCCATTCCTGGTCGTCCATCGGACACAGTCCTCCTCCGCACCGGGTCTGCGTGTTAGACCCGCCGGATAAGGGCGATGTGACAAGCCCGCCAGCCGCCGGCATCGCGGTCCGGCCGGAGCATCAGGCTAGCTAGACGGCAGGACCGCGATGCAGTCGATCTCGACCTTGAATCCGGCCAGCGCGACGCCGACCGTCGTCCGGGCCGGCAGCGGCTCGGGGAAGGTCTCCTGATAGGCATCGTTCATCTCGGCGAAGTCAGCCATGTCGCTGAGGTAAACGCCGCAGCGGACGACATCCGCCAGGCCGGCCCCGGCTTGCGCAAGGACCGCGGCCAGGTTTTCGAGGGCCACGATCGTCTGCTCGGCGGCGGTATCGCCGACCACGATGCCATCGCGGACCGGGACCTGGCCCGCAACGTAGACAAACTTCCCCTCGGCGACGATCCCCGGTGAATATGCCCCTCCGGGCGTCGTGCCGCCGACCGCCTGCTTCGACAAGGTGGCTCCTCTCGCCGTCTTGCGCCGGGCTGAAACCGCGCAGGCCACGCTAACTTGCCAGGCCCGGCCGGGCAACGGGGCCGGCGCCAGGCCGATCCTCATATGCGGGCCGCATGGAGGGCATGGTCGGCCCGTATGGATGCCGCTAGGGCGTGACCCCGCCCTCGCCGGCGGGGTTATATATGGAGACAGAAGAAGTTTTCTCAAAGGGAGCACAACCGTGTTCGCCCGTCGGGTCATCGTGGGAGCGAGCGCGTCGCCCGGGAGCATCCCCGCGCTGCGATATGCCGGCAGCCTCGCACGGCGCGAAGATGCGCCGCTCATAGCCGTACATGCCTGGGTGCCGCCGGGCGGCGATCTTGCCGACCGGCGCACCCCATCGCCGTACCTCCGCAAAGTCTGGGCTGATGCCGCCGCGCGGCGGCTGACCGAGGAGCTCGAAGTCGCCTGGGGTGGCGAGCCGCCCGGCCTCAGCGTGCAGCCGCGCGTGGTCAGGGGCGAGCCGGGCCAGGTCCTGGTCGACATTGCCTGCGACGCCGAAGACCTACTGGTCGTCGGCGCCGGTCAACGCGGCTGGCCTGGCCGGATCTGGCACGGCAAGGTCAGCCGCTACTGCGTGGCCCGTGCCAACTGCCCGGTGCTGACCGTGCCGCCCGCGGGCCTGCCGCGATATGGCCATGCCCGGCCGTTCCACGGGGACCTGACGGTCGAGCAGGCAATGCAGGACTGGGCGCGCGAAGACCTCGGCCGAATGTAGCCCGCGGCCGCTCACGCGCCGAGTTGGGCGGCCAGATCGTCGTCTACGACCAGCAACAGCTTGCCGCGCGTGTGGCCCTTCTCCACCTCGCGGTGTGCCTGCGCCGCGTTCTTCCAGTAATACCGATGCGTGACGTGAACCTGCAGCGATTCGTCGTCGAACCACGGCGCCAGCGCGATGAGGCCGGGGCCGCGCGCCTGTCCGTCGTAGGGCAGCCACTGGACTCGGTCGCCCTCGGGATAGCCGTCGCTATGCACGGGCGTCGCGATGAGGGCACCGTCATGTGCGGCTCGGGCCGCCCCGGCCAGCGTGGGCGGCGCGCAGGCAAGCACCAGATCGACACCGCCAGCCGTCTCTGCCTTGACCTGATCCGGCCAGTCGGGCTGCATGTGATCGAAAACCAATTCCGCGCCGAGCTTGTGCACGAAGTCGTGATGCTGCGGGCTCGCGGTGCCGATGACGTTCGCGCCCAGTAGCCGCGCGATCTGCACAGCCAGGTGGCCCAGGCCGCCGGCCGCAGCGGTGATCAGCACCGTGTCCCCGGTCCCGACGTTGAGCTGATCCTCAAGCCCCTGCTGCGCGGTCAGCGCATCGACCGGCACGGCGGCCGCGTCGGCCCGGCTCAGTCCGGCCGGGACCGGGGCCAGCTGCTCGGACGGGCACGTCACGTACTCCGCGTAGCAGCCGGTCAGGGCTGGGTATCCGTAGACAGGCTCGCCGTCTTCGAACGCTGCCTCGTCACCGGTGTCACCCACGACGAGCCCGGAGAACTCCGCGCCGGGGATAAACGGCGCCGGCACCGGGATCCGGCCACTGCGGACCGACGCGTCCCAGGGCCCGACCCCCGCGGCCAGCACGCGGACCAGGACCTCGCCGGGGCCGGGTTCCGGAATCTCCGTCTCCGTGACCTGCAGCGCATCGGGCCCGCCAGGCTCGCTGACCATGATCGCCTGCATTTGCCGCTCCCCCGCTTGCTAGGTGATCAGCTCCATCTCCTGGACGTGGACTTCCTGCACCCGCAGGACCGCCTCGTTGCCGCGGAACAGGACGACCCAGCCGTCCTCGCGCTCGACCTCGTCGATGTTGTCATAGGTCTCGGTGACGACGTTCTCGTCGTCCCCGTAGACCATCCGGTATGTAGCCATCGGCAACTCCCTGCTCATCGGCCCTGCGGGCCGTCGGCCCGCTTCCTATCAGTGCCCGGTCTGCGCGGCCGCTAACGATGCTCGGCCGCAATGACATATCAGACATCGCCGGTCCCGAGTAGCAAGCAAAGCACAGCGGACAGGACCAGCGATGCTTACAGACCGGATCCGAGCGCCCGCACAGCGGGCGCACTGCAGATACTGGCGGGCCTGCCAGCCGTCATGTGGCATATCGCAGCCGTCATGTAATTCGCGGCGCCGTCGATGGCCTGGGCGACCGGGCTGGACGGGTTGCGCAGCGCCGCTGCAACCTGAGCCCAGGTCATGCCCTTGAGTATGGCCGGGTCATAGAGCGGGGCAGTGATGACGGACTGGTTGCCGAAGTCGATGAACGGGTACGCCAGGCCGCTGCTGGTCGAATCGAACCTCTGCCAGATTGCCTGCTGGGATGCGGTCGTGGCCTGCAGGATCTGGCGGCTCAGGTTCTCGTTCTCAACCGGGACGAACGTCAGGTACTTGCTGCTGTACCGCGCGCCGTAGAAGGTCAGAGTCGGCGTGCCCGGGTCGACATCATCCGCTGCGGAGTGGATACCGTGCAGCGGCGTCGTGAAGGCGCCGAACCTGCTGAGAGCCACCGCCATCGACCAGCGCATCGCCGCGCAGAACGGGCAGTACTCCGCTCCGATGTACAGCATCTCTGGCTTTCCTGCGCTGGTCAGAGGCGTGTCGCTCACCTTGGTGAGCGGTGCGCCGGCGTAGGTCTGGTTCTGGTAGCGCGGCACGGAACCGGTGCCGATCCTGGCCAGCGTGGCGGCCGGGACGGTGGTGATCTCGCTCGCGACGCCGGCCGGAAGGACGGTCCCGTGCACGCCGCCGGGTGCAGCCTGCGCCGGCGGACTGCCTGCAGCACTGCGAGCCGCGACGAGTCCGGCTACCACCGCGATCACGGCCAGCACGCTGCTTCCCGCAATGATCGCGCGCCGGCGCCGTTCACTTCGTGCTGCCGCTGCCTGCTGGGTCGCGACTAGCTTCCTCGCGTTCCGTTCGCGAAGCCTTGCGGCCTTGCTCATTGCTCCTCCTCGGACGCCGCGGGGCGTCGCCAGTGGCAGGACGGCAGCGGTTACCCCGCTGCGCTCCCCCGACATTACCTACTATCTACGTACGTAGATAGTAGCATATTAAATCCGCCCTACGTACGTAGGTCGTAGGAAGCGCTTAGACTGCCGGTAAGGCAGCGCCAGCCGGCTGGCGGCCCGGCGCAGTGCGGGAGACGTCGTGCGAGGATTCGGCGAACTGGAATCGGTGATCATGCACATGGTGTGGGATCGCGGCACCCCGGTGACGGTCCGGGAGCTCTTCGACGAGCTCAGCCAGGAGCGTTCGATCGCCTACACGACCGTGATGTCCACCATGGACAACCTGCACCGGAAGGGCTGGCTGGACCGCGCGAAGGAAGGCAAGGCCTACCTGTATACGCCGACCGCCAGCCGCGAGGAGTACAGCGCCCGGCTGATGCGGGAGGCGCTCGCCGTCGGCGGGGACACCGAGGCGGTGCTCAGTCACTTCGTCGCCGAGATCGGCGACCCGGAGTCTGAGGTGCTCCGCAGCGTGGTCCGGCGACTTGCGGCGCGGCGGCCAGAATGAGGCCAGCACTGCTGATGTTCCTGTACGCACTGGCCGTGGCCTGGTATTCGCCGGCGCTGCTGGCTCGGCTGTCCGCCACGGGCATGAGCGCCAGGCTGGCCCTCGCGGCGTGGCTGACGGCGATCGCCAGCGTGCTCACCAGCCTGGCGGTCGCGCTCCAGCAGCTTGTCGCGGCGGCGGCGGCCGGCTGGCACCTGCTGGCCGAGGCGTTCTGCCAGTCCGTGACCGGACGTGCCTGCGCCCCGCCGGTGTACCGCAGTGCCATCATCGAACTGCCGCTGGCCGGCGCGGCGCTGATCGCGGCGCTGACAACCGCCGTCCTGGCCTGGCGCTGCGGGCGCAGTGTCCAGAGAGCCCAGCAACTGGCGCACGCGCACGGCGCGGCCGCGCTCATCACGGGCCGCAGGCTGCCCGCTGCCAGCGGCACGGTCGTGCTTGATGTTCGGCAGCCGGCCGCGTACTGCGTGCCCGGCCGGCCAGCCACGATCGTGCTTACTTCCGGCGCGCTCGCCCTGCTCGAGCCCGAGCAGCTGGCGGCCGTCATCGCCCACGAAAAGGCCCATCTCGCCGGCAGCCATCACCTGCTCGTAGCGGTCACCCGCGGCCTCAGCGCGGTGCTTCCCGGCGTCCCGCTCTTCACCAGGGCGCCAGCCGAGGTAACCCGCCTCACGGAGATGCTCGCCGACGACCAGGCCGCACGGCGCAGCGGCCGGCCCGCCCTCATCGCCGCCCTGCTGGCGCTGGGCACCGGCGCGCCGGTCCCCTCCCGCGCGCTCGCGGCAGCCGCCGGCGATGTTACGGCACGCGTCCAGCGACTGCTGCAGCCCGCATCGCCTTCTCCCCGTGCCCGCAATCGGCTCGCCCTGGCTGCCGTCACCGTCCTGCTCGCCGCCACGCCCGGCTTGCTCACGTGGCTCGCGGCGTGACACGTACCCGGCTAAGTGGTGAACTACCAGGGCGGGCGGGCATGCTGGAGAGCATGAACACGGCGCTGGCGACCTCACGGCAGTTCTTTCAGGGCACGGTGCCCTACCCGGACGTGCTGCGTCGCCGGCGGGTCAGGCGCAAGGCCCGCAAGCTCGTGACCTGCAAGCACTGGCCAGGCGATGACGCGACCGGCATGGAGGCCGCACAGCTTGCCCTGCTCCGGCTGCTCTGGCTGCAGCGGCTGACCAGGAGCGCGGTCGGCGAGCGGCGGTCTGAGGACGCGGCGCTGCTGGCCAGGACCGCGCTGGAGACCTGCATTGTCGGGCTGTACTGCGTCTATTCCGGGGACTCGATAGCGCACATGTCCGCTGCCAACTACCGCGTGACCGGGCGCAGCGTCTCCTACCTCAGTGACGGAGACCTCAGATCGAGGACCGCGATCGATAACGCTGTCGAGGCACTCGGTGAGCTCGGCCCCGACCTGAACATCAGGGACCTGGCGCTCTGGCTGGAACGAGAGCAGGAGCTTGGCATCGCGACCCGGCTGTACTACGAGTACTACATACCGCTGTCGCACCTGTTCACCCGCTCCTATGCGTTCGCGCTCATGCGGCACGTCCAGCCGGACGGCAAACTGCACGAGCGGCCGACCTTCCCGTGGGTGAAGCTCTCGGCGGCCAGGCTGGCGGACGGTTGCACCGGGCTGCTCGCGGCCAACATCGCGGATAAGTCGGGGGTCTCCCCTGAGCCGTTCCTTCGGTACGCGACGGCCCATCTCGACCGGCTGGTCACCCCGGCGCTGGCCTTCACCGTCAAGGGTGCGCTGCGATCGGCGCCGCGGCACGAGACTCTGAGCACACTGCGGGCCCTCGGCGGCGCGCAGCACCGGCCAGACAGATCGTTCCGCGCCGACGTACCCGGCTGGCAGGAAGCCCGCATCAGCGAAGGGAGTTCCGGCTTCTTCGACCCGCTGAGCGCCGAGGTTCCCGGCGAGTTCTACGGCCAGGACGATTACGACTGGACGCCGGCCGAGCTCGACCTGCAGCGGCCGCAGGCACAGCAGCCGCGGCGGGGCCGGCGCGCCCGGACAAGCTCGCGCCGCCGCGCCGGAGACTAATCCCGCACGACCCAGCCGGCGCAGCCGGATACCGCTACGAGCGGTGGCGTATCCAATCTCGGTGTGCGATTCTCGGCAAAGGAGGCTACTGCCGCCACTTGCGGGTCGCTGAGTAACCTCCGCCGTCCGGAGGCAACCCGAGGCAGCCGGGGGTGACTGGCGTGGCCAGAGAGCACGTGATCGACCCGTCGGTAATCCACCATCAGTGGGACTCCGGACTCGAGCCGATCCTGGCGGTCGACTCCGGCGACACCGTCCACTACGACATCAAGGTCGCAGGCGACGGCCAGGTCTGGCCCGGAGCCACCTACGAGGACACCCGCTTCGATTTCGACACGATCTACAACCTCTCCGGTCCGGTCTGGGTCAACGGCGCCCAGCCGGGCGACACCCTGCAGGTCGACATCCTCGAACTGCGCCACGGCAGCTGGGGCTGGGCCGCATTCCTGCCCGGCTTCGGCCTGCTGCCTGACGACTTCCCGCACGGCTACGTGCGCACGTTCGCGCTGCAGGATCAGGTCGCCGAGTTCGCGCCGGGCATCAGCATCCCGCTTGCGCCGTTCTGCGGCACGCTCGGCACCCACCCAGGCGAGCCTGCGCAACTGTCGCCCTTCCC
>JASHUG010000307.1 GCA_030040155.1 Streptosporangiaceae bacterium | reverse complement strand
TCGTCGGGGAAGAGCATGTACTCGTAGTCGATGCCGGCCTTCTGCAGCGCGGCGACGATCTGCTCAGACTCGGCCTGCTTGACCCGCGGGTCGTTGGCGCCCTGGGCGATCAGCATCGGGATCCGGATGCGATCTGCCGCCGAGAGCGGCGAGCGCGACCACAGGAACTCCCTGTCCTTTTCGTTGTCGGGGTCGCCGAGCCGCCGGTGGTACTGCGAGACCAGCGGGGCCCAATAGGGCGGGATCGTCTCGATCAGCGTGATCAGGTTCGACGGCCCGACGATATCGACCGCGCAGCTGTACAGGTCCGGCGTGAACGCCGCCCCGGCCAGGGCGGCGTAGCCGCCGTACGAGCCACCGTAGATTGCGACCCGGTCGGGATCGGCCCAGCCCTGGGCGATGACGTAGGCGACCGCATCGCTCAGGTCGTCTTGCATCTTGCCGCCCCACTCGCGGTCGCCGGCGTTGACGAACGCCTTGCCGTAGCCGGTTGAACCCCGGTAATTCACCTGCACGCACAGGTAACCGCGGTTCGCGATCCACTGGGCTTCCGGGTCGTAGCCCCAGGAGTCGCGGACCCAGGGCCCGCCATGCACGTTGAGGACCGCGGGCAACTGGCTGCGGCCCGCGCCGTCTCCGGGCGGGAACGTCAGATACCCGTGGATGGTCAGCCCATCGCGGGCCTGGAACTCGAATGGCTCCATGGCGGCGAGCTCGTACCTGGACAACTCGGGCTGATGCTCGAACAGGAACTGGCTGTGCCTGGTCTGCCGGTCGTAGGCGAAGAACGGCACGGGCCCGGCGTCGTTGGTGAACGCGACCAGCCAGGTCTGGTCGGAGTCGTCAGCGTTGGTGATGGCCGGATCGCCCGGATGCAGCGCGCGAATTGCCTCCAGGTCGGCGGCGGACGCCGGGTCAAGCACGATGTATTCGGCCCTGGCCTTCTCCACCGTCACGATCTGCGGCTCCTTGGTGACCGGGTGGACTTTCACCTCGCTCACGTCCGCTACCGGGTCGCCGGCCAGCACCTGGGCCGACCCGGTGGCCACGTCAATGCGGACCAGGCGCGCCGTCTCCGCCCCCGCCGGGGAGCGGATCAGCAATGACGTGCCGTCCTCGCTGAACGCGATCGCATCGGTGGTGAGCGCGTCGTCAGCGGGAACGGCCAGCAGCTCACGCCATTCGCCGCGTGGATCGTCCCTGACCATCACCGACAGGGAACCGTCCGGATGCGGCTGGAAACCCGCCCTGACCGTCAGGTTGGCGTCGGCCAGCCAGCCGACGAAGCCAGGGTTGTCCACCTCCTTGGCCAGCTCGCCGGTGCGCAGATCCACCCGGTAGACGTCGTGCAACTCCGGGTTGTCCTTGTTCAGTCCGATCAGGATCTCATCCGGACACGACGGCTCGACGCCCACTAGCTGGGTCTGCACGCCGTCAAACGGCGTCAGGTCGCGACGCTGCATTGTCTGCAGGTCGACGTCATGTAGCCGCCAGTTCTCATCCCCTCCGATGTCCTGCAGGTAGAGCAGGTGCCGGCCGTCGTGCGCCCAGCCGTACTGGCGGATCCCGCGATCCGTGTCGTTGGTGACGACCTGCGCCGCCTCCAGGTCCAGGCCCTGGTCGGCGCTGACCGGCGCGAGCCAGACGTTCAGCACGCCGTTATTCGGGGCTATCCAGGCCAGCCTCGTGCCGTCAGGGGAGATGCGCGGGCTGACCCGCTCGGGGTTCCCGAACAAGACAGGCAGCGGGATGAGTTCGGTCATGCGGACCTGCCTATCACGGTTGCGCGAAGCTGTGGGAGGGGGCTGGCACACTGGGATGTCATGGACGGCCAGCCGGAAGCTCTCATCGATCTAGACGCGATCAAGGCCAACGTGGCCGCGCTCACCAGGCACGTGGGCGGCATCCCGGTCATGGCCGTCGTCAAGTCGGACGCCTACGGGCACGGGCTGCTGCCGTCGGCCAAGGCCGCACTCGCGGGCGGGGCGGCCTGGCTTGGTGTCATACAGCTCGCGGACGCGATCGCGCTGCGGCGAGCCGGCCTGCAGTGTCCGATAGTCAGCCTGCACGGCAGCCCGGATGCCCCGCATGGCGATGCCATCTCCCAGGACATCGACCTCACCGCGGGCACGCCGGCGCTGGTGCGGCAGATCGGCGCGGCCGCCGGCCTGGCCGGCCGGCCAGCGAGGCTACACCTGGAAGCGGACACGGGGATGGGCCGCGGCGGTGCCATCGAGGCGCAGTGGCCTGCGCTCGTGGACGCCGCGCTGACCGCTGAGGCCGCTGGCCTGGTTCGCGTCGTCGGCCTGTGGTCGCACCTGGCGTGCGCGGACATCGCGGACCACCCGTCCATCGGCCAGCAGATCGACGCGTTTTCCTCGGCGATTGCGCTGGCCGAGCGAGCGGGGGCCAGACCCGAGGTCCGCCATCTGGCGAACGGCCCGGCGACCCTCACGCTGCCCGACACCTACTTCGACCTGGTCCGGCCCGGCGGTGCGGTATTCGGCCTCAGCACGCTTCCCGGCGGCGTGCCTGAGTGGCTGCGCCCGGCGATGACGCTGCGGGCAGGGCTGATCCAGGTCAAGCGAGTGCCCTCGGGCACGCCCGTGTCCTATGCCCACCGCTACATCACCGACCGCGAGACGACCCTCGGGGTCCTGCCGCTCGGCTACAACGAGGGCATACCGCGCCACGCCACCAACGTGGCTGGCCTGCTCGCAGTCAGGGGACGGCGGGTCTCGATCGCGGGCACGGTCAACTTGAATCACGTGGTCCTCGACCTCGGCGACGATGGAGCCGAGGCCGGCGACGAGGTCATTGTGTTCGGCCCAGGGGATTCTGGCGAGCCGACGGCGCAGGAGTGGGCCGACCGGCTTGGCACGATTTCCTATGAGATCGTCACCCGGTTCACCGGTAAGGTGCCAAGAATCTACTCGGGAGTAACTGGCGCCGGGAGCGATCGTGAGCATGCCGTGGACGGGAGAAGTAGTGGCCAGGTGGCGGCGGCTCACTAGCACGGCCGGGCTGGCAGCCGGGATCGCCGCGGCC
>JASHUG010000306.1 GCA_030040155.1 Streptosporangiaceae bacterium | reverse complement strand
ATCGCGAGCCTCGCCCAGGGCGCAGACGTGTCCGGCTACCTGCTCTATACCGGCCGCAGCTCGGCCCAGGCCAGCCGACTCGCGCACGAACTCGGCCACGGCATCATGCCGGCCCAGGACGTGACGGGCGGCCTTGACAAGGGTTACCACGGGCTTACCGCGTTCGTGGTTACCGCAGAGGGCTCGGTCTCTTACTTCCAGCGACTGGACACCAGCCAGCACCTGTCCGAGCTGCTGCAGCTCGGCAACGTGTGAGACGACTCGACCCCAGATCACCGGCTGTCCGCGCGGGTAATCCCCCGGTCCCGTCAAAGACCGGCAATCAGCCGGGCCGGCGCCGAGCTCGCTTGTGCCTATGGCTACGCTTTCCGACGTCTGAGGACCCGCCTCGCCACGAGGGGAGCACTGCAGTGATCAGGAGCGCCGGTGTCGGCCAGCACTGGGGTAAGGCACGGCTGCGTGGGCTGATGCTCGTTTCGGTCGCGGCGCTGATCCCGATCCTCGCCGGCTGCGAGGCCGGAGACAACGCGCCCACCGTCGACTTTCATTACCCGACTGACGCGGCCGGGGTCGTGGTAGGCGACCTGTCCATCCGGAACGTGTTCGTGCTCGGCGCGCCGCTTGGCTCGAGCCTGGCTCCCGGCCAGTCCGCCAGCTTGTTCCTCGCGATCGTGAACACCGGTACCCCGGACCGGCTCCTCAGTATCACCGCACCTGGCGTCGCCAGCTCGGTCAAGCTGCCGGCCGGTGGTGTCGCCGTCAACACGAACCAGTTGGTGCTGCTCAGCGGTCCGCAGCCACAGGCGTACCTGGTCAAGCTCACCAGGACGCTTGCGAACGGCACTGACATCACGCTGGTGCTGAACTTCCAGAAGCAGGGCGCAGTGTCGCTGCAGGTTCCGGTGTTCGCCCGTGCGACTCACTACGTGACGTACTCGCCACCACCACCGACCGCGGCAGCGACCACCACTGCCAAGCACAAGCACCACGCAGCGGCTACGCCGACGCCCACCCCGTAGCCAGGGGCCAGTTAGATAGCGGCCCGCCTAGCCGACCGGCTCGAACTTGTAGCCAAGCCCGCGCACCGTCACGATGTGCCGCGGGTTGGCTGGCTCGACCTCGATCTTGGCCCGAAGTCGCTTGACGTGCACGTCCAGCGTCTTGGTGTCGCCGACATAGTCGGCGCCCCACACCCGGTCGATCAGCTGCATGCGGGTTAGCACCCGGCCAGCGTTTCTGAGCAGGACTTCGAGCAGCTCGAACTCCTTCAGCGGCAGTTGCACGTGCTCGCTGCGCACGGTCACGACGTGCCGCTCGACGTCCATCCTGACCGGGCCGGACTCCATGATCGAGCTGACCGGCTCGTCGATGTCACCACGGCGGCGCAGCACGGCCCGCATTCTCGCCACCAGTTCGCGAGACGAGAACGGCTTGGTCACGTAGTCGTCGGCGCCCAACTCCAGGCCGACGACCTTGTCGATCTCGCTGTCCTTGGCAGTCAGCATGATCACGGGAACGTTGGACCGCTCTCGCAGGCTCCGGCAAACTTCGCTGCCGGGCAGGCCGGGAAGCATCAGGTCGAGCAGGACCAGGTCGGCGCCAGTACGGTCGAAGGTCTCGATGGCGTCCGGTCCGGTGGGACAGACGGCCACCTCAAACCCCTCCTTGCGCAGCATGTAGGACAGCGCGTCGCTGAAGGATTCCTCGTCCTCGACAACGAGCACCCTTGTCACTTAATTGCCTCCCTGACAGATCGCGCCTTCGCGTGATCGCTTCCGCTAACCGAGTACGTCCGCCCCTGGCGAAGCGGCAGCCTGAGCGTGAACGTAGAGCCTCCGCCTTCCTTGCTCCAGACCGTGACGTTGCCACCATGCGCGGCCGTCACGTGCTTCACTATCGCAAGTCCGAGGCCAGTACCGCCAGTGGCCCGCGACCGGGCCGGATCGACCCGGTAGAACCGCTCGAAGATGCGCTCGCGGTCGCGCTCGGGGATCCCGATGCCCTGGTCGGTGACGCTGACCTCGGCCATCCAGCTGTCGGCCGTCCTGGTGTTCACCTGGACCCTGGTCTTGTCGGGGCTGTAGGCGATGGCGTTCTCCAGCAGATTCCGCAGGGCGGTCACGAGCAAGTCTTCGTCACCCAAGATGGAGATGCCGGCCTCGCCGCTCTCTTCCAGGCTGATGCCGCGCGAGGTTGCCTTCATCCGGACCCGGTCAAGCGCCTCGGCGACGACGACGTCGAGTTCGACCGGACTCGGGTCGGGCACGGGCTCTGCAGCCTGGATCCTGGACAGCATGATCAGGTCCTGGACGAGGTCGGTCAGCCTGGCCGCTTCCTGCCGCATCCGGCCGGCGAAGCGAAGCACGGCGTCAGGATCGTCGGCGGCTTCCTCGACAGTCTCGGCCAGCAGCGCAAGTGCGCCCACAGGCGTCTTCAGCTCGTGACTGATGTTGGCGACAAAGTCACGGCGAACCTCATCAACGCGGCGGCTCTCGGTCTGGTCCTCGGCCAGGACCAATACGAGCCCGCCGTCACCAACCGCGGGGCCAAGCGGCGCCACGCGAACCGCGAAGCTGGTGGCGCGGCCACCGAACCTGCTGGTCATGATGTCGATCTCGCCCTCGCGAGGCATGCCCTCCCGGCGGACCTGACGGGCCAGCGCAAGCAGTTCGCCAACGACCAGCCGATCCGCTTCGACCAGGCCGAACTCCTTCGCGGCGTCACTTGAGCTGAGGACGCGATCGTCGCTGTCCAGCACGACCGCGGAAGACAGGAGTACGGCGAGCACCGAGCTGATTCCGGCCGGCAGCTTCTTGCCGGGCTCGTCAATGCCATGCACCTCTGCAGGCATGACGGCTTTCACCCCCAACTCCACGGTTTGATGTTATGCGGACGGCGCGCTGCTGCCCACCGAGCTTCATCCCTGACCAGCGGCTATTCGCCAGATGTTCATGGCAGTGACGGTAGTCATTAATGTCAATTCTCCCTGCCGGCCGTGCAGTCTAGGGATCAAGCACGCCGGCCGGTCGCTGGCCCACCCGGCCCTGGCGCGCGCTGGCGCCACCGACTCTCGGATGCGCCGGGCAGCAGCTACCTGCCCTGGCTCTTGACTGCCTCGGCCGCGAGCCTCGCCGCTTCCGGATCCAGATAGCGGCCCTGGCCCAGCGGCTGGAAGCGATCGCCCAGCTCGTAGACGAGGGGCATGCCGGTCGGGATATTCAGCTCGGCGATGTCAGCGTCGCCGATCCCGTCCAGGTGCTTGACCAGCGCGCGCAGCGAGTTGCCATGCGCGACGACGAGCACGGTCCGGCCGCCTGCGAGGTCCGGGATTATCACGTCGTACCAGTAGGGCAGCAGCCGGAGAACCACGTCCCGCAGGCACTCGGTCCTCGGCAGCAACTCGTCAGGCAGTAGCGCGTAGCGCGGGTCGGCCGCCTGCGACAGCGGGTCGTCGTCCGATAGCGGCGGTGGCGGCACGTCATAGGAACGGCGCCACAACATGAACTGCTCGTCGCCGTACTGCTCCCTGGTCTCTGCCTTGTTCTTGCCCTGCAGCGCGCCGTAATGGCGCTCGTTCAGCCGCCACGAGCGCCGCACGGGAAGCCATGTGAGCCCCGCCACATCGAGCGCGATGTTGGCAGTCTCGATTGCCCGGCTCAGCACCGAAGTGTGCACCACCTCGGGGCGCAACCCCGCCTCGGCCAACTGCCGGCCGCCCTGGGCTGCCTCGGCCCGGCCCCGCTCCGAGAGCGCGACATCGACCCAGCCGGTGAACAGCCCCTTCGCGTTCCACTCGCTCTCACCGTGCCTGATCAGGATCAGGGTGCTCATGGCCGTGATTGTAGGCGACTGTCGCCGGGGCAGGGCCGCACACCAACGGCGACGCCACCACCAGGACCGCCTCCTCGCGGTCCAGGTCGGGCACGATCGCGTCGTACCAGTACGGCAGCAGGCG
>JASHUG010000305.1 GCA_030040155.1 Streptosporangiaceae bacterium | reverse complement strand
CCGGGCCCTGCTGGTCGGGGACACAAGCGCGGAACTTGTGCTGGGCCACGACAGCACCCTCCCGGTCACGATGGACCAGCTCATCACAATGGTCAGGGCCGTCGTCGCAGGTACCCGGATCGCCCTGGTCGTGGCTGACCTGCCGTTCGGCGCCTACCAGGCCGGCCCGCAGGTGGCGCTCGCAAACGCGGTGCGCCATCTCAAGGAGGGCGGCGCGCAGGCCGTCAAGCTGGAGGGCGGGCAGCGGGTACTGCCCCAGGTCCGGGCGCTGACGGCCGCCGGCATCCCGGTAATGGCCCACCTCGGCCTGACTCCCCAGAGCGTCAACGTCCTCGGCGGGATGCGGCGTGTCCAGGGCCGGGGAGACGCCGGAGAGCAACTGCTGGCCGATGCCCGCGCGCTCGAGCGGGCCGGAGCGTTCGCTGTCGTGCTGGAGTCGGTGCCGGCCGAACTGGCCGCCAGGGTCTCGGCGGCGCTCCGGATCCCGACGGTCGGAATCGGCGCCGGCCCGAACTGCGACGCCCAGATCCTGGTCTGGCAGGATATGGCCGGGCTTACGCCGGGACGGCTGCCACGCTTCGTCAAGCGGTACGCGGACCTGCACGGCGAACTGCTGGCGGCGGCCACCCGCTACGTCGGCGAGGTCGCGGATGGCAGTTACCCGGATCAGGCGCACAGCTACGCCTGACCGGGCTGGGATCGGCCGCCGGACCGGGCTACCGCACGCTCGCCCTACCATGTTCCCCAGACGACTGGTCAAACCCGAGCGGAGGAGCATGCCCCGGCCAACGTTGGGCGAGGTGAAGGCGGAGGGCCAGCCCCGGTGGGTGGTCGAGCGGGTCAACGACGAGCACCTGTTCGGCCGCCTCTACATGCGCAAGCTGTCCCCCAGGGCCACCTGGGTTTTCGCCCGGCTCGGCTGGTCGCCAAACGCGGTCACGACCGCATTCATAGTCTCCGGGGTGGCGGCCGGGGTGGTGCTCGCGTTCGACGGCCTGGCCACTGCGATCATCGCCGCGGTCCTCGTCCAGGCTGGGCTGCTGTTTGACTGCGCCGACGGCGAACTGGCCCGGCTGACCAAGCGGACCTCCGTCGGAGGCGTCTATCTCGACCGCATCGGTCACTACCTCTGCGACGCCGCGCTGATCGTCGGGCTCGGCGTGCGCGCGCAGGGGCACCTGACCATCTCCGGCAAGTACGTCACCGCCGGCCTCGTCGCCGCGCTGCTGGCGGTGCTGGTGAAGGCGGAGACCGACAACGTGGTGGTGGCCAGGGCGGCGGCTGGGCTGGCCGGCGGGCACGATGACGCGGCCCTGCAGCCGCGCAGCGCCGGCCTGGCCCGCGCCCGCCGGGCGGCCAGCATCCTGAAGGTGCACAGGATCATCCAGGCCATCGAGTTGTCGGTGCTGGTCCTGATCGCCGCGATCGTGGACGCGATCCGCGGCGGACTGCTGGCCACCCGGATCGTGCTGCTGGCCTGCCTCGTGGTGGCCGCGCTGATGGTTGTCGCGCACCTCGTAGCGATCATTGCGTCCCGGCGCCTGTCCTCGTGAGCACGGTCGTGAAGCTGTCGTGCGTCATCATCACGATGGGCACCAGGCCGGCTGAGCTGGAGCGCGCGATCGAAAGCACGCAGGCGATGCGCGAGCAGGGTCTGCAGCTGGTTTTGGTTGGGAACGGGGTTGATCTCCCGCCGGTCCCGTCCGACGTGACCATCGTGCGCCTGCCGGAAAACCTCGGCGTCGCGGGGGGCCGCAATGCCGGCGTGGAGGCCAGCACGGGCGAGGTCGTCATGTTCCTGGACGACGACGGCTGGTTTACCGACCCCGGGCTCGCCGACCACGTCGCGGAGCGGTTCGCTGCCGATCCGCGCCTGGCCGTGCTGGCCTTTCACATCGTCGACCCGGCGGGCGGGACCGGCGTGCGGCATCACGTGCCGCGGCTGCGGGCCGGCGACCCCGACCGATCCTCGCGGGTGACCACCTTCGTCGGCGCCGGGTTCGCCGCCAGGCGGTCGGCCTACCTCGAGGCAGGAGGCCTCCCGGCGGACTTCTTCTTCGCGCACGAGGAGACCGACCTGGCCTGGCAGCTGATCGAGCACGGGTACACGCTCGAGTACGACGCCGACGCCCGCATGTGCCACCCGCCGGTGTCGAATGCCAGGCACGACATCTGGTACCGCTATGACGGCCGCAACCGCGTGCTTCTGGCCAGGCGCAACCTGCCGTGGCCGCTGGCGCTGGCGTACCTGGCGGACTGGACGGCCCTGACCGTGATCCGAGAGGGCCGCAAGCCCGGCGCCCTCAAGACCTGGCTGCGGGGTTTCGCCGAGGGCTGGCGCGCCGATCCCGGCCAGCGCCGGCCGATCTCGATGAGGACCGTCTGGCGGATGACCCGAGCTGGCCGGCCGCCGGTCATCTAGCCGGCCGCACCCGCCGTCGCGACGCCGCGTCGCCGGCGGCTCCGATGATCAGCAAGCCGAGCAGCCCGGCGACGACCAGCGACAGCCGGAGCGCGGCCAGTTCTTCCACGCCCTCGCTGGCGCCGTTGAGCAGGAAGTATTCCGTTAGCGGATGGTCGTCGGTGATGAGCGGGCCGGTGAGCCCAGCACGTAGGTGCCGAAGGGCCGCGGGGCGTGGACGACCGCCATCTTCAGCACAAGGTCCTGGGTCCAGACCACCTGGTAGATCAGGCCGGCCGCACTGCCGAAACAGGTCAGAGCCGACCGGACCAGTAACACCCGGACCACACGCAGCGGGTCAGGCGAGCGGCCCGGCAACCGACTCGGCCGCTTGCACGGCGCTCCCGTCCGCCACAAAACGCACGGCAGCCTCGATCTCTGGCGCCAGGAATCGGTCCGGGCCGGATCCGGCCACGCGCTGGCGCAGCGCCGAGACGACGGCGCCCGTTGCTGCCGCTGGAGCGAGCGGAGCCCGCTGCTCGATACCGCGCGCGGCGGTGAGCAGCTCGATCGCCAGCACCCTGGTGAGCCCGTCGACCGACCGCCGCAACTTGCGTGCCGCCGACCAGCCCATGGACACGTGGTCCTCCTGCATCGCCGAGCTCGGGATCGAGTCAACGCTCGCGGGGACCGCCAGCCGCTTGAGATCGGACACGATCGCGGCCTGGGTGTACTGCGCGATCATGTGCCCGGAGTCGACACCGGGGTCATCGGCCAGGAACGCGTTCAGCCCGTGACTACGCGCGACGTCCAGGAACCGGTCGGTCCGGCGCTCGGAGATGCTGGCAACGTCCGCGGCGACTATGGCCAGGAAGTCCAGCACATACCCGACCGGGGCGCCGTGGAAGTTTCCGTTGGACTCCACCCTCCCGTCATCGGTGATGACGGGATTGTCGATCGCCGACGCCAGTTCGCGGCTGGCGACCAGTTCGGCATGATCGACGGTGTCCCGCGCCGCCCCCGCCACCTGCGGTGCGCACCGCAGGGAATACGCGTCCTGCACGCGGGTGCACTCGGGTCCCCGGTGACTGGCCATGATCGCGCTTCCTGATACCAGCTTCGTGATGTTGGCCGCAGCCAGCGCCTGCCCCGGATGCGGACGCAGTGCCTGCAGGTCAGGCGCGAATGCGGCGTCCGTGCCGAGCTGGCCCTCCACGCTCATCGCCGCGGTGATATCGGCCACCTTGAGCAGGTGACGCAGGTCCGTGATGGCCATGACCAGCATGCCCAGCATGCCGTCCGTGCCGTTGATGAGGGCAAGGCCCTCCTTCTCGCGCAGCGTGATCGGCTCCAGGCTCGCGGCCGCCAGCGCCTGCGCGGCCGGCATCTCCTGACCGGTCGCGTCCCGCACGACGCCCTCGCCCATGAGGGCTAGGGCGCAATGCGCCAGCGGAGCGAGGTCACCCGAGCAGCCAAGGCTGCCGTACTCGCGGACCACCGGCGTGATCCCTGAGTTCAGCAAGGCCGCGTAAGCGCTGACCGTCTGCTCGCGCGCGCCGGTATGACCGGTCGCAAGCGTCGCGAGGCGAAGCAGCATCAGCGCCCTCGTTACCTCCTCCTCGACTTCAGGACCGGAGCCGGCCGCGTGGCTGCGGATGAGGCTGACCTGCAGCTGCGCGCGCATGTCCGGCGGAATGTGGCGGGTCGCCAGCGCGCCGAATCCGGTCGACACCCCGTAGTGCGGTTGAGGATCATCGGCCAGCTCATCGATGATCTTCCGGCCGTGACGGATCCGCTCGGTCGCCTCCGGCGCCAGCCGGACCCCGGCCCCGCCCCTGGCGACCGCCACCACCTCCGCAAGAGTCAGGGGCCGCGCCCCGACGGTCACGACCTGAGGCGACTGGATCACGTTCATGCCACACCTTCCACTGCTCGACCGCCCGACCAGGCCGCCGGCGACAAACGGAGCCGCCGCGAAGCGGGCTTGCATTCCGTTTTGCGCCACCATAAGCCCTGGCCGGCCAGCCGGGGCGGCGCAAGACCGGCCGGATCGGGGACCGGTTTGCTAGTGCATAAGGTAAGCACTTGCAACTCATACGCAACTAGGTTAACGTGCGAGCTAAGGCAGGCGCCCGCGCCGGCAAGTTTCCGCAGGCCAGGGCGGTACACCTACCGTGGGCTGGTCCGGCTTAAGTTCAGGCGACTTCAGGGGGCAGACGACTTGCCTGACCTTGCGGCACCACCCACGCCGAAGCTGGCGACGATGATCCGCCAGTCCTTCGGTGCCATGACACCGCAGGAGCAGCGCCGGGTCTCGCTCATGTACGCCTCGATCGCGGCGCTGCACGCGCTCGGGTTTTTCGTTTTCGTCGCGTTCGTGGTCCCGGCGCACTACAGGGGGCTCGGCATCGGCGTCAGCGTCCTGGCCTACACCCTGGGCCTGCGGCACGCGTTTGACGCCGATCACATCTCGGCCATCGACAACACGACCCGCAAGGTCATGAACGAGCGCCAGGGCACCGGCAAGCCGCGGCCGTTCGGCTTCGGCTATTTCTTCTCGCTCGGCCACTCCACGATCGTGGTGGCCATGGGCGTCGGCATCATCATCGCCGAGAAGACCGTGTTCGCGGCCGTGTCCAGCAACGGTTCTGGGCTCGAGCGGTTCGGTGGGCTGTTCGGCACGCTGGTGTCGGCGACGTTCCTGTTCCTCATCGGCGCGATGAACCTGGTAATCCTGGCCGGGATCATCAGGGTCTTCCGCTCCATGCGGCGCGGCGACTATGACGAGGCCGAACTCGAACGGCAACTGGAGAACCGCGGGTTCTTCTACCGGTTCTTCGGCCGGTGGATGAGGGCCATCGACAAGGAATGGAAGATCTACCCGGTCGGGGTCGTCTTCGGCATGGGCTTCGATACCGCTACCGAAGTCCTCCTGCTGGGCACGACCGCGTTCCTGGCCGCCCAGCACCTGCCCTGGTACGCGATTATCTGCCTGCCGATTCTGTTCACGGCCGGGATGACCCTGATGGACACCTCCGACGGGATCTTCATGAACCTGGCCTACGGATGGGCGTTCTTCAATCCCGTCCGCAAGGTTTACTACAACCTGGCGATCACCGGCCTGTCGGTTGCCATCTGCTTCCTCATCGGCGGCATCGAGGCGCTCAGCCTGATCCCGTACGAGATCAAGGGCGTCTCACAGCACCACGGGTTCTGGGGATTCATGTACAACTTCAACATCAACACGGCCGGCTTCGCGATCGTCGGCCTGTTCCTCCTGACCTGGGCGGGAGCCGTGCTCATCTGGCGCTACGGCCGCATCGAGGAGAAGTGGGGTGCCCGGCTGCAGACCAGCCGCCGGCAGCCGCCTGCGCGCGAGCTGAGCTGACCTATTGCCGGGGCTCGTCAGGGGCCGGCGCCGCGGCGTCCTCGTCCGTCTGCTGGGCGGCCTGGATCAGCATGTCCCGCAATCCTTGCCGGGTCACCTGCCGGTTGCGCAGGAGCGGTCCGGTGGTCAGGCCGCCATCCACGACGATGGCCTGCCCGTTGACGTAGGCCGAGCCGTCGCTGGCGAGCCACAATGCCGCCTCGCCGATGTCAGCAGGCGTTCCGGCCCGGCGAATCGGCGCGGCGTTGCTCAGTGCCACCGTCATGAAGCCGACGGTGCGCTGGGCCTGCTCGGCATCCAGGCCAACCGCCCGGCCGTAGATGGCAGTCGAGATGGCACCGGGCAGAATCGCATTGACCCGGATCCCGTCCTCGCCTAGTTCGTTCGCCGCGGTCCTGGTGAGCTGCAGGATCGCCGCCTTGCACGCACTGTAGTCGTGGCCCGCGTAGCCGGCCGCCAGCGCCGCGACGCTCGCGGTGTTGATGATGCTGCCCTGTCCCTGCGGCCGCATTACCCTGGCTGCCGCCCGGATGCCGAGGAAGACGCCGCGGAGGTGCACGGCCACCGTCCGGTCGAATGAGGCGATGTCGATCTCCTCAATGGTGCCAATCGAGCCGGGGATGCCCGCATTGTTGAAAACGCAGTCGAGCCCGCCGAAATCGGCCGCGGCCAGGTCCACCGCGGCGTCGACTGCGCCTTCTACCGCGACGTCGGCGTGCACGTAACGGCAGCGGTGGCCGAGTTCGGCCGCAATGCGCCGACCGCGCTCGTCCTCGATGTCGGCCATGACGACGCTCGCGCCCTCAGCCACGAACAGCCGGGTGGTTGCCTCGCCGATGCCACTGGCCGCTCCGGTTATCACGGCGCGAATGCCCTCGAGCCTGTTCATGGCTGGAACAATAGGCCGTGACCAGAATCTCGCGCTTCGAAATTGCACGCCGACGGCGGCGCGCTAGCAACTGCGGTGGATTACCTCGGCGTTGATGACCGATCCCCACTCGTAAACGAGCATGGCCGGCCACGCCAGCGGGCGCAGCGGGGCCGCGACGGCGTACACGACCGTGCCCCGCGGCAGGCACCGGCCGAGCCATATCCGTCCGGATGTGATCTGCGGAGTGATCGTCACCAGCGCAATCGTCCGCCAGTGATAGCGGCTGGCCAGCTTGCCGATGAACTCGGCCTCACCCTGCGTTGTCGACGGATTCGGGTCGAAGCAGATGACCCTGACGTCCGGCATTGGCGGCGCGCACGTGCTGCCCTGGCCGAAGTACGTGGAGCCGCGGGAGATGACCAGCACCGGCGCCTTGCGTTCCCAGCCGAGGTTCAGCGCTGTGTCGAGACGGTCGCCGGGCCCGTTCAGCATCACGATCGCGTCGACGCGGGCCGGAATGCCCTGCTGGGGCCACACCAGCAGCAGCGCCGTCGCCACGGAGAAGGCGACGACGAGCACGGCGATCACCGAGGCGATGCGCCAGCGCCACTGGCGCCACCATCTAGGCCGGGCATCGGTGCCGGCT
>JASHUG010000031.1 GCA_030040155.1 Streptosporangiaceae bacterium | reverse complement strand
ACCGGGCCGAAGATCTCGTCCCGGTAGCAGTTCATCTCCGGCGTGACGTGGTCGAGGAGCGTCGGGCCGAGCCAGAAGCCGTCGGCCTCATCGCCGGTGACCGGGTGGTCACGCCCGTCGACCGCGAGCGTGGCGCCCTCGGCCACGCTCGAGTCCAGGTAGCCCGCCACCTTGTCGCGGTGCGGGCGGGTCACCAGTGGTCCCATCTCCGAGCTCTCCTGATCGCCTGGTCCCACCGTCAGGCTCGCCATCCGCTGCTCGATCTTGGCAACCAGCTCGTCGCCGATCGGCTCGACCGCGACCAGCGCGGAGATCGCCATGCACCGTTCCCCCGCCGAGCCGAAACCCGCGTTCACGGCAGCGTCGGCGGCTAGGTCCAGGTCGGCGTCGGGCAGCACGACCATGTGGTTCTTGGCGCCGCCGAGAGCCTGCACCCGCTTGCCGTGCGCCGTACCGGTCTCGTAGATGTAGCGGGCGATCGGAGTGGACCCGACGAAACTGACCGCGCGCACGTCGGGATGGGTCAGCAGCGCGTCGACCGCCTCCTTGGCCCCGTGCACGATGTTGAACGCCCCATCCGGCAGCCCGGCCTCGGCCAGCAGCTCGCCGAGCAGCTGCGACGCGGACGGATCCTTTTCCGAGGGCTTGAGCACGAACGTGTTGCCGCAGGCCAGGGCGATCGGGAACATCCACATCGGCACCATGGCCGGGAAGTTGAACGGGGTGATGCCCGCGACCACGCCGACCGGCTGCCGGATCGAGTAGGCGTCGACGCCGGTCGAGACGTTCTCTGAGTAGCCGCCCTTGAGGAGGTGCGGGATGCCGCACGCGAAGTCCACGACCTCCAGGCCCCTGGCCACCTCGCCGGCCGCGTCGGCCAGCACCTTGCCGTGCTCGGCGGTGATGATTGCGGCCAGCTCGGCCTGCCGCGCGCGCACCAGCTCGCGGAACGCGAACATCACCGCGGCCCGCTTGACCAGTGACGTTTCGCGCCACCCGGGCAGGGCCGCCGCCGCTGCCCCGACCGCCGCGCCCACCTCAACCTCGCCGGCGAAATCGACGGTTCCCGCGACCTGGCCGGTCGCCGGGTTGTAGATGTCGCCGCGGGCCGCCGCCTCGCCCGTCCACGGCTTGCCGTTAATCCAGTGCGTCCGGTGGTGATCCATGACCTGTCTGCCTTCCGGTTGCGGCCCTGCGCCCCTGAACCTTGCTCTCCCCTGCGCCAAGTGTGTCGCCAGGCCAGGTCCGTGCCAAGTTACGTTTTGTAAGGGAACGAGGGGTGTCCCGCTACATCGTGTATGGCCAGCATCGCGGCCTACAGACTGTAAGCTGACCGCCGGTCCGCCCTTACGCCGTGTTCAGGGAGGAGGCACCATGCTGCCAACGGTTGCCGAGGTGCTCACGCTGGATCCGGTCCGCAGCGGCGCGCCGCGGGTCCTGGCCGGCGCGGACAGGCTGGACGCCCAGGTCCGGTGGGTGCACGTGATCGAGCTGACCAGGGCCGCTCACCTCTTGCGTGGCGGCGAGCTGGTCCTGTCCACGGGCATCGCCCTGCCCGACGACGCCGCTGGGCTCCGGCAGCATGTGGCCGAACTCGCCGCGGTCGGGGTGAGCGCGCTCGCGGTGGAGCTCGGCTCCCGGTACGCCCGCAGCCTGCCGCCGGCGCTGGTGAGTGCGGCCGCCGATCACGGGCTGCCGCTCATCGTGTTCGAGCGGGAAACCCAGTTCATCGAGATCACCGAGGCCGTGCACGCCACGATCATCGACGCGCAGCTGGCCGAGCTCCGCTCCGCCGAACGGCTGCATCAGGTCTTCACGGAGCTGGCCGTGTCGGGGGCAGCCGCCGAGGAGGTGGTCACCCAGGCCGCCGGCCTCGCCGGCACCCCGGTCATCCTGGAGAACCTGGCGCACCACGTCCTGGCGTGCGCGCCCGGCACGAAGGACACGGCCGCCCTGCTGGCCGGCTTTGCGGCGCGGTCACGCGCGGTCCGGGTAACCGGCCGGACTGGATATGACGCGGCCGCCGGCTGGCTGGTCACCGTCGTCGGAGCTCGCGGCGAAGACTGGGGCCGGCTCATCCTGCTCCGCTCCGTCGCGCCCGCTCCCGGCGATGTGGCGCTGATCGAGCGCGCCGCGACAACGCTCGCGCTTGGCCGGCTGCTCGATCATAAGCAGGAGAACCTCGAACGCCAGGCGCACGCCGCGATCCTGTCGGCCTTCCTCGGACCCGGCTATTCCGACCAGTCCGAGGCGGAGGCCAGGGCCAGGGCTCTTGGCGTTCCGGTCACCGGCCGCTGTCTGGTGACGGTCGTGGTCCGGCTGGCCGCGACCGCCGCGGCACCCGGACTGGAGGCGCAGGCCAGGGCGGCCGGCACGGCGGACGCGCTGGCGGAGGTCTGCCGGCGGCAGCGCGTGCCCGCTCTCGTCGGCACGCTGGATGACAACCGGGTGGCCGCCTTGCTCGCGCTGCCACCCAGGTCTGATGCCGAAGCGGCGCTGACTCGGCTGGCCGAGCAGCTCCGACCGCGACTGTCGGAGTCGGACGTGATCGGCGCCGGATCCGCGGTCGAGTCGGTCGCCGGCGTGCAGCGCTCGTTCCTGGAGGCCGATCACGTCGCCGAGGCCGCCGCCGGGAACGGCTCCGGCCTGCCGTTCTACCGGCTGCCGGACCTGCGGCTACGGGGACTGCTGCACCTGCTGCGCGACGACCCGCGGCTGCAGGCGTTCGCCGAGCGGGAACTCGGCCCGCTGCTGATCCACGACGATGCCAGCGGCTCTCAGCTGCTGGCCGCGCTGACCGCCTACCTGTCGGCGGGGGGCAACAAGGCCGAGGCCGCTAAGCAGGCGCACCTGGCCCGGCCCACCATGTATGAGCGGCTGCGCCAGATCGAGGACATCCTCGGTGTCGACCTCGAGCCCGCCGAGTCCCGGTTGTCGCTGCACGTCGCACTGCTGGCGCTCAAATCCGCGGCCGCCTGATTAACTCGGCCGCCTGACGATGGCCAGGTCGCGGAACGACACGTCGAAGCCTTCGCCCTCGGGCGCGGCGCACATCGCGCCGGCCAGCACTGTCTCATCCGGCGGCAGGTACACGACGGCCGCTAGCTCGGCGGGCTCGCCACCGTCGGCCGCGTACCTGATCTCTACCGAGTCGCCGCGTCTCGCCAGGTGCAGGCTGATCTCGCTCGTGCCGCGCGGCAGCTCACCGACGGCCCAGCTTGAGTAGTCGAGCGTCACGACGGTACTCAGCCGCATCCGGCCGTCGAAGTACTCGATTCCGGTCTTGAGCCACCGCCGCTCATCGACCCTGACCATCGCCCCGGCCTGGTCGTACTGCGCGGCGTAGGCGCCGCGTACGCGCACGGACAGGTCGAACGCGCCGTCGACCCGCTCCCCGTACAGGTGGCCGGTGTCGCGGACATAGCCGTAGCCCGTGGTGCGCCAGAAATCCGTACCCGCATCGGCGGAGACCCTCAGCTCGCCATCGGCCTGCGACCATCGGGCCGGCTCGTTTAGCCAGATCACGCCAACCTCCCGGCTGCTAGCTGACGACGGCCTATCCGCGCCAGTGTCCGCCGGACCGGGAGTCCGGCGGCCGTGAGGAACACTAGTCTGAGCTGACTGCATATGAACCGCCGGCCTCGCGGGGCTGGCAGCGTGTGCGGCACGAGCGAAGGAGGCCAGCGGTATGGTGCAGGGCCCTCACCTGAGCGGAGTGGTCATCTTCGTGCGGGATCTGGACCGGTCGGTGACCTTCTACCGGGACTTGCTCGGGCTCGAGGTTGTCGACAGCAGTCCGACTGCCGCGCTGCTGGCCGTCGCCGACGGCTGCCACCTGGTGCTGCGCGCCACCGGCGGCGGCATCCCGCGGCCGCTCGGCGCGATCGGCCTCCAGTACGCGACGTGGATGCTGCCGAGCCGAGCCGACCTGGACCGCGCCGAGGAGATGCTGAAGAACCGGTCCGCGTACGTGGAGACCCGGACGATCGGCGGCACCACGTCGGTCGAGGGTCACGATCCCGACGACCTGACGGTCGTGCTGACCTACTCGAAAGACGACCAGATGCCCTTGCGCGAGCTTCCGAGCCGCATCTACGCGTGGTGACTGGCTGTCACGTCAGCAGCCGCTCGAGCTCGGCGGGCGTGGGCATGCCAGCCCGCGCTCCTGGTTTCGTGACCGCCAGGGCCGCCGCGGCCACGGCGCGCCGGAGGCTGGCGCGCAGGTCGTAGCCCTGGGCCAGGCTGGCTGCAAGCACGCCGGTCAGGGTGTCGCCGGCGCCGGTGGTGTCTACCGCACGCACCCGGTGGCCGGCGAAGTGCTCGGGCGCCCCCGTGCCGGCCGGCAGTGCGCCGGCCAGCAGCGCGCCGCGGGCTCCCATGGTCGCGACCACCGGGCCGCCCGTGTGACTAGCCAGGGCGAGGGCGGCAGCCTGCGGGGTCATCCCGGCCGGCAGGCCAGACTGCTTCATGAGAGCTGCCAGCTCAGTCACGTTGGGGGTTGCGATCGCCTCGGCCAGAAGGTCAGCACGGCCGTCCTCTGCTGGCGCCGGGTTCACCACGAGCCGCGCGCCGGCTGTGCGGGCCGCGCTCGCCGCAGCGCGGAGGGGCTCTTCGGGAAGCTCGAACGACAGCACGACGACATCGGCCTGCGCCAGCGCCAGCGCCGCGAGCGATTCGCGGACATGGGCGGACGTCACAAGGTCGTTGGCCCCTGGCGCCACCGCGATCTGGTTCTCGCCGCTCTGGCCGTCGACAAGAACTACAGCCAGCCCGGTGGGGGCGTCGCATCGCGTTACGCCGTCGACCCCGATGCTCTCCGCGGCGAGGGCCGCCATCGCGTCATCGCCGTCATGCGCCCCGACCGCGCCGATCATGTGGACAACCGCGCCCGCGCGGGCAGCGGCGACGGCCTGGTTAGCGCCCTTGCCGCCCTGATGGCGAGCCGAGACTCCGCCTAGGACCGTCTCGCCCGGCGCTGGAAGCCGTGGCAGCCGCATGACCAGGTCGACGTTGATCGAGCCGACAACGATCACGCGCCCCGCGGCCGGGCCGCCGTCACCACTCATGGTGCGCCACTATAAGAGCAAATCGCCGGCGCTGGATGGAGCTCGTGACCAAGAAGATCATTCTCGACTGCGACCCTGGAATGGACGACGCGCTGGCGATCGTCTACGCAGCAGGCTCTCCCGAGCTCGAGCTCCTCGGCATCACGACCGTGGCGGGCAACGTCAGTCTCAGCAAGACGACAAGCAACGCACTGCGGGTGTGCGAGTTCATCGGCGCCGCCGTGCCGGTGACGCCGGGCAGCGCCGCGCCGTTGCTGCGACCGCCGATCTCGGCCGAGCACGTGCACGGCGCGGATGGCCTCGGCGGCGCCCCGCTCCCGCCCCCATCCGGGCGTCCGCAGCCAGGCCATGCGTCCGACTTCATCATCGAGACGGTTCTTGGCGCGCCCGGTCAGATCACGCTCGTCGCGGTCGGGCCGCTGACAAACGTCGCGCTCGCGCTGTTGCGCGAGCCGGCCATCGCGCACGAGGTGCAGGACTTCGTGATCATGGGCGGATCGGCGAGCCGCGGCAACGTGACCCCGGCCGCCGAGTTCAACATCGCGTGCGATCCGGAGGCGGCGGCGGTCGTCTTCTCGGCCGGCTGGACGGTCACGATGGTCGGCCTCGACGTGACGCTGCAGGCGCGCGCCAATGACCAGGTAACGGGCAGCCTTCGCGAACTCGGGCGCGTCGCGGACCTGCTGCTGCTGCCGTGCCTGGGCACCTACGCCGGCAACGCGGACGGCGGGCCGGCCGTGCATGACCTCTGCGCGGTCGCACACGTGGCCCGCCCTGGCCTGCTCGGCTGCCAGCCGGCCAGGGTCGACGTGGAGACGGCGGGCCGGTGGACGTCGGGGATGACGGTCACCGATTTCCGCGCGAGCCAGCCCGAGTGCAACGCGCTCGTGGCCACCGCTATCGACGCGCAGGCCTTCTGGGACGCGGTGCTCGAGGTATACCGGCCGCTAGCGCAATCCCTGAGCGGGTGAGGGCGTCGCGTCGTGGCCTTCCGCCCGGTCTTTGCTGGTCGAACACGAGCAGGCCGGACGTGCGCCGGCCCTGGCGACCGTGTGCCCGATCGCCAGGGCCGGAAGCGCTCGCGGCGCTGCCAGCTGCTCAGCAGCCGTCGTAGGGCGCCCAGGGCTCCGTGCCGTCTTCGGCGTAGAGCTTGCTGAAGGCCGCCTCCTGCTCGGCCACCGACGCCTCGCCGGCGGTGCCCGAGTAGCCAAGGGACTGCCAGGTCGAGGGCAGGATGCCGAACAGCCCATCCGGGTCGGTCGGCGTGTCGGTGCTTTCCCGGAACGCGACGCACGACTCGAATGACGACATGCCCGCGGTCAGGGACCCGCCGTCACTCGGCTGGCTCTGAGCCTGCGCCGGGGCCTGGCTCGCTGGTGCCGGGCCGGCCTGGGCCTGGCTAACCGGAGCCGGGCTGACCGGCGCCTCCTGCTGGCTCGCCGGTGGCTGATCGGTGCTGGCCAACTCCTTCGCGAGCTGCGCGGCGTACTTCGCCTTGAACTGGGCCGCCCGGAATCTCGGGTTCTCCGGGATGCGCAGTCGCTCGCCTACGGCCAGCAGGTTGGGGTCGGTCAGGACCTTCATGTTCGGCGGGGTGGCGTAGATCGCCTCCCACGTCATGTGGTGCGCCGCGGCGATGCCGCTGAGAGTGTTGCCCGCCTGAACGGTGACCCAGTGCCCGGCACTGCTGCTGGCGTGGTGGGTGCCAACCTTGCTCGTGTGGCGCTCCGTCGCCGCGTGTGCGGCGGTCCCGCCAGCGAGGGCTATGCCAGCGATCGTCGCCGGCATGAGAGTAGCTGTAGCAATCTTCTTGATCTTCATGGAGGTGTGAATCCTCCTCTTGTCCGCCCTCAGCGCTTCGCCGTAGGCCGGCGACTCACGGTCTCGGGCGTGACATAGGTGCCATGGCCGCTCCCGGCACATGGACGTGGTCAGGTGACATGCTCGCGACACGGTCGCGAATGCCGTCTGGCCTAGGCCGGCTCCTTTCGTCGGGGCTCACTGCCGCTGAGCACACCGGCACAATGAAACCTGCTGGCAGTCGGTGCAAAGGCCGCCATAAGCCAAATGTGAGACATGTCACGCCGCTGACAAGGATTTCACTGATGGTGTTCTACGTGCTGACGTGCGATTGGATTCCGGCCTAAACGCGGGCTTCTGACCTGCAGTGATGTAGCTCACGTCCGGCGCCGGAAAGAGCTTCCAATTCCCCGCATTCCCCACACAATTTGCGGATATATGCCCGCATCTCTATGTACAGAGCCGATGAAAGGTGCTCGCCAGGCTCGCGTCCAGTGCTCGGTGGCCGGCACAATGGCGCTGAGCCGCCGCACCGGGGCGCCGGCGGGCGACGAACGGAGGCGTGATGGCGAAGGAGGATCTGTTCGACGGGGCCACCGGGCGCAAGTTCTACCTCGACTACCCCGACGACCTGGACGCCAGCGAGCCGGTCGCGTTCCTGCTCAGCCTGCACGGGGCAGGTTCATTCGGCGCCTGGCAGCGGCTGTACTTTCCCGCCCACGACTACGCCACCTCGCACCGGATGGTCATCGCCACTCCCACCGCCGCTACCGGGGACCCGATGCGGCGCTGGGTGCCAGAAGCCGACGACGACCACCTGCGCAACGTCGTCGAACTCGTGGTCGGCCGCTTCGGGCCCGGCCGGATCGGCTCGTTCTGGCTTGCCGGTCACTCGCAGGGCGGGCTCACCGCGAACAGGCTCGTGACCCAGGACTACTTCGCCGACCGGGTCGACGGATACCTGAGCCTGTCGGGCGGCCGCCTCGGCCCGGCCGAACACGCCCCTGGCTTCGGCCCGCCGCCGCTGCCGGGCGAGCCGGCCCGGCCGCGACCGAGGTTCGCCCCGCCGCAGTTGCCCGAGACCGACCTGTCGTTCATTTTCACCGTCGGCGAGCGCGAGATCGTGAGCCTGCCCGAGACATCGCCATGGGCGGAAAAGTACGGAGCCGGCCCGCGCCTGCGGCTGCCCGACGTCGTCGATACCGAGCCCGGCCAGGTCTACGACAAGCTGCGCGAGGGGCGATCGTCACCGGCCTGGGGGCTGCTCCCCCGGCCGGGGACCGCAGTCGTCTACAGCTACCCGGGCGCACGGCAGGGCCGGGTGACAGCCGACGTAGTGCGACTGGACAAGGGGCACACCGAGGGTCTCGAGCCGCACGTCACGCGCACGCTCGTGGAGATGATCACGGGCGCGCCCGGCGGTAAGCTGCGCGCGGCAACCGGCCGGGCAGCTGATCACTAGCGCGGCCGGCCCAGGAGCCTCAGGAATCGAAGCCGAGGCCCACCCGGTCCAGCGTTCGCAGCCACAAGTTGCGGCGTCCGTCGTGGCGATCGGCCCTGGCCAGGGACCACCGGGTCAGCTGGATCCCGGCCGAGCGGACCGGCTCGGGCGGGAACGGTATCGGCTTGGTCCGCACCATCTTCAGTCTGGTGAGCTCGGTCGGCTCGGCGCCGAGCAGGTCGAGCACAACCTGGGCCCCGAACCTGCTGGCCCCGACACCGAGGCCGGTGTAGCCGGCCGCGTAGGCCAGCCGGCCTGCTCGGGCAGTGCCGAAGAACGCGCAGAACCGGGAGCAGGTATCGATCACGCCGCCCCACTTGTGGGTGAACGACAGTCCCTCGAGCTGCGGGAATGTCGCGAAGAAGTGACTCGCGAGCTTGCTGAAGGTGTCCGGCCGCTGGTCCTGGGCCGCAGCGATCTTGCTGCCGTAGTGGTAGATCGCGTCGTACCCGCCCCACAGGATCCGGTTATCCCCGGTCAGGCGGTAGTAGTGAAACTGGTTGGCGCTGTCGCCGACGCCCTGCCGGTGGCGCCAGCCGATGGCGTCCAGCTGCGCGCTCGTCAGCGGCTCGGTTACCAGGACGTAGTCATAGACCGGCACGAGGTAGTAGCGGAGCCGGCGCAGCAGCGGGGAGAAGGCCCCCGTCCCCAGCGCGACCTGCCGGGCCTGAACGCTGCCGGCGGGCGTGCGAAGCTCCAGCCGGCCACTTGGCCCCGGCTCATCGGTGATCGCGCGGACCGGCGTCTCCTCGAAGATCCGCACTCCCGCTTCAAGGCACGCGCCCCGCAGGCCCCACGCCAGCCGAGCCGGGTCCACGGTCGCGCACCCGTCGCGGTCCCACAGGCCGCCCTGGTAGGTTGGCGAGTCCAGCTCTTCGCGAACTCCGGCCGCGTCCAGCAGAAGCGGCTGGCCGCCGAGATCCGACAGCAAGCCCGCTGCCTCCCGCAGGCCCGCCAGCTGCCATTGGCTGGTCCCCACGGCCAGCTCGCCGACCCGGCGGAAGTCGCAGTCGATCCCGCGCCTGGCCACAGTCTGCTCGATCTCGTCCAGGTTCCGCCGGCCGAGCCGATCCAGGACGGGCAACTCGCCGCCGAACCGTTCCAGCCCGTTGCTGAGGCCGTGGGTGAGGCTGGCCGAGCAGAAACCGCCGTTGCGCCCGGTGCCTGCCCACGCGACGCGCCTCCCCTCTACCAGCACGACGTTCCGGCCGGGCTCGGACTCTTTCGCCAGCAGCGCGGCCCACAGCCCGGTGAAGCCGCCGCCGACGACGGCGAGGTCGGCATGGATCTTCCCGCGAAGCGCGGGTGCAGGCGGCGGGGCATCTGGCTGGTCGAGCCAGTAGGGAACGAGGCGCGCCCCCGCCACCGCGCTACGAGCGTGGCGGTCGTCCTTGGTGCCAGGCAGCGTCACGCCTCGATGTTGCTCATGACGTGCTTGATCCGGGTGTAGTCCTCGAAGCCGTAGCCGGACAGGTCCTTGCCGTAGCCGGAATTCTTGAAGCCGCCATGCGGCATCTCCGACGCGAACGGGATGTGCGTGTTGATCCAGACCGCGCCGAAGTCAAGCTGCCTGGCCGCTCGCATCGCCCGGCCGTGGTCACGGGTCCAGACACTGGCCGCCAGCCCGTACCTGACGCCGTTGGCCCAGCGCAGGGCCTCCTGTTCGTCGGTGAAGCGCTGCACGGTGATGACCGGGCCGAATATCTCGTCCTGAATCATCTCATCGTGCTGCTGCAGTCCGGTGACGACCGTCGGAGCGAAGCAGAACCCGCGCTCCCCAACCCGGTGCCCGCCGGTAGCCACGGTCGCGTACCCAGGCGCCCGCTCCAGGAAGCCCTCCACCCTGGCCAGCTGAGCCGGGTTGTTGAGCGGGCCGTAAAAGGCTTCGGTGTCCTCGCGTCCGCCGGTCCTGACCTCGCCCGCCCGCTCGACGAGCGCGGCCGTCAGGTCGTCCGCGATGCCGGGCGCCGCCAGCACCCTGGTGGCGGCTGTACAGTCCTGCCCGGCGTTGTAGTACCCGGCCTCGGTGATCTGGCCCGCCGCCAGGGCGATGTCCGCGTCGTCGAACACCACAACCGGCGCCTTGCCGCCCAGTTCGAGATGCACGCGCTTCAGCCCGGCCGCCGCCGCCTGGGCCACCTCGATGCCGGCCCGCACGGAGCCGGTGATCGACACCATCTGCGGGATCTCGTGCGACACCAGCGCGCGGCCGGTGTCCCGGTCACCGCAGATGACGTTCAGCACCCCGGGCGGGAAGAACTCGGCCGCGATCTCGGCCAGCAGCAGCGTCGAGACCGGCGTGGTGTCCGACGGCTTCAGCACAACGGTGTTGCCGGCCGCAAGCGCGGGCGCGAACTTCCAGACGGCCATCATCATCGGGTAGTTCCACGGGGTGACCGCCCCGCACACCCCGATCGGCTCCCGGCGGATCATCGACGTGTGCCCGGCCAGGTACTCGCCAGCGGCGAGGCCGTGCAGCATCCGCGCCGCGCCCGCGAAGAAGCGGATCTGGTCGATCATCGGCGGGATCTCCTCGGAGAGGGTGAGGCCGATGGGCTTTCCCGTGTTGTGCGACTCCACCTTGACGAGGTCCTCGGCGC
>JASHUG010000304.1 GCA_030040155.1 Streptosporangiaceae bacterium | reverse complement strand
GCCGCCGCCGGCCCCGCCACCCATGCCGTTTAGCGGCCACGACAAGTACCGTCCGTCGACGCGGCTGGGCGCCTCCGGTGTCGCTCCAGCGACACCTCTCGCTCCCAGCCGCGGCTGCCGAGGCGATTTGTCCGCCGAGGCAGCCGATTGGCTGGGGCAGGGTGACTTGTCCTCGCGCTACCGGGTGGCTGGCCAGCCTGCTGGCGGGCGGTTTGTCATACTTCCGCCTGCCACTGGCCACGGGTCTAGCCACCGGCTGGCGCTGCGGCGCTGCCCTATGCGGCGGGGCCCGCATATGAAATGTGCATGAACTTGACCGGCCTGCTACCTGCGCAAACGCGAGAACGGGCCGAGACTGGATCGCGTTTGCGCAGGTCAGACGGCCAGACTGGGCCAGGCCGAGCGCGCGGCCGACAGACACGGGCAGCCGCTACCGCACCGTTCGTCCAGAGATCGCCTAAGTTCATGATTACCGCAGCTCGTGCGGGGAAGCCTCCAGAATATGAACTGCCTGTAACCGCCAACGGGGCTGAGGAGCGGATGCGATCTCGGGTGTTCCATACTGGGGAGCCGGCCGCAGACGTTGAATTCTGCCTGGTCTTCCCAGGTGAGGCCTTGAGCGTGCCGGTTATGCGCCGGGTCCTCGGCGACACCCTCATTCGCCTCGGGATTGACGACTCCTGCGTCGGCGACATCTTGCTCGCGGTTACCGAGGCTTGCTCCAACGTCGTCCGGCATGCCGGACCTGGCCGGCGGTACGAAGTCGTGGCCCACGTGGGCAGCAAGCGCTGCCTGCTGGAGATCGTCGATGGCGGTCGCGGCCTGGACGGGACGAGGCGCCAGCGGCCGAGGATCCGCCGCCCGGCAGCTCGGCTCCGTCGGCATCCGGTGACTGCCAGGCTCCGGCGTCACCCGTCAGGGCCCGTGTCGGCGCCTGCGTCTGCCACGGCCCTGCGCAGCCGGATCGCCCGCCCTCGGCGGCTCGCGCGCGAGCGAGCGATCGCCCAGCTGCCGGAGTCCGGACGCGGCCTCGCAATCATGCGTGCCTGCGTGGATGACGTGACGATGCGGAGCAGGCCGGGTGAGGGCACGGTCGTTTCCCTGCAAAAGCGCATCGAATGGCGCAGTGACGCTCCGCTCGCGCGCATGCCGGCATCCCAGCTAAGGGACGCTGGCTGAGCGGGTAGCCTCCAAGCATGTGCCGCCCGCGACGAGGACGCCGATCGCACCCGGCATCCCCCCGGATCGCGGTCTCACCATCGTGAGCCGGCCAGCCAGAATCGGCGTCATCACCTTCCCTGGCTCGCTCGACGACCAGGACGCCCTGCGGGCCGTGCGGCGCGCCGGAGGCGAGCCGGTCCAGCTCTGGCACGGCGAGCCCAGCCTGCGAGGAGTCGACGCGGTCATCCTTCCCGGCGGCTTCTCCTACGGCGATTATCTGCGTACCGGGGCAATTGCGCGGTTCGCGCCGGTTATGGCCGAGCTGATCCCGGCGGCTGCCAAGGGCCTGCCCGTCCTCGGGATCTGCAACGGATTCCAGATCCTGTGTGAGGCGCACCTGCTGCCGGGGGCACTGACCCGCAACGCCGGGCTGCGGTTCATCAGCCGGGACGTGACGATCCGGATCGAGAACTGCTCGACGGCATGGACCAGCCAGTACCGGGCGGGACAGGAGATCACGGTCGTGCTCAAGAGCGGCGAGGGCGCCTACATGGCCGACGCCGGGACGCTTGCCGGCTTGGAGGCCAGCGGTCAGATCATCGCGCGGTATGCGGGCCCCAACCCGAACGGGTCGGTCAGCGACATCGCCGGGGTGACTAGCGCGGCGGGCAACGTGGTCGGCCTGATGCCGCACCCCGAGCACGCCGTCGACGCCCTGACGGGCCCGGGCGAGGATGGGCTCGGCTTCTTCGCGTCCGTCCTGCACGCGATAGCGCTCGCATGACTGCCGGTCAGGCCACGCGCCAGGACACCGTCGCCGAGGCGGCGGTCACGCCCGACCGCAAACAGCCGTTTGCCGAGCTAGGCCTCACCGCAGCGGAATTCCGCCGGGTGACCGGCCTGCTCGGCCGCCGCCCCACTGACGCCGAACTCGCTATCTATTCGGTCATGTGGAGCGAGCACTGCTCGTACAAGTCGTCGCGCGGGCACTTGCGACAGTTCGCCGAGAAGGCTCCCGAGACCGGCGTGCTGCTGGCTGGCATCGGCGAGAACGCGGGCGTGGTCGACATCGGCCAGGGTTACGCCGTTACCTTCAAGATCGAGTCGCACAACCACCCGTCGTTTGTCGAGCCGTTCCAGGGCGCGGCGACCGGCGTCGGAGGGATTGTCAGGGACATTCTCGCGATGGGGGCGCGGCCCGTTGCCGTGATGGATGCGCTGCGGTTCGGCCCGGCGCAGGCGCCGGACACCCGCAGGGTGCTGCCCGGCGTGGTCCGCGGCATCTCGTTCTACGGCAATTGCCTGGGCCTGCCCAACATCGGCGGCGAGCTTGCGTTCGATCCTTGTTACGCCGGGAACCCGCTGGTGAATGCGCTGTGCGTCGGCGTGCTGCGGCACCGCGACCTGAAGGTTGCCGCGGCGAAGGGCCCCGGCAACAAGGTCATCCTGTTCGGCTCGCGGACCGGCCCGGACGGCATCGGCGGAGCCTCGGTTCTGGCCAGCGCGTCATTTGAGGGCAGCGGCGCCGGGGCCAAGCGGCCCAGTGTCCAGGTCGGAGACCCGTTCATGGAGAAGCTCCTGGTCGAGTGCTGTCTGGAGCTGTATCACGCGGACCTCGTCGTTGGCATCCAGGACCTGGGCGCGGCGGGCGTTGCCTGCGCTACCACCGAGCTCGCGGCGGGAGGCGGCACCGGCATGCGCGTCAGCTTGGACGCGGTGCCGCTGCGCGACCCCGCGCTCGGCCCGCCCGAGATCCTGATGAGCGAGTCCCAGGAACGGATGATGGCTATCGTCAGCCCGGCGGACGTCGAGCAGTTCCTGGCCATCTGCGCGAAGTGGGACGTCCAGGCGGCGGAGATTGGCGAGGTCACCGATTCCGGACGGCTCGAGATGACCTGGCATGGCGAGCTGGTGGTCGATATCCCGCCCGCTAGCGCCGCAGACGACTGCCCCGTGTACGACAGGCCCGCGCGCCGGCCAGCGGGCCAGGACGCGCTGCAGGCCGACGATCCGGGCCGCCTGCCCCGGCCCGATGCAACGAATTCCGCGGGGCTGCGTGCCGCGCTGCTGGCCGTGCTCGGCTCCCCGGATGCCGGGGACAAGACGTGGGTCACCGAGCAGTACGACCGCTACGTCCGCGGGGACACCGTGCTCGCCATGCCGCACGACGCGGGCGTGCTGCGGGTCGATGAGGAAACCGGGCTCGGCATCGCCCTGGCCACCGATGGAAACGGCCGGTATTGCCAGCTCGATCCTTATACCGGAACGCAGCTGGCCCTGGCCGAAGCGCACCGCAACGTCGCGGTGACCGGCGCGCGGCCACTGGCGGTCACCAACTGCCTCAACTTCGGTTCGCCGGAGGACCCCGGGGTGATGTGGCAGTTCACCGAGGCGGTCCGCGGTCTCGCCGACGGCTGTCTCGCGCTGGGCACGCCGGTAACCGGCGGGAACGTCAGCTTCTACAACCAGACCGGCGGCACGCCGATTCATCCCACTCCGGTTGTCGGGCTGCTCGGCGTCCACGACGACGTCCGTCACCGGATCCGGTCCAGCTTCGAAGAGGCCGGAGCGAGTGTCTTGCTGCTCGGCGAGACGAGGCCCGAGTTCGGCGGCTCGTTGTGGGCCTGGGTGACGCATGGCCAGCTCGGGGGGCGGCCGCCTGAGGTCGACTTCGCCGCCGAGCAGCGGCTCGCGCGTGTGCTCGTGACTGCAGCAGGTCGCGACCTGCTGCAGGCCGGCCATGATCTGTCCGACGGCGGGCTCGCGGTTGCTCTCGCCGAAGCGTGCCTGGCCGGAGGTACTGGCTGTTCGGTCACGCTGCCCGGTGACCCATTCACGTTCCTGTTCAGCGAGTCCGCAGCGCGGGCACTGGTCGCAGTGGCGCCGGGCGCCGAGGAAGAATTCGCCGCCGTCTGTGCCGACGAGGGTCAGCTCGCGACGGTGCTCGGCGTGACCGGCGGCTCGTCGCTACGCGTGACCGGCGCATTCGAGATTTCGCTATCGGAGCTTGCCGCCGTGCACAAGCAGGCGCTGCCTGCTGTGCTGACCTGACCTAGCTCGCGCTCCACCAGAACGCGAGCAGCTGACTCACGGGCTTCGCCGGGTTGCAGGGTGCGAGGCCGGCCCGCACGGCGTGGCCGGTGCTGAACATCTGGCTGATGCACTTGCTGCTGCCGGCGTTCTTGAATTCGTAGAAATCGTGTCCAGTGGTCAGGACGGCGCTGCCGAGACGCTGCCAGCGCTGACCGAGGCTGGTGAGGTCGCAGTGCTGCAGGGCGAGCCCCGGCCGGCCGGCGGGCCCGGTCGACGCCAGGCACTGGCCCGTCGGCAGGTAGATGAAGATGTAGGTCCCCCCCGCCATCTGGTCGGCGGTCCACTCCGGCGTGCCGCTGACCGCCTCGGACTGCGGGACTGGGGTGAACCCCGGCGCCACCCGCGTACTGAGCAGCTGCACCAGATCGCTTGCACTCGCCGATGGCGGCACCTCACCGATCAGGCCGACCGTCTGAACGGCAACAACCTTCTGCGGCAGGGAGACCGGGTGCACTGGCTTGGCCGGATGAAACGCCACCAGATACGCCGCGGTTCCGGCGCCGGCGAGCACGACTATCGCTCCCAGTCCGGTCACGATGGGCACCCAGGAACCCCGTGTCCGGGGCCGCACCGTGCGCCGCTGACCTGGCATACCGAAACGCATACCACTCGACGGGCTCAATCAGGTGGGATGTCATGAAAAACCAGCAAGTATTTTGCGCTTCACCTGCGCAGCAACCCGGTCACGCAATGTTGTGGGGGTGCGCGCAGCCGATAGCCGCTGCCCGGTCGCGCGACCCGGTCTTGGCGAAGATCCGGTTGATGTGAGTCTTGATCGTGTGGTTGCTCAGGAAGAGCCGCGCGGCGATCTCGGGGTTGGTGAGCCCGCGCGCGATCAGGCCGAGGATCTCGACCTCGCGCTCGGTCAGGCCCACGGGCTGAAGCGGCCCGCCTGATCTCATGCCTGCTGGTACCAACC
>JASHUG010000030.1 GCA_030040155.1 Streptosporangiaceae bacterium | reverse complement strand
TGAGAGTCCGCAGGAGCGCCCGGCCAACCTCGGTCGACCTGAGCGCTGGGTCAGCCATAAGCATTGACAGAGCGGGAACGCCACCGGAGGTCCCTGCCTCATTTTTCCCGCGTGGTCGCGGATGTCGCATCTGAGCGCCGACCGCGGCAGCGCTAGCAGAGCCTCTGCCGTGCTGATGCGCACCCCGCTTGCGAGGTTCGTCGGCGTGCATGCGCGTCCTGACGTCGCGCACGGTCTCGGGTGAGATCCCAACCTCCTGCGCGATCGCCCGCAGGGACCAGCCGGGATTTTCGGCCAAGAGCTTCCTCGCCTGTTCTCGGCGACGGTCTGCGTCTACCGGCCTGGCACGACCGTCCCGACCCAGCCTCACTTCGTCGTCACGCGCGGACTTGTGCCTGAGGCGCGAGCGCAAAGTGGCTACGGTGCGTGCGGAGACGCCCGCCACTGCTGCGATGCGGCGATCAGACCACTGCGGGTAGGAGCTGATGACTCGCAACGCCGCCGCCTTCCGGTCGGCCAGTGACAGCGGGAGGCCATGGTGAACGTTCGTCTCAACAGCTAGCACGAAGCAGGCGGCCTCGTCGCCGTCGAAGAAACGAGCATGTATATGCTGCTCTCCGCGCAGTTGCGCCGCGCGTACGCGATGCATGCCGTCGATTACGCGCATCGAGCTCCTATGCACCAGTATTGGCGGCAGAGGAGCTTCGACCTCGGCGAGAGCGCGCAAATGTTGAGGGTCCTCCCCTGCCAGTCGAGGTGAATCCGAACCGCGGAGCGAATCGATCCGTACGAGCGTCGCCTGCACGTCGGGCGACTCCGCGCTAGCCAGCAGAGCGCCGCTCTGGCCTATCACTTTGGCCTTCTCTCGCGTTTCGCAGGACCGTGATGCTGATACGCCAGGGCCCGACCCCGCGCAGCGCGACGTGCAGCGCCAAGCCGTGAGTCACGCAGCAATACGAGGCGGTCTCTAGCCAGCAACTTCAGCCGCCCTTGTTGGCTGCGCAACTGGAGGTCTTGACGAGGACCGTTGATCAACTGATTCGTCCTGGCGGGCCTCATCGCTCCATGTTGGATTTTCCGAGGACGCCGGAGCTAGTCAGATCCGGACAGATAGCTGCACCTGATATATGCGGAACAGTAACTATTCGAGAGCAGCGACTCAACGGCGCTCGAATTCTGACCCCCTGTCGACAGCTCGGCGATCACGAAGCGGGCAACTGTCGTCGCTGAAGCGGTTGATGGCGGAGTCGCACAGTCAGCGTGGGAGTGCGCGACTGCGGCACAGTCATGTCCGGACAACGCCGGCCCCGGCTGAGATGAAGGAGGCAAATATGGCGTCGACCTCGTCATAGGGGACGGTGCCCCGGAGAAATGAACAGGTTCCGGTCGTCTTGAGCTCGCGGATGGCCGAGAGGAAAGCGCCGAGGGCGGTACGGGCGAGCGTGCTGCCGAGGCTTACCCTGCGGACACCGAGTGCCGCCAGTGCCGGAAGCGACAGGGATTCGCCCGCCAGGCCCATGACAGCGTTCACAGGTCGATTGACGGCAGCTACGACTTCTCGGATATGGGCAGAGTTGACGAGACCGGGAGCGTACAGGCAGTCGGCTCCCGCGGACTGGTACCGCTGCAGGCGGGCGATCGTGTCAGCGAGATCGGTCCGGCCAATGAGGAAGTTCTCGCACCTGGCGGTCAGCACGAACGGATAAGGGAGACTCCTCGCGGCCTCGGCCGCTGCCGTTATGCGCTCGGCCGCCAGGCCGATGTCATAGGCCTGTCGGCCGGCCCGGCGCTGGTCTCGCCCGTAGCTGCGGTCCTCGACCGAAGCCCCGACGAGCCCGAGGCGGCCCGCTTCGAGGATGGTGGCGTGCACCGTTTCCGGGTCGTCGCCAAAGCCGTCCTCGAGATCGGCGGTTACCGGCAGGTCGCAGGCGCCTGCGATCGTGCCGGCGTGGGCGAGCAGCTCTTCCGGGCGAGGCGCGCCGTCGGGCCGACCGGTCGAAAAGGCATAGCCGGCCCCCGTTGTGGCGAGAGCCTCGAAGCCGAGATGCGCCAGCAGGCGGGCGGTCCCGACGTCCCAGGGATTGGGCAGGAGGAACGTGGCCGGTCCTTCGTGCAGCGTGGCGAACTTTTCGCCTTTCTCCTGCTGGCTGCTCACGGTGCCATCCTCGCTCTCATCACCGATAAAAACTGGCCGGGCCCAAATAGTTTGCCCTTCTGCCCGGACGTTAGGCCAGTGACTGGCCGCATAGAATCTCCGGCGTTGAGAATTGCTCGTCCTGTCACGATGCTGATTCCCTGCTTACGGCGATGATCACGTCGCGCCGGGCGATCCCGAGTTCCTTGACGCCGCAGAGCGTCGCTTTCAGGCATAAGCGCAGGCCCTGACTCGGCAATGTTGGTTATCGTGCGGTGCATTAGGGCTAACCTTTCTCGCACAATGGAGCAGGTCACCTCGGGACCTCCGGGAATAAGCGGCGCCGCGCTCTGTCCAACCGGTGAGCTGAGTCAGCTGGACACGAGCAGAAGTCGTCGTCGAATACGAGCTGCCGTAGCAGTCGGTGATACCGTCGGGCGATCGGGGTGGTGACCTTTAAATGGCCACGTATCAACCGGGACCGGGCAGCTGGCCAGTCGGTCCTGGCCGGCTTGATCAGCAGCAGCGCACAGCCGGAACTGGTGACGACCGTTTCCCAAGTGATCTATAACGGTGATCTTCATTCGGGAGGGGTGCCGTCCGGCCCTGCCGTTGCCGGATTGCGCGTCCTGGTTCCGGAGTCGATGGCAGACTTCCTGCTAGCTTGCGCTGGATCTGCCAGGTGAGCATGGGGCCGCGGCCAAGGTCTGCGCATGGGCGGAAAGCGGATAGGGGAATTGATGACAGGAGCTGCAGCTGCGGGCGCAGATCGCTGGCTCGCCGGCGCTGCCTGGGTTGACGGGAGGTATTGCCCGATCGAGGAAGCGAAGATCTCGGTGCTCGATCTGGGTGTCACTCGTTCGGATTGCACCTACGACGTAGCTCACGTCTGGCGCGGGAGATTTTACCGGCTGGACGACCACCTGGACCGGTTCAGCGCCAGCATGGCCAGGCTACGGCTTGACCCCGGACACGACCGCGCCAAGATCGAAGCCATCGTGCACGGGTGCGTCCGGCATGCGGGTTTGCGAGAGGCGTATGTGTCGATGACATGTACCCGCGGCCGGACTGCGGCCGGCAGCCGCGACCTGCGGACCGCCCGGAACACTTTCTACTGCTACGCCATCCCGTTCGTGTGGATCAGCACGCCGGATCAGCAGGCCGGCGGCGCGAGCCTGTGGGTCAGCACGGTGACCCGCATCCCGCCGCAAAGCGTGGATCCTGCGGTCAAGAACTATCACTGGCTCGACCTGGATATGGCGCTGCTGGACGCCTACGACCACGATGCTCAGCTGGTCGTCCTGCGCGACCTGACCGGCGCGATCACCGAGGGACCAGGCTTCAACGTGTTCGCTTTCGTCAACGGCCGCTGGCTGACCCCCGCCGCCGGCACGCTCGGGGGCATCACCCGCCTCTCGGTGATCGAACTCGCGGCGGAGGCTGGCCAGCCCGTAGAGCAGGGGTTGCTGACCGCCGACGACCTGCGCCGGGCGGACGAGGTGCTGGTCACCTCGACGGCTGGCGGGATCATTCCGGTGACCGTCATCGACGGCAGGCCAGTCGGAACGGGCATGCCCGGCCGCCTGACCGCACAGCTGCGCGACCGCTACTGGGCCCGCCACCAGGATCCGCAATACTCAACGCCAGTCCGTTACAACGAACAGGACTGAACGAGCGGCCACAGTCGTACCACCCAGCGCGGGCAGGCTCTGGCGTCCCTCGTTAGGAGGCTGGCGTGTCACCGGTTGCCTTCCACCCTGGCCTGCGCAGCCAGTGCATCAGCAACGGCGGAGTGATCCCGATGACGAGGAGCCCGGCAAGTATCAGGACGGCGTAAGTAAGCGGGTTCGACTTGCCGAACTGGGCGGGCGGGATGAAACCGATCACCAACGCGGCGACCGAGGACGCAACGCCCAGCAGACACAGCAGGCTCAGCATCGGAGCACGGTAGCCGCGGGGGTGGTGCGGTTGTGTGCGCCGCAGCCTCCTCGCTGCGATGAACATCAGCACGTACATGATCAGGTACACCTGAGTGGCCATCGTGACGAAGATCCAGTAGGCATGTGAGACGCTCGGTATGAAGGCATAGAGCAGGGCGATCAGGGTGATCACCACGCCTTGCGTGCCGAGAATGCGCACCTCAATGCCGTGGCCGTTGACCTTCTGAAAGTAGGGCGGGAGAAAACCCCGCTCGCGCCCGATCCGCAGCAGCCCTTCGGATGGACCGTCCAGCCAGGTCAGCATCCCGGCGAACGCCGCGGCCGCCAGGGCGATCGCGATCAGCGGCACCGCGAAGCCGACGCCGAAATGGCTCAGCAGCCGGTCGAAGGCCTGCATCACGCCGGCAGTGAAGCTGATCTGATGCGCGGGAATCACCCAGGAGATCGCCAGTGTCGGGAAGATGAGGACCGCAAGGACCAGCGCCATGGCGACAAAGATGGCCCGCGGATATTCCCGCGCGGGGTTGCGAAGATCATTGACATGAACGGCGTTGACTTCAATACCGGCGTAGGTGAAGAAGCTATTGACGACAAGGACGATGCTGGCGAGCCCATGCCATGGCGGCAGAAGCTGGTGGGCGGTCATCGGGGCGGCCGGGTGCTTCCCCTGCAGCAGGTAGGCAGCACCGAGAGCAGTGAGGATCGCTCCGGGGATCAGGGTCCCGATCACGGTGCCGCCAGAAGCGAGGTGGGCCATGAACGGCACGCCGCGCGTGGCCACCAGCATCCCGCCCCAGAACAAGACGATGATGATGATGGCGGTGTAGACCCCGTTACCAGCCAGGCGCGGATCGATGACGTAGGCGAGCGTATCGGCGACGTAGGCGAGCAACGCGGGGTAGAAGAAGATCGTCTGAGCGAACTCGCACCATATCGCAAGCAGCCCCATCGGCGGGGAGATGCCCTTTTCCACCCAGTTGTACACGCCACCCGGCCAGCCGGAGGCCAGCTCTGCCGCAACCAGCGTTATGGGCAGCAAGAACACGACGGCGGGCAGGACATACAGGAATACCGAAGCCAGCCCAAGGACCGACAGCGGAGGCGCTGACCCAAGATTGCCAACCGATCCCACCGTTATCAACGCCAGCGCCGTCCAGCTGATCAATCCTCGAGCCGGTTGGTGCGCTGCGGGTTGGGCCAGAAGCGGCCGGCCGTTAACCGCGTCGATGCCGTGGGCGAGCACTCTCGGCCGGGGTCGCCACCGTATCCACATGAACTACCGCCGCTGAAGCATGGCAGGGACCGCCGGGCGTCCCGGCCTCCTCATGCGGCCCGACCGCGAGAAAGTCCAGTCATTGGACCGCCGCTCTTTGGCGTTCTGGTCGCCTGGCTGCTGCATAGGCGCTCAAACTACCTCCCGGCTGGTCAAGAACGGGGCCGACAATTCCCAGACCGGCCACCACGAGCACCGATGCTCCCACTCGTCGCGGTTAACGCTCAAGGTAACGCCAGGCACCCGTCGAGATTGTGACCTTGGCCCCGCGATCCGATTGGGGCCAGGCCAATCGGCAGTCCTCGCCAAACGGAGGCCGCGCTCTCGGCGCCTCGGATTGATCCCGCAGCCGCGAGGCTGCCCAACAGTGGGGCACAGTACGTCAGGCGCAGATAGTCCACGTGAGGACGGCGGTGCGGCCGCACCGGTCAACTCCGAACCCGGAAGTGCCGAAGATAGGTCGCGGGCGCTGACCGCGGCTACCGGGCCGGGTGGCCTGGCGGCTGCGTGTCAGCGCCCGCCTCTGCCCGCCTGCGCCGCATGGCGGGAGGCATCGCCGTGCTGTGGCGTTCAGCGGTCCGGCCGGCCACCCTGTGCGGGCACCGGCCGGAGGTTGTGAGATTGGATGATCTTGGTGTCTTGCCGTTCGGATGTCATGCCACCTTGACAGCTTCGCGGGCGTGCTCGACGATGGCGGCTTCTTCCCGCTTGAACCCGGACCAGGCGAGACCGAAGCTCCCGGCCGCAGCGGCGATGGCGCCCAGGCCGAAGGCGATCAGCGACACAATGTAGCTGATCTGGGAGACCTTCCACCAGCCGAATGCGTTCAGCAGCATGCTACGCAGCGTGTCACCGCGGAAGACGGTCTGAACCTGCGCCTCAAGCGCGACGTACTTCGGGCTCGTGGTCGGCAGAGCCATGGCCTCGGTGGACAGCTGGGCGTAGGTCTTGCCGCCGCCGATCTCCTGCAGGTGGACGGCGATGAAGTGGTCGGCGTAGGCCTCGGCCTGCTGCCCGGTCAGCAGCTGCTGCCCGGCGTACTGGGACACCGACGGGATCATCGACGGGGTGATCTCGGTGCCGACCTTGGGGTGGGCGAAGGCGGCTGCCGTCGGGAAGTAGACCTTCTGCGCGGCCAGCTGGTTGGTGACCTCGTTGTGGATGTAGGTCGATCCCCACAGCACCAGCCCGCCGACGGCGAGCATGAGCACGCCTGCGGCGGCTAGAAGCTTGTTGATTGTGTTGCGGCGCATTGTCTTGTCTCCTGTCTTGCCGCCTGCTCTTCCCGGGCAGGCAATTCGCTTTATCCGACAATGCAAGTCTTTCGTTTTGGCCTGCGGATCATCACTGCCGAACGGCCCCTAAGGCCTAGGACATAAGGCCTGTCCTTCGTTCCGGTTAAGGGCTGACGAGGTCAGAACGTCGAAGCATGACAACGGCGCTGGAGCCCTTATGGCCGAAGCGCAGAAGCACCAGCGTCACTCCGGTGCGGCTGTCAGGGACGGCCGGAATCGGAGGCCGGCGGACCCAAGGGCGGGCGGGGGATCCGCACGGCTACGCGATGCATCTGAGGCGAACGGCCCGGAGCGGCGGTTCGGGATCGGCTGCGGGCTGAAGTCCTGCCGATCCGGGACTTCGGTTCCTGCAGCGCGGCTTGCCGGGGGCGTTAACTGGGGTGGTAGCCGGTGTCAGCCAGACAACGGGAGGCAATATGACTGCCAGCGTCGAGCCTGGACTGCGGCCGCCTCCCACGGCGGAGCAGGTGGCTGCCTTCGTCGTGGCGACCGCGGTGTGGGCTCCCTCGGTACACAACACTCAGCCGTGGCAATTTGCCGCCGAGCGCTCCGAGCTCACACTCCGGGCCGACGCTGCCCGCCAGCTCACGGTCGCAGATTCCCATGGCCGCGAAATGCTGATGAGCTGCGGGGCAGCCCTATTCACCGCAAAGCTCGCTCTCCGGTCGCTCGGATACGTCCCTGAGACACGCGTGCTGCCCGATGCTGCTGATCCGCTGCTGGTCGCCCGGCTCCGGTGGCGACGGCAGGCCGCGCCGACCCTCGCGGAAGACCGTCTGTTCAACCAGGTGATGCGTCGGCGGACGCACCGGGGTGGATTCGAGCCGGTGCCGCCGCCACCGGGCCTCATCGAAGCCCTACGGCAGAATGCCGCACGGCATGACGCGGCGCTGCGCGTGGCCATCACCGACCAGGCCCGGGCAGCGCTTGCCTCGATCACGGAGATGGCCGAGCGTGTCGAGCGACTGAACAGCGGATACGTCCGCGAGCTGGCGGCTTGGGCGCCACCACCCGGCAGCTCACGGCTCGATGGCGTGTCTGCGTCGGCCTACCCGGCCCGCGCCGAGCCCACGAGTCCTAACTTCCCGGCCCGCGACTTCGCCCGGGGCCGTGGCTGGGGACTGCGGTCGTCAACTCGAATTTCAGCCGCCAGGTTCACCGGCATAGTCTGCCTGCTGACCACGCCAGCAGACGGTCCCGCGTCATGGGTGGGCGCTGGACAAGCGCTCCAGTCCGTCCTGCTCACATCCGCGGCCTGGGGCGTGGCCGCCGCGCTGCACAGCCAGCCCGTCGAGGTCGGCTGGCTGCGGGAGGAGCTCCGCCATGAGCTCGGCGACGGCAGCTACCCGCAGCTAGTCCTCCGGCTGGGAACCGTCATAGAAGACGCGATTAGCGTCAGGCGGCCAGTCGCAAGTGTCCTCACGGCCAGCCGCGCTATTTTTGATGCGCCCAAGTCCGCGTGAACTCCAGCCGGATCTTTGGCCAGGTCATCCCCGGTGCAGCACGACGAGGAACTCTGCTACGCCGTGGTCGGCGAGCGAGCCCAGGAAGCCGAAGCCGTAGGGCTCCTTGATGCCCCAGACGGAGAACGCGACGGGGATAGAACCCGCGACCTCGAGCGCTGTGCCATCCCGTCGGCCAGTGATCGAGAAAGTCACCAGGCGCGAGACCCCGCGCAGCGCGAGGTGGCCGGTACTTCTCGCCGTGACGATCGCACCTGAGGCGAAGTCAGGGCTTAGCGTGACTGGCTGGGCGAGCGTGAAGGTGGCCACCGGGTACTGTGCGGTGTCGAGGCTCGTCGCGAACTGGGGCTGCGTCTTGCCGCTGACGGTGAGGGTAGCCAGGTCGATACGGAGCGTCGAGCGGTGACCCGGCTGCCGGATATGGCGATCGTGCCGGTAACGCCGTTCGTCCGTCCTACCACCTCGTTACTGAAGCCAAGCGCGCTCTCCTGGACGCGGAAGCCTGCTACCGATCCCTTGGCAGGGCTCCAGATGCCGTTGACCGGACCTTGCGGGGGAGTAACGCCGACGGGGAGCGCCAGGGGCGCCGGGGACGGCTGCAGCTTGATGAAAAGGCCGACCGCCAGGACTAGCAGCAGGATGAGCGCGATCATGCTGGCAGCAATCCACCGCCACCAGTCAAGCGTCACCCATCGCCTCGGGACCAGTCCTGGTCCGAACACAGTGGACCACGCCTTGGCATAGCGACGCGCGCTGGTGTTGGCACGGCCGCCCTGGTACATGGCCCGGAGCCTGTCGCCGTTAGACACGCTGCTCATCTCTTCCTCCCGCTTACGTCGGTGCGGCGCCGCATCTCGGTTGCCGCACTTGGGTATCCTGAGATCAGAATGTCGAATACGAAACTTGAAACATAGAGTCTTAAGTCCTAAGGACAGGTGGAGACGATGATCGGGCATCACTCGCAGGCACCGACGGGCCTGGCCCGGCGTGGACGCAGGCTGTCCGATCACGAGACCGAGCAGCGGATGCTCCGAACGGCCGTCGCCATGGTGAATCGCGCGGGCCTGACGGTGAGCCTGGAACACATCAGCCTTGAGGAGGTCATCCGAGACGCCGACGTCTCGCGCAGCGCCGTCTACCGGCGCTGGCCGTACAAGGACCTTTTCTTCAGCGATCTGGTAAAGGAGTTGGCCCGCGGCGCCACTCCGACGATCGTCGAGGATGAGCTCGCGTTGATCCGCCGCGTCGTGACTGACCGCCTCGACTGGCTCAGCACTCCCGAGCGGCGCCATGCCCTGGTGCTCGAGCTTGTCCGGCAGCTCGCGCTATTCGATTTCGAGACCCTCTCCGGGTCGGCGCAGTGGCGCACCTACCTGGCCCTGCATGCGACGTTCGCGAGCCTCTCCGACGGCGAGTTGCGGGACCAGGT
>JASHUG010000029.1 GCA_030040155.1 Streptosporangiaceae bacterium | reverse complement strand
GTGTCGCAGCCGGTGCTGGACGCGCTGATGGCGAGCAAGGTCCGCGAGGTGCACATGATCGGCCGCCGCGGGCCGGCGCAGGCCAAGTTCACCACCAAGGAGCTGCGCGAGCTGGGCGAGCTTGAGGGCGTGGACGTTGTCGTCGGCGCGGGCGAGGCCGACCTCGACGCCTTCGACGCGACCGGCGAGAGCGCCCGTCTGGCCGAGACCGACCGGCACGTCCGCGGCAACTACACGGTGATCAAGGACTGGGCGCAGCGCACCCCGGCTGGTATCGGGCGCAGGCTCACCGTGCGCTTCTGGCTCCGTCCGATTGAGATCCAGGGCGGGAACGGGGCCGTCTCCGGGCTGACCCTCGAACGCACGAGGCTGGACGAATCCGGCAAACTCCAGGGAACGGGTGAGTTCGAGTCGCTGCCGGTCCAGATGGTGCTGCGCTCGGTCGGCTACCAGAGCGTGCCGCTGGCGGGCGTGCCGTTCGACGAGCGCAACTACGTCGTGCCGAACGAGGCCGGCCGCGTGATCGGGCCGGATGGCCGGCCGCTGCGCGGGGAGTACGTGTCCGGCTGGCTCAAGCGCGGGCCGACCGGCGTCATCGGGACCAACAAGTCGGACGCCGCCGAGACCGTGCGCTCGCTGCTGGCCGACCTGGCCGGCGGGCCGGGGCCGGGCGACGCGCAGCTGCCGCGGGCCGGCCTGCTGCGGATGCCCGACGGCGCGCCCGCGGGTGAGTCGCCGCTGGACGGACTCCTGGCCTACCGCGGGATCCGGCACGTGAGCTACGACGACTGGCTGGGCATCGAAGCGGCGGAAAAGGAGCTTGCCGCTTCGCTCGGCCGCGGCGCCCGGGTCAAGCTGGCCAGCCGCCACGAGATCCATAAGGCCTGCGGCCTGGGTTAAGCGGGTGGCACCCGCGCTGGTGCCACCGGGTGGTCACTTCACGAACCCGGCACGGCCATCACCAGCCTGCTGGACCGGGTGAGGTACCAGCCGAGCGCCTCGCACGACTGTCGCGCCGGACAGGCAAGGGCGGTCAGGCCGGCCTGAATGCCGCGGCCGGTCAGCGCGTTCGCCGGCAGCCTTCCGGCCGGGACGCGGGCCCAGCGGCCGCCGTTCCAGGTCAGCGCGACAGGGTAGCCTGGCCCTTCGGTTAGCAGGGCGCCGACTGCCGCACAAAAGCGCGCGCTCGGGCAGGCGATCGCGCTGACCTCCGAGCTGAAGCCGCGCCTCGGCATTGCCGGTGTCGGCACGGCGCGTGTCCAGCGCCGGCCGTCGGCTGCCGTCGTCATGCTGTAGTACGCGTCCCCCACCTGGTAATCGCCGATCGCCAGGCAGTAGTCCGGGCGCGGGCAGGCGATCCCGTACATGCTTGAGCCTGGCGGCAGGTTCTGGTCGCTCCGGGCGTCGGCAGGCAGCCGGACCTGCACGGCGGTGTGCCAGCGACCGCCGGTCTGCGTGGCCGCGACTGCGGCGTACTGGTAAGCGGGCCAGTCGTACCGGCCGACTGCCTCGCAGTCGCCTGGCCGCCAGCATGCGACCGCGACGAGAGCGACGTCAAAGCCCACGCTGGCGTCGGCCGGCATCCTAATCTCGGTAGCCCGCAGCCATCGGCCACGGACTTCCTCGACCGCCATCGCCTGGCTGTCCCGCTGTCGATCGGTGTAGCCGCCAACCGCTTCGCAGAAGCCGGGAGCCGTGCAGCTCACGCCGTACAGGAAGGTGCCGGGCGCGGTGTACGCGTTCGCGGGCGGGGTGATCTGCCTGGCGCGGCCCCAGCGGCCGCGGACCTGCGTGAGCACCAGCGCCCTGGTCCCGCCGTAGCGCGTGTCGTACCGGCCCACGCCAGTGCACTCGCCCGGACGCGGGCAGGAGAAGTCCTCGACGGCCGCGTACGGGTCGCGGCCGGCGTCCGATGGCAGCCGGACCTCTTGGCGGGCGGCGAGCCAGTGACCGCGCGCCTGCGTGAAGAGATAGGTCTGGCTGTTACCGCCGCGGTCGTTGTAGGACACGCTGGCGACGCAGTTACCGGCGCTGGCGCAGCCTAACCCGCCGGTGTCCTCGCCTGAATAGCTCAGGGACGGCGTGCGCAGCTCGACGGCCTGGCCAAATCGGAACGCGGCGAAGGCCTGGGCCGGCCATGCCGCGCCGGTCACGGCTAGGGCGGCGGCGCAGGTGAAAGCGGTGAGCATGAGGCGTTTCGGAGCTCGTGAGTACGACATAGCCGGAGCGTACGGGCGGCGCATTCTCCCGTTCATGAGCAGAAGAGCCTGGCTGCAGGTAGGTAGTTCTGCCCGTCTTGCCCAGTCGCGCCTCGCACGGGCCGCTCGCGTCGCCTGGCCCTGGAGCCGCTCGCGTCGCTGGCCCTGGAGCCGCTCGCCCGCCCGGCCGCCGACTGGACCGGCCGGGCCGTCGGGTTTAATCGCTAATAAGTCGGCCAGCGCAGCGCGCGCGCCCTGCATCTGCCGCTTCCTCCTTCCGGCCAGCTCCTCCTTGATCCAGCCCTCGATCGTCTTATCGCTCTCCCACGAGGTGATCAGCGCGTACCTGGGCTTCGGGCCCGGGTGCCAGACGACGTGGTACAGCCGCTCGGTGTCGATGACCAGCTGCATGCCGGGATGAAGCTTGATGCGCGTTTCGGTCGAGGGGTCGTCCTTGACCTCGCGCAAGATGAACATGGACTGACCCGCGGTGTCGTCGAGTTCGAGCCAGGACCGGATGACCCAGCCGGTACCCTCGGGGTTGAGCCGGTTGTTGTCGTCGAGGTGCAACTGGCGGATGGCCGTGGCCTCGTCGCTCGGGTTGAGCTTGATGACTCGCACCCGGCCGTAGTTGCCGCCGATCTTCTCGACGTAGCTAACGAGACTCGGGGCAATCTGGCAGTTGGACGTCCAAACCCCGTACTTGTCGGCCTTGCCATGATCCCAGAAGCCGCGGCAGTCCATCTCCCCGGTGGCCGACGCGAGCGGGGCAAAGTTCGTGTCCCCGCCGCTCTTCCAGTCCATGTACTCCAGCGACTCCCACTCGCCGGGCGCTATCGTCGGTCCGCCGTAGTCGTTCAGGATAACAAAACCCTTTTCGGCCATGACGTCGAGCTTGTAGTACATGCATTCCCCCGTGTTCACTCGGATGTCCTTCCCGAACCGGTCGTATTTCCCGTGCACTGCAGCTCTACGCGGCTAAAACCGCAGGCCGGACTAGGCCGTGACAGGCATTTTGTCGCCCGATTACCTCAATAGCCGGCCGCAATTTCTCGCGACTGGAAAGGCGTCGGGAAGCCGACGCGGGCGCATGCCGTCGGACCAGCTCAGCGGCTCCGCGATTCCCGGCCGGGCCGGGTCCGCCTGGTACGACATCCGAAGCGCGTCACGATCTCGCGCTGGCGTGGCTCGCCCTGGCGTGCCACTCCCTGCAAGTTGTCACACTCCCCGTAGGTTCTCGGCTCTCTCGCGGTCGCTTTGACCCGGTATGCACCGGACAACTTTCAGGGCGTGTGACAACTTTCAGGGCGTGCGCCGGCCGGCACCGCCGCGGACGTGGTCGGCGCTGGCGCCGTTACGAGGTGGCCCGCTGCAAGCGCGCGGCCATAGCGCGCATGTGCTCGATCAGCTCGGGCGGGTCGAGAACGGTGAACTCGCAGCCCAGCTGGCCCAGGTGGAAGGTCAGCGCGTGCAGGGAGTTGTTACCAGTGCGCAGCATGCACGCGTCGGCGCCGGCCGCCTCCACCGCGCCGATGGTCGGCGGGAACTGGGTCGCCATCGCACCGAGCGGAGCGTGCAGCAGCACGCGTGCCTGGTAGCGGTAGGGTCCCATGGTGATCGCTGTGGCCACGAACGCGGCCGCGTCCGGCGGGTCAACGGGAACGAACCGGACGCCGGTCAGGCGCGGCGCCGATATCCGGTCAAGCCGGAACGTGCGCCACTCGGCCTGGTCGATGTCACGAGCCACCAGGTACCAGCGATAACCAGCCTGCACCAGCCGGTGCGGTTCGACCCTGCGCTCGCTCTCCGCGCCCTCGCGGGTTTGATACCCGAACGCCAGCTGCTCGCGCTCCTGGCAGGCGCGGGCGACCGTCGTCAGCGTGACGGCTTCGACCTTGGGCTCCGCTCCTGTCAGCGGCACGGTGGCCTGCCCGATCGCGGCCGTCCGCCCGCGCAGTCGCGATGGCAGGACTTGCTCGAGTTTGGCCAGCGCCCTGGCGGACGCCTCCGCCACGCCGGTGACGGCATGGCTGGCCGCAGTCCGCAGGCTCAGCGCCACCGCCACCGCTTCGTCGTCGTCCAGCAATAGCGGCGGCAGTGCCGCTCCGGCGCCCAGCCGGTAGCCGCCGGCTACGCCCGGTGTCGCGTAGACCGGATAGCCGAGGCTGCGCAGTTTCTGGACGTCACGGCGCAGCGTCCTCGGGGTGATGTCGAGCCGCGCCGCGAGATCGGCACCGGCCCACTCGGGACGCACCTGCAGCAGCGACAGCAGCCGGAGCAGCCGGGCCGAGGTCTCGAGCATGAATCTGAGAATGTCATGCATTGGGGACAGTTCCTGTCCGCATGTCACTCTAGCGTGAGGTCGTGGACATTGACTGCGGCGCCGAGCTGCTCGGCCAGCTCGAATGGCACTGGGACCATCAGCTCCGCCCGCGGCTGGACGGGCTCACCGACGGCGAGTACTTCTGGGAGCCCGTTCCCGACTGCTGGAGCATCCGCCGCCGCGGCGAGAGCAGGGCGGCGCTGTCGGTTGGCGGCGGGGATTTCACCATGGACTATGACCCGCCGCCGCGAGCCGACGATCCGGTGACGACGATCGCCTGGCGGCTCGCGCATCTCATCGTGGCGATCTTCGGCCTTCGCAACGCGTCCCATTTCGGCGCGCCCCCGGTCGACTATCGGACGTTCGAGTACGCGGGCACGGCCGCCGAGGCGCTCAGCCAGCTCGACGACGGTCATGCTGCCTGGGCCAAGGGCGTCCGGTCTCTCGACGCGGAGGCGCTGGCCCGTCCGTGCGGGCCGGCCGAAGGGCCGTTCGCGGAGTCCCCGATGGCCGGTCTCGTGCTGCACATCAATCGCGAGGTCATCCACCACGGTGCCGAGATCGCGCTGCTGCGGGACCTGTATCTCAGAAAGGACAGCTGACATGCCGTATGACTTCCAGATCGCGGTGGACTGCGAGCGCCCGCACGAGCTGGCCGAGTGGTGGGCGGAGACGCTGGACTGGGTCGTCGAACAGCAAGACGAGGAGTTCATCCGCAAGATGATCACCGAGGGCTACGCGACCGAAAGCGACACGACAACGTACGCCGGGAGGCTGGTCTGGACCGACGGTGCCGCCATCCGGCACCCCGACGGGCCGGCAACGGGTCATCGCCGGCGGATCATCTTCCAGCAGGTGCCCGAGCCCAAGTCGGTGAAAAATCGGTGGCACATCGACGTCTGGGTCGGCGAGGAGAACGTGCAGCCGGCGATGGATCGGCTGGTCGCCAGGGGCGCGACGTTCCTGCGCGAGGGGCAGCAGGGACCGCACCGCTGGGTGACGCTGGCCGATCCCGAGGGCAACGAATTCTGCGTGAGCTGACAGGCATTTGTCACCCCGTGGGGTCTTTCGCGGGTTCGGCGCGGCTGGCTACGATTTTGCGAGTGGGCATGTCGGTACCAGCAGGCAAGTCGATACCCGCGGGCAAGTCGTTGCCGCCGGGCCAGGTGGCGGTAGATCCGGCCAAACTGCGCCGAATGCTGGGGTCTGAGGAGCTGAGCTGGCTCGTCGAGCGGATCCGCGCGAAGCTTGAGCGCGGCGAGCGGCTCGACGGCACCGTGACCCTGGTTGGAGCGACTCCGGCGCAGCGTCGCGCGATCGCCCGGCTGCTTGGCCGCAGTCCTGGCCGCGGGACCTCGCTGAGCGTGCCGCTGCCCGCGGTGGCCACCGAGTTGTTCAGGGCCGCGGCCGCGCCCAACCTGCGGGCGGCGGTGGTCGAGCTCGGCGGCCCGGTCCGAGACCTGGCCGCCGAACGCGCTGCGGACCTGCGCCGCTGGGGAGATGCTCTCGAGGTGCTGCGCGCCAGCAGGCTCTCGGGGCTGTCGTGGTACCGGGAATGGGTGGATACCATTCGCCGCGACGGAACCGCCGCCAAATTGATCAAGCAGGGCCATTCAGATTTGCTTGGCCAGGCCGCGGCCGTGCTCGAGCACCTGCCGAGCGAAGGCGAGCCGTCCGATCCCGTGCTGTCCTCCCTTGCGGCCGTCGTCACTGGTGAGGAGCGCGCGCTGACCGACGGCCCGCTGGCCGGGCTCGTCCTGCGCGCGCTGGCCATCCGTGAGGGCGTCCAGGCCCCGGTGGGCAGGGAAGCGGCGCAGGCGCTGTGGAGCGCGGCTGGCATGGTCGCCGATGACCTGGCCAGCCAGGTGCTCGTGCTGAACGTGCGGGCCGGAGGCCAGCCGGTGGGCCGCTGGCTCACCGAGGCGGCCGACGAGGGACAGCCGTTCCGGCTGACCCTCGGCCAGCTCATCAAGTACCCGGTCCTGCCGTGGGCGCTCGACATCTACGTCTGTGCCAGCTCGGCCCTGATCCGGGCCGCGGCCGATGAACTGGAGGCCGGCTGCCCGGCGCTTGTCTGCACCGAGGGCGAGGCTTCGGTTGCGTGCACCCGGCTGCTGCAGGCCGCGGCCAGCAGCGGCACCACCGTGCACTGGCATGCCGACTTCAGCTGGCCGGGAGTGCGCAGCACCGCGGCCGCGATCCGGAATCTGAACGCCCAGCCATGGCAGATGTCCGCGGTCGACTTCCAGGAAGCTTTGCCGGTCGCCAGCGAGGCGCTGCGCGGCCGGGCCGAGCCGACGCCGTGGGATCCGCGCCTGTCCGAGGTCATGCAACGGTCCGGACGGATGGTGTCTGAGGATCGCCTGTTGCCTGGCCTGCTGTCCGATCTCGCGGTGCACCAGCGGGTCGGCTGACGCCCGCAGGTGAGCCAGTCGCTAGCCGCCGGCGATGATCTTCTTGAGCAAGCTGCGGGTTCGCCGCCGATCGGCCTCGTCCGCGGCGAACACGGCGGCGACGAAGTCGGTCGCGCCCGCCGCCGCGAGGTCCGCGATCTGCGTCGCGACCGCGTCCTCGTCGCCGACGATCGCCACGTCAGCAGGCCCGGCCGCGCCCTCCTTGTCGAGCATGGCGCGATAGGAGGGGAGCTGGCCGTAAATCGCGAAGGCTTCCCCGGCCTGCGCTCGTGCGGCACCGGGGTCGCTTGTCACGCAGACCGGCAGCTGGCAGACAACCCTCGGCGCATCCTTGCCGGCCGCGCTGGCGGCGGCCGTGATCGTCGGGACGATGTAGTCCCGCACGGTGGCAGGGCCGGTCATCCACAGGATCGTGCCCGCAGTCTGCTCGGCCGCGAGCCGGAGCATCCGCGGCGCCATCGCGGCGAGGAGGACCGGCACCGTGGCCGCGCGGGGGGTTGACAGGCCGATGTGTGCGTGGACGGTGCTGCCGTCAACGCTCACCGGCGTCCCGTCAAGCAGCGGCAGGAGTACCTCAAGGTACTCGCGCATGTGCCGGGCGGGCTTGTCGAAGCTGTACCCGTACATGCTCTCGATGACGAGCTGGTGCGAGAGGCCGATGCCGAGCGTGAGCCTTCCCTGGCCGACCGCCAGCGCGGCCGTCATGGCCTGCTGGGCGAGCATGGCCGGATGCCGGGGATAGGTCGGGATCACCGCCGTGCCGAGCTCGATTCCCGGCACCTGGCTGCCCGCCACCGCGAGCGCGGTCAGTGCTTCAAGGCCGAAGATGTTCGCCAGCCAGGCCGAGGCGAACCCGTCGTCGGCGCCGCGGCGCAACTGGTCGGCTAGTCCCGTCAGCGCGCCGGAGTCACCGCGCTCTGCCAGTCCGAGGCCAATGCGCATCTGCCGTCTCCCTCCGCTTCGCGGCCGGCGTCCGCTGAGGTCCGCGGGCACTTTTGGGGAATTTCGCGCCAACGGTACCCTCTGGACGCCTGATGCGTTAGCCGGGCCTCGCATCTTTGCCTGGCACCGAGTGCGGACAGAATAGGGAAATGAGCCAGCCTGCCCCCCGCCGAACGAAGCCGTCCGATCGAGCCGCGGCTGCCGAGCGTGAGCTGGAGGCAACGGCCGAGCGCGCCAGGAAGCACGAGCAGGCCGCGGCTCGGGCCAGATCGCGGGAAGCGGCCAGGGAGACCGCGGCCGCGGTCGAGCGCAGCCGCGGGGACCTGCCCCCCGACCGGTACCTCGACCGGGAAGACAGCTGGCTGCGATTCAGCCAGCGCGTTCTGGAACTGTCTGAGGACAAGAACGTGCCGCTCCTCGAACGGGTCAGGTTCTCGTCGATCTTCGCGAGCGGAATGGACGAGTTTTTCGGGGTAAGGATCGCCGGGCGGATCCGCCGGATGGCAACCGGCCTGCCGGTCGAGAACGCCACCGGGATGCCGACCGAGGAGATACTCAAGAACGCACTCGACCACGCCCGGCGGCTCTCCGAGCGCAACGCCCGCTGCTTCACCGAGAGGCTGATGCCCGAACTGTCGGGCGAGGGCATCGAGATCCTGCGCTGGAAGCAGCTCGTACCGGAAGAGCAGGTCCGACTTGAGCGCCTGTTCAAGGAGCGCATCTACCCAGTCCTTACGCCGCTCGCGGTCGATCCGACGCACCCGTTCCCGTTCATCTCCGGGCTGACGCTGAGCCTGGCCGTCACGATCGCGGATCCAGCCACCGGTGAGACGACATTCGCGCGGGTCAAGGTGCCGCCGCTGCTGCCGCGCTTGCTGACCGTCTCGCAGAACCGGTTCGTCCCGGTCGAAGACGTCATCTCCGCTCACCTGGGCGAGCTGTTCTTCGGGCTGGACATCGTCGAGCATCAGGTGTTCCGGGTGACCAGGATCACCGACCTGGAGATCGACGAGGACGTCACCGAGAACCTGCTGAAGTCGCTTGAACGCGAGCTGACGCGGCGCCGGTTCGAGCCGGCCGTCCGACTGGAGGTGGAGGAATCCATCTCCGACGACGTCCTGGACCGGCTGGTCACCGAACTGGACGTTGACACCAAAGCCGTGTACCGGCTGCCGGGGCCGCTGGACCTGGCCGGCATGAGCATGATCGCCGACCTGGACTTCAGGCACCTGAAGTACCCCAGGTTCGTGCCATCGGAGGCAGGCCTGCCGCTCGAGGTCGGCGACGGCAGCGCGCTCGAAGTACTGACCGAGCGGGACGTGCTCGTCCACCATCCGTACGACTCCTTCACCTCCAGCGTGCAGCGCATGCTGGTCTCGGCGGCGGCCGACCCGCAGGTCCTGGCGATGAAGCAGACGCTGTACCGGACCAGCGGCGACTCCGAGATCGTCGACGCTCTCATCGACGCGGCCGAGGCCGGCAAGCAGGTCGTCGTCGTGGTCGAGCTCAAGGCCCGCGGCGACGAGCGGGCCAACATCGCCTGGGCGCAGAAGCTGGAGGAGGCGGGCTGCCACGTCATCTGGGGTTACAAGGGCCTGAAGACGCACTGCAAGATGGCCCTCATCGTGCGCGAGGAACCAGACGGCTCGCTGCGCAGGTTCTGTCACATCGGGACCGGCAACTACCATCCCAAGACGGCGCGCCTGTATGAGGACTTCGGCCTGATGACCGCCGACCGTACCGTCGGTGAGGACATCACCGACCTGTTCAATCACCTGACCGGCCTGAGCCGCCGGACCGAGTACCGCAGGCTCCTGGTCGCCCCGGCCGGCATGCGGCCGGGCCTGCTCGAGCGCATCGAGGCCCAGGTCGACCTGCTGCGCTCGGGAGCGCCCGCCCGGATTCAGATGAAGTGCAACGCGCTGATCGACGAGGTCATCATCGACGCCCTCTACCGAGCGTCCAGCGCGGGCGTCCCGATCGACCTCTGGGTCCGCGGAATATGCGCGCTGCGGCCGGGCGTGCCAGGGCTGTCGGAGAACATTCGCGTCCGCAGCGTCGTCGGCCGGTTCCTTGAGCACTCCCGGATTTACGCCTTCGGGACGGGGAACGAAGACTCCCCCGGCGAGGTCTGGATCGGCAGCGCCGACATGATGCACCGGAATCTGGATCGCCGTGTCGAGCTGCTCGTCCTGGTCGAGGACGAGTCGCAGCGGGCGGTGCTTCGGCAGCTCATCGACCTGGCCATGGATCCGAACACCGCGTCGTGGTGGCTGGCTGGGGACGGAACGTGGACCAGGCATCACCTGGATTCGTCGGGCGAGCCCCTCATCGACATCCAGGAGCTGCTGATCAGGTCGCGCAGCCGCGGCGCCGATGGCTGAACACGGGGCGGTCGCGGAGATCCTGGCCGCCGGGGCCTTGCTGTGGCGGCCGGCCGGACGCGGAGCCCAGGTAGCCCTGATCCATCGCCCCAAGTACGACGACTGGGGCTTCGCAAAGGGCAAGCTCACTCCGGGCGAGCACGTCCTGCTGGCCGCGGTCCGTGAGGTCGAGGAAGAGACGGGCCTGCGGGTCACGCTCGGGCGGAATCTGCCGCCCGTCAGGTACTTCGTCGATGGGCTGCCAAAACGCGTGGACTACTGGGCCGCCCAGGTCCATCAGGCCACCGCGGCGTTCGTCCCGAACAGCGAGGTGGACCAGCTGGATTGGGTGCCAGCCAGCGCGGCCGGCCGCAGGCTCAGCTACGGCCATGACGTCCAGTTGCTGGAGGCGTTCAGCGCGGGACCGCGGCAGACAGCACCGTTGATCCTGATCCGGCACGCATCGGCGGGGAGCAAGTCGGACTGGTCCAAGGACGACGACTCGCGGCCGCTGGATGCGCGCGGCCGGCAGCAGGCCAAGATGCTGGCCCGGCTGCTGCGCTGCTTCGGAGCGGCCCGCGTGCTCAGCTCGCCGACCGAGCGGTGCGTGGCCACCGTGCGCCCGTTTTCCGAGTCCGAGGGCGCCGACGTAGAAGAGCTGGACGCCTTCGCCGTGTCTGGTCATCGCGGGAAGAAAGCCGACAAACAGGCGGCGGCCGAAGCGCGTGCGCAGGAGGCCGCCGGCGCGGTCGCGAGCGCCGCGGCCGACGGACGGCCGACCGTGATCTGCGCCCACCGCGAGAACATGCCGCTGTTGCTGGAAGCGGCCTGCCGGCAGCTCGGCGCCGACGTGCCCGCCGGACCGCCGCTGCGCAAGGCCGAGTTCTGGGTGCTGCACCGGGCCGACGGCCAGCTGGCCGCGGCCGAGCGCCATCATCCGGACGGCGAGGACGAAGACCGGTTAGCCGCTACCCCGTGGTCTGGCGGAGCGACGCGGCTGGCTGCCAGTCCAGGGTCGGCGGCAGCGATCCCTCGAGGATCAATAGCCAGCGCTTAACCTCAAGCCCCGCGCCTCCGCTATAGCCACCGAGCCCGCCGCTGGCGAGCACGCGGTGACACGGAACGATGACAGGGATCGGATTCGACCCCATGATCTTGCCAACGGCGCGGGCCGGCACGACGTCGCCGTCGGCCACCAGGCCAGCGCGGCTCGCTAGCTGGCCGTAACTGGTGGTCTGGCCGTAGCCGACCGAATCGGCCAGGACCTCAAGCACGCGCCGCTGCGCGCCCGACGTGACCGACCAGTCCAGCGGCAGGTCAAAGTCGCGGCGCTGGCCGCAGAAATACTCGCTTAGCTGCAGCCGCGCCTGCAGCGGAAGGTCACCGGGAGCCAGGTCCCGCGCAGGGGAGCGCCCGCCCGCGGGCGGGCCGAACCGAACCTGGGCAACGCCGGCCACGCTGCAGCCAACCGACACCTGGCCTACCGGAGTGTCCAGCCAGGACCAGTCGAGGTCGCTCACTCATACATTGTCGCCGGCCGGCGCAGGTGCACGGCGTTTCCTGGAGTCGTTGCGCGGCATCCGGTCAGTTGGCTGGCAATGGGCCCCGCGGCGCGCCCTTCCTAAGGTCCTCGCCCGTGTATTGCGCCCTGCCGCCGCTTGCGTTGGCGGTCACCAGCTCGGCAGGGAACTGTCGGCGGCCGGCGATAGAACGGCTGTGTTGCTCAGGTCAGCCGGCCGCGCAAGAAGGCGCAAGAAGGGGTGATGCGGAATGTCTGACGACAACATCGCGAGTGCCATCGAGGCCGAGCTCATCGAGCTCTCTGGCCTGCTCACCGAGCCGGGCGAGCGTGAGTGCTTACGCTGCTACCTGCTCCGGATGATCTACGAGTTCGGGTGCGACGGTACGCACCGGTGGACGACCAGGTGGCGGGACGCGCGTGCTCCTCAGGCCCGCGGGCTGGTGCGCAAGCTGCAGCGGCTCGGCGCGTGCTGCTGTGACTGCGAGGTGCTGCTGAACGTCTACCCGGATTACCCGGACACCGACAGGTTGCTGCCCTGTGCGGGGCAGCCGCACCGGGGCTCGTGCGCCCCGTGCAATCTGAGGCTCCTGCGGCGCACGGCCTGATCACGGACGGCGGCCGCTTACTCGTCGCCCTTCTCGAGGATGCGCAGCAGCGCCTTGGCGATCGGCATGGCCGTCAGCTCGACCTGCCACGGCCTGGCCCCGTAGCCGATCAGCTCGGCGGCGACGGCAGTGACGCTGACGTCCGACGGCGGCTGCCAGGACAAGCGGCGGACGGCGTCGGGCTGCAGCAGGTTCTCGGCCGGCAGGCTGTGCTCGTCAGCCAGGGCGGCCACGACCGCGCGGACGGCGGTCAGCCTCTTGAACGCCTCCGGGTCGCGCTCTTGCCAGCGGTGTGCCGGCGGCGGACCGTCACCAGGCGGGGCCGAGGCCGCGGGAAGCGCGCGGTCGGGTTGGGCTCGGGCCCGGCCGATGGCCCGGAGCCACTCCGGCAGGTGTCGCCGCGCGCCGCGACTGGAGAAACCCGCGATCGCGGCGAGCTCATCTGCCCCGCTAGGCATGGCCCTGGCCGCCTCGACAATGGCGGCATCGGACAGCACCTTGGTCGGTGACACGTCGCGGCGCCGCGCGATCTTATCCCGCTCGAGCCAGAGTTCCCGGACCACGGCCAGCCCGCGGCGGTTGCGGACACGGTGAATTCCTGACGTCCGCCGCCACGGGTCGGCGCGCGGTAGCTGCGGCCCGGCCGCGAGCGCCGCGGCGAACTCCTGCCGTGCCCATTCGAGCTTCCCCTGGTCGGCGAGCTGCCCGGCAAGCACGTCGCGCAGCTCCACCAGGACCTCGACGTCCAGGGCCGCATACCGCAGCCATTCCTCCGGCAGCGGCCGGGTGGACCAGTCGGCGGCGGAGTGGCTCTTCTCCAGGCCAAGGCCCAGTGTCGTCTCGACCAGGGTGGCCAGGCCGACCCGCGGATAGCCAAGCAGGCGTCCGGCCACCTCGGTGTCGAACAGCTGCCGCGGCCGGTATCCGAGCTCGGCGAGACAGGGAAGGTCCTGGGACGCCGCATGGAGTACTGCCTCGGCCTCGGCCAGAGCGGCGTCAACGCCTGACAGGTCGTTGCAGGCAACCGGATCGATCAGCACCGTACCCGCACCGGCCCGCCGGAACTGGACCAGGAAGGCGCGATGGCCGTACCTGAAGCCCGATGCTCGCTCGGCGTCCACCGCGACCGGGCCCATGCCCTTCGCGAGCGCCTCGGTCGCGGCTTCCAGGGCCTCGGCGCTATTCACCAGCGGGGGAAGCCCGTCACGGGGCTCCAGCAGGGGCTCGACGGTCCGCTCGGGCTCTGCGCCGGACTGGGCCGCATCGGCCTGCCCAGCATCGGCCTGCCCAGCATCGGCCTGCCGGCCGCCTGCTTCCTCGCGAGCCCGGTCCGACTCGCTCACTGCCGCCTCCGGCGGCGCGGGGGCCGCAGCGACGCGACCCCGGACGACGGCGGCAGGCCCGCCGCCGCGCAGATGACCGAGCACCAGGCAGCCAGGTGGCCGTCGAGCTCGGTCTCGGCCCTGGCATCGGTGAGCGGCGACCACGAGGCCCGCAGCTCGAATCCGGTGGACATAGGCTCATCTTGCTTGCCGCCGAAGCCCTGCGTCACTACCGTCGTCACGGTCCCGCTGATGTTCCGGTACCCGGTCACGCAGCTGTCGAGCGCCTCGGTAAGCCAGCTCCAGCCGACCGCGTTGATGAGCGGGTCGGCCGCCATCTCGGGTTCGAGCTCGGCGCGCACATACGCGATCACCCGGTACCTGCCGTCCCAGCCGGGCTGGCCGGCCGGGTCGAACAGCAGCACGAAGCGGCCGCCGGCGATCTCGGCGTCCTCTGCGGCGTCGTCGGGTGCGGCCGGGCCCGCGACGGTTGCCGCGACCGCGGTTGCAAACGGGGCGAGCCGGCGCGGTGGCGGCTCGCGCTCGAAGGTCAGCTCAGGCCTGGCCTCGCCCTGGCTGGCCAGCGCCTCCTGCAGGTCGGCCACCGCCTGCCGGAATTCCCGTGCCCCACTGTCAGAATTCACCGGCCGCATCGCCGGTCTCAGGGTCTGGGCACGCGGCACCGGCGCTGGACCGTCATGCCACCTGGGCGGGGGCAACGACCGGCTCGGGTTGCCACTGTCGCGAGGCAAGCACTCCGCCGAGCATCACGGTCGTGCCGCAGATCAGGCAAAACCACTCGGGGCAGTACCCGGTGGCGACGTCGGGGCAGCGGCCCGGAGCCGCGTGGTACTGCGCGAACGGGCGCTCCCAGCCGCAGTCAGGGCAGTGCCGGATGATCTCAGTCATCTGGAACCTCCTACCTTTCGGCTCACCAACGATGCTGACATGGCCGCGGCCACGAGCCGCGGACCTGCGACGGCGTGTCATGCGCTTTTGCCGCCGAACCGGCGACCGCGGCCGTCCTGGTCGCGCTCGGGCCCGCTGCCGGCGCAGCGCCGTCGCACTGTGGGATCATCATGGCTGTGACCCAGCCTGCCGCCGAATCGCCGTTCCTGCGGGCCTGCCGCCGTCAGCCGGTGCCCCACACCCCGGTGTGGTACATGCGCCAGGCGGGCAGGTCGCTGCCGGAGTACCGGGCGCTGCGCGCCGGGACGGCCATGCTTGATGCCTTGTCGACCCCGGACCTGATAACCGAGATCACGCTTCAGCCGCTCCGGCGCTACCACGTGGACGCCGCGATCTTCTTCAGCGACATCGTGGTGCCGCTGCGGGCCATCGGCGTGGGTATCGAGATCAAGCCGGGGGTCGGCCCGGTCGTGGACAACCCGATCCGATCGGCTCATGACCTGCCCCAGCTGCGGCCGCTTGAGCCGGACGACGTGCCGTACGTGACCGAAGCAGCCAGGAACCTGACGGCCGAACTTGGCGCGACGCCGCTCATCGGGTTCGCCGGCGGACCCTACACGCTGGCCAGCTACCTGGTCGACGGCGGACCCTCGAAGAACTTCGAGGCAACCAAGTCGCTCATGTACGCCGAGCCTGCGGTCTGGCACGAGCTGATGAGCAGGCTGGCCGAAATCACCATCGGCTTCCTGCAAATGCAAGTCGCCGCGGGCGCCAGCGCGGTGCAGCTATTTGACTCGTGGGTGGGAACGCTCAGCCTCGAGGACTACCGCCGGGCCGTGCTCCCGCACAGCAAACGGGTCTTCGAGGCCCTGGCAGGCGCGGGCGTCCCCCGTATCCACTTCGGGGTCGGCACCGGTGAGCTGCTGGGAGTCATGGGTGAGGCCGGGGCCGATGTGGTCGGCGTGGACTGGCGCGTGCCGCTGGACGAGGCGGCCAGGCGGGTGGAACCAGGAAAGGCGTTGCAGGGCAACCTCGATCCGGCGATCCTGCTCGCGCCCTGGGAGGTAATCGAGCCGCGGACGCTGGAGGTGCTGGCCCGCGGGCGGACCGCCGAGGGTCACATCTTCAACCTGGGGCATGGCGTGCTGCCGCAGACCGACCCGGATGTGCTGGCCCGGCTCACCGAGTTGGTGCATGCCACGCCGGCCTCGCCGTCCTGACCGGATCCCTGGCGGCCGGCGCTAGTCGGCGGCCGTGGGGCCGGCCCCGCGCCTGGCGAACCTGCGCCGGCCGGCATAGCCGATTCCCGCCACGATCACCACGACGATCAGGAACGGCAGCAGGGCACCCAGCGCCGTCAGCACCCAGCCGAGTGCGTGCCGGAAGGCTCGCCAGCCGGCCGTCAGGCCGGCCACGAAGCCATGGCGAGC
>JASHUG010000303.1 GCA_030040155.1 Streptosporangiaceae bacterium | reverse complement strand
AGATCGGAAAGTAGGCGAAAGCTGTTCGCGCGCACCGCCGCTGGCGGGCCGAAGTATTGAGCGGACATCTGATGCGATGGCATAGTAACGGACCAGGAGGCAGCTGAGGTTTTGGGAGCCGATCGCGGACAGGCGACTCCGGCATGCGGCTCAAGAGCCGAGGCATCCTGCTCGACGGCTAACTGCTTCACCAACCCCGAGAGGTGATCCGTGAACGAACTGACCGAGCGTCTAAGCGTCGATCAGCCAGTGGTAGTGGGTGGACCAGATCCCTCAACGGAGGAGCTGCGGAAGCGGATCGACGAGATCGGATGGGTATTCGTCAAATTTACCGAGACCCGGGGAGGCACCGATCTGAATATCCGGCTGGACCGCGACGCCTCAGATGTCAGCGCGGCCGATTTTGAAAATGGCAGCGGTAAAGTTCATGTCGAGGGAACGATAATCCTGAACGACGATCCCGTGCGCTGCATAGCCGATTTCGACTTGGCGACGCTTAAGGGTACTGGCCATCTCAGGCTAGTCGACGAGTCTGAACTGTTGCCTGTCGACTAAGGTACCTAGCACTGATCTCTCGCGCCGGGTTTCAGGTGACACCGCGTGACGGCAGCCAGGCCGTCGGGCCGGGCGCGAGCGTTCAACTGCGGTGCCGAAGCAGTTGGTCGCCGGATCGTCGACCGACTCCCGGGATCGCCGGGTCTGAGATGCCTGGTAGGAAGGTAAGTCAAGCTGGCGGCGGCACCGCGGTCTGGTTGTAACAGCAGGAAGCCGTGCGTAATATTCGGCTTCGGGGCCAGTAGGAATGCCTCCTCATTCGTTCCATTGAGAATTCGGCCTCGGTCTTAGTCGTGCCCACTCGAGGATTTGGCTGTGAGACGATGCATTCCATCGATGCCGCATAGTCCGGCCTTACAGGTATTGACGAAAATGGCTTCAATCTCGGCCAGCCATCTAATATGAGCGTTCTCCTCTCTCCTCAGGCGCGGCCACTCACCAGGCTGAGTCATGTGAATGCGGACCGCAGCGATCTGGAAGTGCCTGTCGGCAAGGCGGTGGGCCCGGACGGCGACCCGGCCGGTCTGCAGAGCGTGCTGGCCGGCGCGGCTGAGTTGCTTAACGTGCAGACGGCTGAGGTGCTGACGCGCCGGTTCGGGCGGGTGCTGGGACTGCTGGGTGCTGACCAGGGCACGCGGCTGGGCGGGGTTGAGGTACTGGGCGAGGCCGAGCGCCGTCAGCTGCCGGGGGAGTGCGGTGGGATCCCGTGGCCCGAAAATCTTGGCCACGTCAATCCGCTATCTCGGGCTGGGTCGCGCAGGCATTCACTGTTCGGGCCGATCCGGATGTCCTCTCGTTCCTGATCTGTGGAGGCTGCCTTGGGTGCCCTGGACATCGTCGGCGCGGCTGCCCGCGCTGGCGCGGCACACGGCGTCGACCAGGAGACCGCGATGCTCGCGGCGCAGCTCAAGGTGGCGTCGGTGGCGACCGGGGTCCCAGACCTCTCCGCAGGCCAGGAGACCTGGCGTGACCTTGTCGCGCGCGTCGCCGACGACAAGGGCCGTGCTGAGGCGATCGCAGCCTGGCAGGGCGTCGAGGCCCAGCAATACGTGTCGCCCGATATCGTGGCCGGCTGCCTGGGCACGGCCCTGCGCCGCTTGACCGAGGTGCCGCACGAACCGCATAACCACGGCGGTCTTCTTGAGCCGGAGGCCATTGAGGCACTCGTGGAGGCTTCCTCAGGACCGTGCAAACCCCTGCCGGACCGACGGCTCCACGAGCTGTTCGAGGACGGGGTTCGCTGCCACCCGGACGCGGTCGCCGCGGTCCAGGGCAGCCGAAGCTGGACATATCGGAAGCTGAACGGCCACGCCAACAAGATTGCCCGGTCCCTTTGCCTGCACGGACTGAGCTTCGAGGATGTGGTCGCAGTCGCCGCCGAGCGCTCGCTCGAATGGCTCGCCGCCGTCCTCGCCGTTTTCAAGGCCGGAGGCAGCTACCTGCCGCTGGAGCCGCGCTTCCCGGCCGCGCGGATGGCCGCCACCATGAAGCGCAGCAAGTGCCGGTGGGCGCTCACCGAGCGCGGCATCGCGAACCTCGAAGCGGCGCTCTCGGGCCTCGACGCGGTCACTCTCTTGCAGCTCGACGAGCTGCTGGCCGGGGACGTGCCCGAGGACGACCTGGGTCTCCCCGTCGCGGCCGACCAGCTTGCCTACATCTACTTCACCTCGGGTTCGACCGGCGAGCCCAAGGGCGCGATGTGCGAGCACGCCGGCTTCCTTAACCACGTCCTGTCGAAGATCGAGGATCTGGGCGTCCGAGACGGCGACATCGTCGCGCAGACTGCGCCGCAATGCTTCGACATCTCGCTGTGGCAGCTGGTGTGCGCGCTCCTGGTCGGCGGCCGGACGCAGATCGTGGAGCAGGAGGTGATCCTCGACGCCGACCGGTTCCTCGGGATGCTTGCCGAGGTCAGCGTTCAGATCGTCCAGCTCGTGCCGTCTTACCTCGAAGTGGTCTTGTCGAGGCTGGAAACACGGCCCCGCGAGCTGCGCGCCCTGCGCTGCGTTGCTGTCACCGGCGAGGCGCTCAAGACCGAGCTGGTCCGCCGATGGTTCGCAGCGTTTCCCCACGTACCGATGGTCAACTGCTACGGCACCACCGAGGTGTCGGACGAGGCGAGTCACTTGGTTATGCACACGGTTCCCGCGCACCACTCGGTGCCGCTAGGCCCGCCTCTGCGGAACATCCGGGTCTACGTCATGGACGAGCGGCTGCAGCTGGTCCCACGAGGCGCGCCGGGTGAGATCGTGGTCGCGGGGGTCTGCGTCGGTCGCGGCTATGTCAACGACGAGGCCCGGACCAGAGCCGTCTTCGCTCGCGACCCGTACCGGCCGGCCGACCGCCTCTACCGGTCAGGGGACTTCGGTCGCCGTCTGCCCAGCGGAGAGCTCGAGTACCTCGGTCGCCGGGATTCGCAGGTGAAGGTGAGCGGTTTCCGCATCGAAATCGGCGAGATCGAGAACCGGCTGCTCCAGGTCCCTGGAGTCCGCGACGGTGCCGTGGTGGTGGTGGGCGCCTTGTCCGCGGAGCCGCAGCTTGTCGGCTATTACACCGGACCGTCGGCCCCCGCCCCGGCCGAGATAGGCAAGGCATTGGACGGCATGCTGCCGTATTACATGGTGCCGCAGCGCATGTACCGCCTGGCGGAGCTGCCGCTCCGCGGTACTGGCAAGATCGACAAGAAGGCGCTGACTGCTCGGGCCGCGGCCGAAGCGGAGCGGATCGCCGGTACCGACCCGTTCGAGGCCCCCGAGACCGATACCGAGCGTCGGATCGCGGCCCTCTGGTCGCAGCTCCTGAAAGTCCCCGTCGAGCGGATCGGGCGGCGCACGGAGTTCGCCGAGCTTGGCGGTACGTCACTCTCGGCCATCCGGCTGTCGATCGCGCTCGGCGGCCAGGTAACGGTCGGGGATCTGGTCGATACCCCGACTATCGCCGAAGTTGCCGCAGTGGTGGACGGCAAGGCAGCTGGGCGAACCTCGTTACCGCCACCCGATGAACATTGATATGTCAAAGAGAGGTCTTACATTGAATCCCGGGAACGCTAACGAGCCGCCCACGTCGGCGACCGCCGTCGAGCCCGGTACGCTACCCGTCCTTCACGCAAGCCACGGGCCGGCCTGGGCGGCCAGGCATCGCGCCGAGGTGCTGGCCCATATCCACGAGTTCGGAGCGGTGCTGCTGCGAGGGCTCGGTGTCACGTCAGCAGCCGAGGTCGCCGCCGCTGCCGCTGCGCTCGGCATCGAGCCGATGGCGGAGCGCGAGGGGTTCGCCCCGCGCAGCTCATACGCCGAGGCCGTCTACTCCTCGTCGCACTGGCCTGCAGACGAGCCCATGTGCATGCACCACGAGCGAAGCTATGCTGCGGAGGTCCCGGGCTATGTGGTCTTCGGCTGCCTGACCGCCCCGGCGACGGGCGGACGCACCGCGGTCGCGGACTCCCACCGCGTGCTGCGCGGACTCCCGCCGGAACTGGTCAGGCCGTTCGAGGCAGGCGGCTGGGTGCTGACCCGCATGTACCACGAGATCGGCGTGCCGTGGACCTATGCCTTCGGGACTGGCGACCGCGCAGGGGCGGACGCGTACTGCACAGCTGCGGGGATAGCGGCCGAGTGGCTGCCGGATGGTCGGCTGCGCACCAGGCAGCGACGTGCGGCCGTCGTGGCACATCCGCGCACGGGTGTCCTGGGCTGGTTCAACCAGATCGCGTTCCTCAATGAGATGACCCTCGATCGCGCGATCCGTGAGTACTTGGTCGATCTTTACGGACCGACGGGCCTTCCTTTCAACACCGCGTACGCCGACGGCTCGCCGGTGATCGCAGAGACGGTAGACAAGATCAACGAGGTCTACGATGCGCTCGCGGTCGGCGAGCCGTGGCAAGCCGGCGACGTGATGGTCGTCGACAACATCCGTATGGCGCATAACCGCGAGCCGTACTCGGGCGCGCGGGAGATCGTTGTGGTCTTCGGGGATTCTGTCCGGCTCGCGGGCCATGTCCTGGCCCTGGAGTCCGCCACCGACGGTGCGGCGTGACCGCGACGGAACAGGTGGAGGGGACCCGCGTGCCCCTGCGGCCCAGTCCCGACCCGGCTGGGCCGAATTCGGGATGACCGGTCACGCGCCAGCATTACGTGCGCAGAGCGCAGCGAGTCTTTGCGCTGTTTCCTCTTTGCCGATCGACTCCCTGGTAAGTCGCAGCTGCGGGCTCGCTTGTACCACTGGATGATCTTTCCCAAGCCTGTTCCGACCGCCCCCGGTCACGTTAAGCAGCACAGTGGACTCCTTGTCCACCTTCCCCTGGGCCACGGCGTCACGCAGGCACGCGAGCGCTACCCCGGCGGCCGGCTCGATGTCTATTCCCTCCAGTATCAAGAACATATTCATGGCCGTGCGCACAGAAGCATTGTCCGCTACGAGGACATCGCCCTTGCTTCCAATGAGCGAGTCATAGACTCCACCCCGAACTCCATACGGGGGCGCCCAGTTCGTCAATTCGTCGGCACAAACTCGCCTGACGGCGTCCCGAAAACGATGCGCCGGTCCGTCAGCGATGGACTCCCGATTCGCGTGCCAAGCTTCGTATATAGGGGCGAAGGGCAGGTTCTGGCACAGCATCAGCCTGGGCAATGTGGCGCAGCCTGGTGCATCACGCAATCTCCTTGCGGCCTCCAGCACCGCGATCGCGCCAGTACCGCTTCCGACGGCCTGGAAGTAGTGCGAAGGCAGGCATTGCATTTCTTCGAATGCAGCTAGGAGCACCGTCGCGAGGCCATCCCTTCGCCCGACATTCTTTACGCCGCCTTCGGCCTCGAAGGGCGGAATCCGACACATCCTGCTCGCCAGCTCGATGGCATCTGGATAATCACTATCCTCGAGCACAACAATGTTCACGCATGGGTGCAACGGCTCACGGAATTTGAGCCGTCCAAATCCCCTGGCTGGGACTATTATCAGGCACGGAGTGTGTCTTAACGAGCACGCCCAGGCAAAGGCAGCGCCTGTATTACCCGATGACGCGATCGTCAGAATTACGTGGTCACCTGGCAGCCTGCCTAGCACCGTATATGCTTCAAGCTCCTTGAACGTTGCCGTCTCGAGCCTTGCTCCCCGCTCGGGCCAGAAGCCATTGAATGCAATCCAGAGGTTAGGCAAACCTAGGGCATTGGCTAGCCGCCGACTACGATAGACGGCTGTTCCCCCGACGTCGGCCTGAATCCGAACCACGGGCAACCACTCCTGATACCGGAATAGGCCGGTCCGATCGGTATCAGGTTTGAAAAGGCGATTTCCGTACTCGGTTTGGAGAAGAGCCGGCGAATGATCTCCGGGGCAGTCCAACATCACCCCGTCATCGTCCAGCCGTCTGCCGCAGGCTGAACAAACAAGAGTGTAGTGACGCGCTTCGGCTGATCGGCTGCTCGTTGTTCCTGAGTTACCAGCGTCCAGGGCCATGCCGCCGTGGTTCATCGGGCGGCCAGCCGGCCGCTCTCAACTGCTCCATGCTGGGCCGATGTCGCGGCCGATGCCGACACGACCGGGTTACTCGGAAGGAAGTCGACGCGCGAAGTACCCGCCGCCGAAGCCGACGGCCTATCGCGCGGACACAACTCCACGTATTCGATGTCATGAACAGCCATCGAGGAACCTTGCAAATGCAATTGCCGCCGCCGGTTGATCGTCCCGCGTCAAGCTTGCCCGGCAGCGTGCCGCGTGACAAGGGCATTGGGTGACGACGTAAGCGACCGGCCCATGCAGGCAATTAGCTGGTGCAGCAAACAAGGCCGATCCTCGACGTGGCAAAGAGCCCACCCGGCCACACGGCCGATCCGGGCGTTCGCGTGAGACCAAGCCTCAGTTGAGCGCGCCAGATACTCGTGGTCCTAGCGAAGATCGGTGCATTGTCCGGTGAGCTCGTAATATCAGGACGCTATATCTCCTAATTCATCCGAGACTTCCTTGGCCGGGAGTATCTCCCTCGGAATGGCTGACCGCACCTCACGCTGTTCCCGCTCTCCCGGATAACCGAGCGAAACTTCCTCGAATCGCACCCCGTCGTGCCAGGTTGTCCGGGGCATGTGCAGATGCCCGTATACGACTGCGGTGGCATTAAACCTGACGTGCCAGTCAGCCGTCTGCGTAGTGCCACACCACTGCATGAACTCCTGGTAGTGCAAGCTCTGGGCTGGCTCACGAATGAGCGGAAAGTGGCTCATCAAGACCGTGGGCATGCCTGGCTGCAGTTGAGCTAGGCGACGCTCGGTCCTCTCGACCCGGACCCGGCACCACGCTGCCCGGCTCGGATAAGGATCAGGATGCAGCAGAATTTCGTCGGTGCAGACAACCCCGGCTTCGTAGGCACGTGCAAGCCCGTCAGCTACGGTCGCAGCGCCGGGAGGGAGGAAGGAGTAGTCGTACAACAGGAACAGCGGCGCGATGACCACCGGACCGCCGGCTCCATTCCATACCGGATAGGGATCCTCCGGAGTAACCACGCCAAGCCTTCGGCACAGCTGGACCAGGTGAAGGTAGCGCTGCTCGCCTCGTAGCTGAACCGGATCGCGGCCGCACGTCCAGAGCTCGTGGTTGCCGGGCGTCCACACGACCAACGAGAACCGCTGGCTGAGTACGCGCAGTGCCCATTCAACGTCGGCGGCCAGGTCGGCGACGTCGCCGGCTACTAGCAGCCAATCCGATGCAGACTGAGGGCGCAGACCGTCGACGACCTCCCGGTTTTCCCGATGGGCCACATGCAGATCGCTGACGGCGAGCAGCTTCGAGTCGGTCGCGCGGGCGAGCGGCACGTCGGCAATCATCACATGCCGCAGGAGCTACAGCCAAGCCAGGCGCGGGCTGTCTGGACGTGCTGGCGCGGCCGGGGCGGGATCCGCTCGATCACTGAGGCTACCTAGACCGAATCTTCCGGCGCAGGGCAACGCGATCAATCGCCACGACTCCATTGCGAACGCGGAATTTCAACTGCGTTAAAGGCCTTGCATTGGCCCAGCACGGCCGCGAACCGAGTGAGAGCCGAAGGCCATGCCATGGGCACTGTATGAGCATCTCAGAACTGACCGCACCGCCCTGCAGAGAACGACCGGTGTGAGGACAGCTACCGTCGAATACATAAATTTGGTCATCGACCTTGACGACGCCTATCCGGCGCCAGAGGATCTTGCGCACCTGAACTTGGCCGGGAGTTATCTCGTTTTCCCGAATCAAGCTCCACCACTTCAGTGGTAGCAAGTGATCGAGGCAGAACACAGTTGCCCTGTCGCCTTTCATCCTGTGCCTTAAGCACTGGCGCAAACTGCAGCATCGACTCTACCGATCATTGGCAATTGACGGAATACGGTCAACTGCGCGGGCGCGGAGCAAAGGGGACGACAGCGAGCGGGCGACCTCGCACTGCCACGGGCGGGGCCGATCTGGCACTGCCACGGCTGAGGCCGCTCTCGCGAGGCCGCCCTGGCGTGGCTCGCCCATGGGCCATTATTGCCAGTATGTCGACTGGCCCTTCGCAGCCGCCCTCGGTTCTCGAGGGCGTCATGGAGCGCATCACCTACGCCAACGCGGATACCGGGTACACCATCGCGCGGATCGACACGGGGCGCGGACCCGACCTGGTCACTGCGGTCGGACCCCTGGCGGGCGCGCAGGTTGGCGAGTCGCTGCGGTTGCAGGGCCGCTGGACGTCGCACCCAAAGTACGGCAAGCAGTTCGATGTCTTCTCCTACAGCACAGTGCTGCCCGCTACCGTCCAGGGCATCCGGCGCTATCTGGGCTCAGGACTGATCAAGGGGATAGGCCCCGTGATGGCCGAACGGATGGTCGACCACTTCGGTGTGGACATCATGCACATCATCGACGAAGCTCCCGAGCGCCTTGTCGAGGTGGACGGTCTCGGCCCGAAGCGGACTGCGATGATCACCAGCGCCTGGGCCGAGCAGAAGGCCATAAAGGAAGTAATGATCTTCCTGCAGGGAGTAGGAGTCTCTACTTCACTCGCAGTTCGTATTTACAAGAAATATAATGATAGATCTATTGACATAGTACGGGCCGAGCCTTATCGTTTGGCGTCCGATGTGTGGGGCATCGGATTCAAGACCGCCGACGCGATCGCGGTGGCAGTCGGCATTGCGCACGACAGCCCGGAACGGATCAAAGCCGGACTTGCGTACACGCTCTCCGAGGCAGCCGACGACGGTCATTGTTACCTGCCCGCGCCCAACCTGATCTCCGATGCCGCCAAGATCCTCGAAGTCCCTCCGGGGATGATCGGACCATGCCTGGACGAGCTGGTCGCGGTCGAGGGAGCGGTGCGTGAAGAGCTACCTTCCCACGACGACGACTCACCTCGGGTCCCCGCAATCTACTTGCCGCCCTTCTATCAGGCAGAACGGGCGCTGGCTGCCTCTCTCCGGCGGCTGCTGGCCGCGCGGGATGACCGGCTGTCCGCCTTCGCCACCGCGGACTGGACGGCGGCCCTGCGGTGGCTGAGCCAGCGGACGGGCAATTCGCTGGCGCCCGAGCAGGAGAGCGCCGTGCGGCTCGCCCTGACCTCAAAGGTTGCAGTGCTGACCGGCGGGCCTGGCTGCGGAAAGAGCTTCACCGTACGCTCTGTCGTCGAGCTTGCGAGGGCCAAGCGAGCTAAGATCGTCCTGGTTGCTCCTACCGGCCGGGCCGCCAAGCGGCTCGCAGAACTGACCGGGCATGAGGCCGCGACAATCCACCGGCTATTGCAGCTCCGGCCCGGCGGCGAGCCGTCGTTTGATGCCGCTAGCCCGCTGGACGCTGACCTTGTCGTCGTCGACGAGACCTCCATGGTGGACGTGATCCTCGCCAACAAGCTGGTGAAGGCGATCCCGCCCGGCGCCCACCTGCTCTTCGTTGGTGACGCCGATCAGCTGCCTTCAGTCGGAGCAGGGGAAGTGCTACGCGACATGCTCACTGCCGGCACGCTCCCAGTGGTGCGGCTGACGAAGATCTTCCGCCAGGCTCAGCAATCCGGGATTGTCGTCAACGCACACAAGATCAACGCCGGCGAGCAGCCGTCGCTGCGCGACTTCGCCGATTTCTTCTGGTTCGGCTGCGACGACAGCGAGCAGACAGCGGCCCTGGTAGTGGACATCGTGGCCCGTCGCATACCGGCCAGGTTCGGCCTGGACCCGCGCCGTGACGTGCAGGTGCTCTGCCCTATGCACCGTGGCCCGGCCGGAGCCGGCAACTTGAACCTGCTCCTGCAGGAGGCGCTCACCCCATACCGGGAAGGACAGCCCGAGCGACGCTACGGCGGCCGAGTCTTCCGCGTCGGGGACAAGGTCACTCAGCTCCGTAACAACTACGAGAAGGGAGCCGCCGGCGTCTTCAACGGCACCGTCGGTGTCGTCACCGGCATGTCGATCGAAGACCACCGGCTGGCCGTCCTCACTGACGAGGACGAGTCGATCATGTACGGGTTTGACGAGCTGGACGAGCTCGCGCACGCCTACGCCGTTACCATTCATCGCTCTCAGGGCAGCGAGTATCCCGCAGTGGTCATCCCGCTGACCACGGGGTCGTGGATGATGCTGCAGCGCAATCTGCTCTATACGGGGGTGACGCGAGCGAAGCGGCTGGTCGTGCTCGCCGGTTCCAGGCGAGCGCTCGCGATTGCCGTCCGCACGAGGGGTGCCGGGCGCCGCCACACCGCGCTGGATTATCGGCTCCGGCCAGGAGCACTGGTGGCCAAGCAGCAGTCGGTTGCCCGCGCTGCGTCGGTCTAGCGCAACCACGAGGGAGTGCTCATGCGTTACGGCGTCGTGCTGTTCACGAGCGACCGCGGCATCACCCCGGCGCGGGCGGCGCAGGCAGCCGAGGCAGCGGGCTTCGATACCTTCTACGTCCCGGAGCACACCCACATCCCGGTCAGGCGGGACGCGCTACATCCGCGCACGGGCACGCGGGAGCTGCCCGACGACCGCTACATGCGCACGCTGGACCCGTGGGTATCGCTGAGCTGCGCCGCCGCCGTGACCTCGAAGATCCAGCTCGGAACTGCGGTGGCGCTGCCCGCCGAGCACGACCCGATCACGCTGGCCAAGACCATCGCGTCGCTCGATCACCTGTCCGGCGGCCGAGTGGTGCTCGGAGTGGGGTTCGGCTGG
>JASHUG010000028.1 GCA_030040155.1 Streptosporangiaceae bacterium | reverse complement strand
GCTGCCGCCCTTGCCGCCGCGGGCCGGCTCGGGACCGGCGCACGGCCGGCCGTCGGCCTGGCGTCGGCCGGCCACTTCGGCGGCGGGGTCACGGCGATCGCGCCTCCGCCGGTACAGCCGCGCGGCCTGGGCATCCTCGCGCTGTACTGCCTGCTTGGCGCCTGCTCGCTGGCCCTGGTCGGCATCGCCGTGTCCCGGCTGTTCACGCTGCGTGATGCGGTGGTGGCGGAGGAGGCGGCGATGCCGGAGCCGGGCCTCAGCCGGCCCGTCACAAGGATCGTGACCGGGCCGCCCGGCCGCCATGCCGCTCCGCGCGGACGAGCCGAAGACGCGGGAGAGCAGTGACGGCACGCAGGACACCGGCGCAGCACCGAGACGGTGTAGCGGAAGTGGATGACTACACCGCGAAGGTGCTCGAGGCGGTCGACTCCATCCCGGCCGGGCAGGTCATGTCCTACGGCGACGTGGCCGAGTTCGTCGGCCAGGGCGGTCCGCGCCAGGTTGGCCGCGTGCTTGCGCTGTGGGGCGGCGGCGTCGCCTGGTGGCGGGTCGTGCACGCGGACGGTTCCCTGCTGGCGGGCCATGAGCGCAAGGCGCTAGCGCGATATGAGGCCGAGGGAACGCCGCTGCGCCGCCCGGCCGACGGCGGCCTGCCTCGCATCGACATGCGCCGCGCCCGGCGGCGCGGAGACGGCTGACCGGCGGCCGACGCTAAAGCCCGGTAAATGGCTTTGGGATTGGCGACGTTAGCGCCTCAATGTCAGCAGGGTCTGCTGGAATCAAGGCGAGATGGAAACTGCACCGCCCGAGTATCGTCTCGTCCGCGAGGCGCAGTCCGCGCCGCCGCCGCCGAGCCTTGATACCACCCAGAGCCGCGTAGTCCAGCACGCGGGCGGCCCGCTGCTCGTGCTGGCCGGTCCGGGCACCGGTAAGACGACGACGATCGTGGAATCGGTCGTGGACCGGGTCGCCCGCCGCGGCGCCGACCCGGCCCGGATCCTCGTGCTGACCTTTACCCGCAAGGCGGCCGAGGAGCTGCGCGAACGCATCGCGCTGCGGCTCAACCGCACGCTACGCCAGCCGCTCGCGCTCACCTTCCACAGTTATGCGTTCGCGCTCGTCCGCCGCGAGTTCGTGCTGGCGGGCGAGCATTCCCCGATCCTGCTGCCGGGCCCTGAGCAGCTGCTCGAGGTCCGGCGACTGCTGCGCGGCGAGGCGGCCGACGGCAGCGCCAGCTGGCCCGAGCAGCTGCGCCCAGCCGTGGGCACGAGGGGGTTCGCGGCGGAGCTGCGCGACTTCCTGCTGCGCGCGGCGGAACGCGGGCTGGACGGCAGCGGCTTGACCGCGCTTGGCAGCCTGCACGGCCGGCCGGACTGGGCGGCGGCAGGCCGTTTCCTCGACTCGTACGCCGCCCGGTTTGACCTGGCCCCGGTGCCTGCCTACGACTACGCCGAGATCGTGCGGATCGCCGGGGCCCTGTTGCGCCGCGGCGCTGTCCGCACTCGCGAGCGGGACGCCTACGACACCGTGCTCGTCGATGAGTACCAGGACACCGACCCGGCGCAGGAGGAACTGCTCGTGCAGCTGGCCGGCGATGGACGTGCGCTGATCGCTGTCGGCGACCCCGATCAGTCGATCTACGCGTTCCGCGGAGCCGACGTGGACGCGATCAGGCGCTTTCCTGACCGGTTTCGCGCGCCGGACGGGCGGCCAGCCGAGGTCGTCCCGCTCCGCACCTCCCGTCGCAGTGGCCCGCTCCTGTTGTCGGCGTCGCGCCGCATCGCGGCCCGGCTGCCGGTAACGCCGCGCGAGCACCGATCGCTGGCACCGCTGCCGTCGGCACCGCCGGGCACCGTCCAGATCATCACTGCGGCGAGCGAGAGCCAGGAGGCCGCGCTGATCGCGGATACGCTGCGCCGGGCCCACCTGATGGACGGGCTGCCCTGGTCATCGATGGCCGTGCTGGTCAGGTCCGCGGTACGCCAGGTGCCGGCGCTGCAGCGAGCGCTCACGCTGGCCGGAGTACCCGTGGTGATAGCCGGCGACGAGCTGCCGCTGGGCGCCGAGCCGGCCACTCGCCCGCTGCTGCGGTTGATCACGTGTGCCGTCCGCCCCGAGGCCCTGGACGAGCAGGCCGCCGCCGAGATGCTGACCGGGCCGCTTGGCGGTACCGACGCGCTCGGCCTCCGGCGGTTGCGGCGCGGACTGCTGGCGGCGGCTCGTGCCGCCGGGCAGCCGCCAGCCGAGGAGCCCCTTGCCGCCGCGCTGCGCGATCCGCGCGAGCTCGCGCAGGCCGGCTGGCCGCCGGACGGGAACGGTGACCATGCCGCCGAGCCTGCGGTGGCGGCCGCTCGCCGCGTCGCGTCGCTGCTGGACGTCGCCCGCGCGGCGGACCGCAACGGCACCCCACACGATGTCCTCTGGGCCGTCTGGGACGCGTCAGGTCTCAGCTCGCAATGGCAGGCAGCCAGCGCCGCGGGCGGCAGTCGCGGAGCCGTGGCCGATACGGACCTCGATGCCGTGGTCGCTCTTTTCGAGGCGGCGGCCAGGTTCACCGCCCGGCTGCCGCAAGGGTCTACCTGGCTGTTCCTGGACAGCATCGCGGGCCAGGAGATCGCCGGAGACACCCTGGCCGAGCGCGCTCCCCGCGCCGATGGCGTCGCCGTGCTGACCGCGCACAAGGCCAAGGGCCTGGAGTGGGACCTGGTCATCGTGGCTGGAGTCCAGGAGGGTACCTGGCCCGACCTGCGCCTGCGAGGTTCGCTGCTTGGCATGGAGGAGCTCGTCGACGTGGTAGCCGGCCGGGACGCCGGGACCTCCGGCGCGGCTGCGGCGGCCGCCGCCAGTGCCAGGCTCCTGGCCGAGGAGCGGCGCCTGTTCTATGTCGCAGTGACCAGGGCGCGGCGCGCGCTCGTGGTCACGGCGGTCGGCGCGGACGACACCGAGCAGCGGCCGTCGCGTTTCCTGGCCGAGCTGGCCGGCGATGAGGTCGAGATCGAGCACGTGGCCGGGACCGGACGCCACTGGCTATCGCTGCCCGCGCTGACCGCCGACCTGCGACGGTCAGCGGCCGACCGCACCCTTCCCGCGCACGTACGGGAGGCCGCCGCCGCCCAGCTAGCGAGGCTCGCCGCCGTCGGCGTGCGCGGCGCGCACCCGCGGCAGTGGTACGCGCTGACCGAGCAGACCGCCGCGGGGGAGCGGATCGCTAGCCGTGCGCAGATCTCGCCGTCTCAGGTGGAGTCCTTCACCAAGTGCGGCCTGCGCTGGCTGCTGGAGGCAGCGGTCGGGGTCGGCGCATCGGGACCAGCGCAGCACCTGGGCGTCGTGATCCACGCCGCCGCGGCCCTGGCTGCCGAGGGTGCCGATGACGGTGAGGTGGCCAAGCGCCTCGACGAGCTCTGGCAGCACATTGACTACGGGAGTACCTGGTACAACGCGCGACAGCGTGCGCAGGCCGACCAGATGGTGACCAAGTTCCTCGAGTGGCACCGGCGCAACCCCCGCGAGCTGATCGCGGTGGAGCAACGGCTACGAGTAACCGTGGGGGACATCACGATCACTGGCCAGGTCGACCGGCTCGAGCGGGACGAGGACGGCACCGCGATCGTCGTCGACCTGAAGACAGGGACCCGGCCCTCCGATGGTGACCTGGACCGCAATCCCCAACTCGGCGTGTACCAGCTCGCGGTCCTGCTCGGGGCGTTTGAAGAACTCGGGCTGATCGAGCCGGGCGGTGCCGAGCTTGTTCACGTCGGCAAGGCGGCACTCAAGGCGAGCGTGCGTATCCAGGCCCAGGGCAGCCTGCGCGACGACCCCGACCCGGACTGGGCCAGGCAGCTGGTCGAGACCGTCGCCGAGGGGATGGCCGGACCGGTGTTCAGGGCGACCGCGAACCCCGGCTGCCGTGTGTGCCCGGTAGCGGCCTGCTGCCCGGTCGACGAGCGCGGTGGCCAGGTGACGTCGTGACGGAGTCGCATGGGCGCTACAGCCCTGCGCAGCTAGCCCGGATGCTCGGCGCCCAGCCGCCGACAGCCGAGCAGGCCGCAGTCATCGGCGCTCCACTCGGCCCGATGGCGGTCATCGCGGGCGCTGGGTCGGGCAAGAGCGAGACGATGGCGGCACGGCTGGTCTGGCTCGTGGCCAACCAGCTGGTGCGGCCCGAGCAGGTGCTCGGGCTGACGTTCACGCGCAAGGCGGCGGGCGAGCTGGCCGACCGAGTTCGCTCGCGGCTCGGCGCGCTGCGCCGGGCCGGGATCGGCATCCCTGACTCGAGCGACGAGGACGAGCTGGCCGGCGAGCCGGTCATCTCGACTTATCACGCCTACGCCGGCCGTCTGGTGGCCGACCACGCGCTGCGGGAAGGGCTTGAGCCGTCGGTGCGGCTGATTACGCCGGCGGTCTGCTGGCAGCTGGCCGCGCGGGTGGTCAACGCCTACGAGGGCCCCATGGACGCGATGGAGTGGACCCCGGCTACGGTGACGGCGGCGGTGCTGGCCCTGGCCGGCGAACTGGCCGAGCACCTGCGGGACCCTGGCGACGTCGTCGCGGTCGGCAGCTGGATCGAGGACGAGATCGCGGCCACCGCCGGCAAGGTGCCGAAAGCCGTCTCTGACGTGCTGAAGACGCAGCGCACCCGCGAGCAACTGCTGCCGCTGGTCGCAGCGTACGCAGCCGCCAAGGCGGAGCGGGAAGTCCTGGACTACGGCGACCAGGTGGCCATAGCGGCGAGGATCGCGACCCGCCATCCGAGCGTCGGTCAGCTGGAACGAGCCCGTTACCAGGTCATTCTCCTGGACGAATACCAGGACACCTCGCATGCCCAGCTCGTGCTGCTGCGGGCGCTCTTCGGTCACGGGCACCCGGTCACCGCGGTTGGCGACCCGTGCCAGTCGATCTACGGCTGGCGCGGCGCGAGTGCAGGCAACCTGCGCCGGTTTACCACCGACTTCGCCGCCGCAGGCGGCCTTCCCGCGCCGGCGCAGGTGCTGTCGACGAGCTTCCGCAACACCGGACGGGTGCTGGCGGCCGCCGGGGCCGTGCAGGCCGAGTTGCGCGCGGCCGCACCGGATGTGCCGCTGCTGGTCGCGCCGCCGGAGCGGGCCGGCCGCGGCCTGGTTCGATGTGCCCTGCTTGAGTCTGTGCAGGACGAGGCCGCGTGGCTGGCGGCGCAGGTGGTCGCCCTGCTTGACCTGGAGCCGGGTCTAGCGCCGGACGGTGACGCGTGGCCGGGAGGCGGCGCGGCACGGGTCCGGCCGCGGGACATTGCCGTGCTGTGCCGCAAGCGCACTCAGTTCGCCGCGCTGCGGGCCGCGCTTGAGGCGCGCAGCGTCCCGGTCGAAGTGGTCGGGCTGGGCGGACTGCTGACGGTGCCGGAGGTTGCTGACATCGTTGCCACTCTCCAGGTCATGCACGACCCGTCGGCGTCGGGAGCGCTCGCGCGGCTGCTGACCTCGCCACGGTGGCGGATCGGCCCGGCTGACCTGGTGGCCCTGGGCAGGCGGGCGAGGGCACTCGCGAGGGACGCCGAGGCGGCAGCCGGCCTGCAGGCCGGCGCGCGTGGGCAGGCCTTCGCCGAACCGGGACCGCCAGAACCAACGCCGCCTGCCACGGCCGTCCGGTCACCGGCTGATGCGTCCGACTCGCGGGAAGGCGAGCTGGTAGCGGGCGCGATCAGCGACCTCACCAGGGATGTGGGCAGCCTTGTCGAGGCGCTCGACGACCTGGGCAGCCCGGCCGCCTACTCGTTCGCGGGCTACGGCCGCCTGGCCGCTCTCGGGGCTGAGCTGCGCGCATTGCGCGGGCATGCGGCGCGGCCGCTCGCGGAGCTGGTGACCGAGGTGGAGCGAGTGCTCGGGCTCGATATCGAGGTCACAGCCAGGCCGGGGATCGATGCCGCTGCGGCGCGCGCCGACCTCGACGCGTTCGCCGACGCAGCGGCCGCGTTCGCGGGCGACGCTCAGGATCCGACCCTGGGCGCGTTCCTGGCTTATCTGGCTGCTGCCGAGACCGAGGAATTTGGCCTGGAGGCGGGTCAGGTCGGCGACACCGACTCGGTCAAGCTCGCGACCGTGCACGCGGCCAAGGGGCTGCAGTGGCCGGTCGTGTTCGTGCCTGGCCTGGCTGACGGCCCGCAGCGGCACATGTTCCCGGCCAAGCCCCGGATCACGACCCGGTGGACCGAGAATGCGAGGCTGCTGCCGTTCAGCTTGCGCGGAGACGCGGCCGACCTGCCGCCGCTGGCGCACCTGAACAGCGTGGCGCTGTCCGAGTTCAACGAGGCGTGCACGGCACGGGATCTGGCCGAGGAACGCAGGCTCGGCTACGTGGCCGCGACCAGGGCCGCCTACGTGCTCGGCTGCAGCGGTTACTGGTGGTCTGACGGAGCGACCAGGCTGGGGCCCTCGAAGTTCTTGACCGAGGTGCGCGCTGCCTGCGAGGACGGAGCGGGCGAGGTCGACGTCTGGGAGGCGGAGCCCGAGCCGGATGCGATGAATCCGGCGCTGGCCGAGCCGGCATCGGCGACATGGCCGGCAGCCGCGGCCGCGGGCGCGCGATATGACGCCGTGCGCGAGGCCGGCGCGCTCGTGGAAGACGCGATCAGGGACCTTGCTCGCTCGGCCCGGCAGGAGTACCTGCCGGGCCTGGCGCCGGCTGCTGATGGCGCCCCGGCTTCCGCCGACCCGTACAGGGACTTGATGGACGCGTGGGCGCGCGACACCGACCTGCTGCTGGCCGAGCGCGAACGACGCCAGGCCGGCCGGGCCGTGCTCGTCGACTTGCCGCGCCGGCTGCCGGTGTCGTCGCTTGTGATCATGGCAAGGGACCCGGCTGAGCTGGCCCAGCAGGTCCGGCGGCCGATGCCGCGCCGGCCGGCTCCGCACGCGCTCCGCGGCACCGCGTTCCACCAGTGGCTGGAACAGCGGTTCGGGCAGGCGCAGCTGATAGACGCGGACGAGCTGCCTGGCGCGGCCGACGATGCGGCGGCGCTGGCCGGAGATCCCGAGCTCGACGAGCTCAAGGCGGCTTTCGAGGCGGGTGACTGGGCCGACCGATGGCCGTCCGAGGTGGAAGTGCCATTCGAGACGCTGATCGGGGATCGAATGGTGCGCGGCCGGATCGACGCCGTCTTCTCCGACGACCCTGCCGGCGGCTACGACGTTGTCGACTGGAAGACCGGCCGACGGCCTGCCTCGGCCGCGGACAAGCGGGCGGTCGCGGTCCAGCTGGCCGCTTACCGGCTCGCCTGGGCAGCTCTGGCTCACGTCCCGCTGACCCAGGTTCGGGCCGCGTTCTACTACGTCAGGGAGAACGTCACCGTGCGGCCCGCGGACCTGCTCGGCAGGCGAGGACTGACCGCGCTGCTGGAGCGCATCGAGGTCGTAGCCGAGAGTGCGGACAGCTGACTTCCGTTCCGGAGACGCTCGCGCTGGTTCGCGCCGGCTGAGCGCGAAGGCAGCGCTAGGCTCGCACGGCCACGCCGAGCGCATGCGGCGTGGTCGGCCACAGCCTGGAATCGGGCAGCCGGTAGTGCTCGACCTCTTCCACCCTGAAGCCGGCCGCGGCGATGGCAGCGAGCGTGTCCCGGCCGGCATGACAGCCGCCAAAGCAGACGGGCCAGATTGTCGCGTCGACCAGTCGCTGGACGCGGCGCTGGCCCGCAGACTCGGAGCTGACGTGCTCCATGAACCGCAGTTCGCCGCCGGGCCGCAGGACGCGGTGCATCTCGGCCAGCGCCACCGCCTGATCGGGCACTGAGCACAGCATGAGGCTCGCGACGACCGCATCAAACGACCTGTCATCGGCTGGCAGCCGGTCAGCGGTGCCGTCGGCTACGGTGATCGGCACCTTGGCCTCGTCCGCGCTAATCAGCGCTAGCCCACGCAGGTGCTGCTCAGGCTCGACCGCGAGCACGCTGGTGACGGTGCCGGGATAGTGCGCGAAGTTCAGGCCGTTGCCTGCGCCGACCTCGATCACGGAGCCGGTCAGCCCGGCCAGCATTGCGTCGCGGCGCTTGTCGACTCCCGCACTCTCCATGCTGATGCTGAGCCGGGCATAGAAACGGGCGAACAGCGGATGGTGGACCTGCTGTGACCGCATGCGCCTTCCTCCGTACCAGGCAACAGCGCCTGTATCTTTCGCAGTCAGCCGCCCGTGCGGTTCTATTGTTCCCGTTCGTCAGCCGGATCTGGGAGGGCAAGTGGCGGCGCAGATCGAGCGAATCAAGGCCTGCCTGAACGGACGCCGGGCTGCCTCCGAGCACCCAGCCGTACCGGTGACGCCGCGACAGCTGGCGGCGGCAGCCAGCGCCGCGGTCGCGGCCGGCGCCGAGGCCGTGCACGTCCATCCCCGCGGCGCCGACGGCCTGGAGTCCTTGTGGCGAGCGGATGTCGGCGCCGCGGTCGCGGCGGTGCGGGCGGCCTGCCCCGGCGTGCCCGTCGGCGTCACTACCGGCCTGTGGGCGGCCAGCGACTCGGCCGGCGGCGCGGCTGCCGCCGCCCGGTCACGCCAGCAGCAGGTCGCCGACTGGGCAGCGCTGGACGACGGGCAGCGACCCGACTTCGCGTCCCTCAATCTCTCAGAAGAAGGCTGGCAGCAGCTGGCCGAAACCCTTGCGGCGGCGAGCATCGGCGTGGAGGCGGGCGTGTGGTCGGTCGCCGACGCCGACCGGATCGACGGCTACCAGCCATCCGGCGGATGGCTGCGCATCATGGTCGAGGTATCCGGCGTGGGCGCGGACGACGCGGTCGGCCACGCGGACCAGGTCCTGGCCAGGCTGGCGGCAGCCGTTCCTGGCGCGCGGCCGCTACTGCACGGCGAGAACGACAGCTGCTGGCCGCTGATCGCGCACGCGGTTCGGCTTGGCCTGCCCACGCGGGTCGGCCTCGAGGACGTCACGGTCGGCCCGGACGGTCAGCCGGTCGCCAGCAACGCCGATCTGGTCCGGATCGCGCTTGAGTTCTGGCGCTGATCCCGCCTCACGCTCACGTCCGCGCAGCCAGATGTGCGGGCATCGGTGGTGACTTGGCGAGTACCGGCCGTTATCGGGCGCCGACCAGCTGCTCGGAGCGCTCCCAGAGGTCGCGGGCGAGGTTGTCGTCCAGCGCCTGCGGGTTCACGCGCAGGCAGCCGGAGTTCCCTACGCTTCCGACGACCCGGCCCCCTGCGCCCTCACGGCCGCAGCCTTCGGCTGCCTGGTCGCTGCGCAGCATGCCCGGCTGGCTTCCGCAGCCAGCGAGCCCCTCACCGGCTACCTCGACCGTGCCATGGCCACCATTGCGCCGCGCACCGGCACGGCAGCCACGCCGGCCACGTGCAGCCCAGGGTGAAGCGGCCTCCCGCCGGTCGCCTGAAGTCCGCCCTCAGCTGCACTGGATAAGATGCCCACGGTCAATAGATGGAGGGCACCGGTGACCGAACGACGTGTGGCCATGAGCGATGGCATCGCCGAGCGCATAGTGCGGCGGGCGATCTCGCACCTCGCGAATAACTACGGCTCCGGCCCGGCCAGGGCAACGGCTGCCAAGGAAATGATCGTGCGGGCATTCGAGGGCAAAAGCGAGGAAGCGGACGGGGTCGACGGCTACGCCGCCTCGGCCGCCATGGCCGCGCTCGCGCACGGGATCGAGGCTGAGACCGGCACGGGACTGGACTGGCTCTCTGTCGCCGCGCTGCAAGAGTGGGACTTCCATCACCCGGAGAACCCGATCTAGCGGGCGTCATTCACCCTGCCCGAGGTGCCGCTCGAGGGAAGCCACTTTCGAGTCGAGTCCGCCGGTCACCCCGGGCCGGATGTCCGCCTTCAAGGTCATGCTGACCCGCGGCGCCCGCGCCGCTACGGCCTCAACCGCATCCTTGACCACCGCCATGACCTCGTCCCACTCACCCTCAACCGAGGTGAACATCGCGTCGGTCCGGTTCGGCAGCCCGCTGGCCCTGACCACGCGGACCGCGTCGGCGACGTAGTCCGCGACGTCCTCGCCGACCCCCAGCGGCGTCACAGAAAACGCAACGATCATCAGTACCTCCCAGGTCGTGCCGCACGCGTTATCGGCTCTACGATCGTGACCACACGCCCATCATGGTCCGTGCCTGCCAGCACGCCGAGTTCCGCCTCCGAGGGAGCACTATGGACGTCCGGGAGTACATCGACCAGCACCAGGCACAGTTCTTCGAGTCGCTGCGCCAGTGGCTGATGATCCCGTCGATATCGGCCGATCCTGACCGGCACGCCGATGTGTCCCGGTCGGCGGAGTGGCTAAAAGACCATTTGCTCGGAACGGGGTTCCCCGTGGCCGAGGTCTGGCCGACGGGCGGGCCTGGCTCGGGGGGACTCCCGGCCGTGTACGCGGAGTGGCCGGCCGCGGATCCGGCCGCGCCCGTGGTGCTCGTCTACGGCCACCACGACGTGCAGCCGGTCGAGCCGCTCGAGGAGTGGGATAGCCCGCCATTCGAGCCGGTCCAGCGCGATGGCCTGCTGCTCGGCCGGGGCGCGTCCGACGACAAGGGCAACGTGTTCTTTCACACCCTGGGCGTTGCGGCGAGCCTGGCCGCGTCCGGGGCCAGGCAGCCGCCGGTCACGCTCAAGCTGCTGATCGAGGGCGAGGAGGAGTCCGGCTCGCCGCACTTCGCTGACCTGCTACGCAGTCAGCGCGAGCGGCTGCGCTGCGACGTCGTGGTCGTGTCCGACACCGGCATGTGGGCCGCCGACGTGCCGTCCATGTGCGTGGGCATGCGCGGCATCGTCGCGGCCGAGATCAGCCTGCGCGGCGCCGAGCGGGACCTGCACTCGGGCTCGTTCGGCGGCGGCGTGCCGAACCCGCTGCACGTAATGGCCGACCTGCTGTCGGGCCTGCACGACAGGGACGGCCGGGTCACGGTGCCGGGGTTCTATGACAATGTCCGCCCGCTCTCTGACGCCGAGCGCAGGATGATCGCGAGACTGCCGTTTGATGAGCAGGAGTGGCTGACCGAAGCCGGGAACAGCGGCGCGGCCGCGGGCGAGGCTGGCTTCGGCACCCTGGAGCGCATCTGGGCCAGGCCTACGGCCGAGGTGAACGGGATGTGGGGCGGTCACACGGGCCCTGGCGGCAAGACGATCATCCCGGCGCAGGCGCACGCGAAGCTGTCATTCCGGCTGGTCGCCGACCAGGATCCCGCCGCCGTCGTCGCCGGGCTCCGGCAGTACGTGGCCGACCACACGCCGCCGGGCATCGAGGCAGACATCGAGTGGGAGGGCGAGGGAGTCCGGCCGTGCTTCTCGCCGGTCGAGTCCCC
>JASHUG010000302.1 GCA_030040155.1 Streptosporangiaceae bacterium | reverse complement strand
TTGGCCAGCGACAGGTCGCTGATGAAACCCGCGGGAAGCGACGGGATGCGGCGCTCGCCGGTCGCCAGGTCCACCAGCCCGGCCTGCGCGGTTGATGGGCGTGTGCGGGGCGTCCCCGGCACTATGTAGGCCAGGACGGTCCCGCCTGGGCTCGCGGCGATGCCGCTGCGTCCAGGTGGCAGAAGGTCGCCGGGAAGCGGGGCCAGCTGCCCGGCTCGGCCCTCGGCGTCCACCTGGAGCCGGTACACAAGCGGTGAAGCGCCCCCGTTCACCCATGTGGTCAGGAAGAACGCGCCCTGCCCGTTGGAGGTCACCTGCGTGAAGGACTCACCTGCGGGAGGCTTTATCCGGTCGGTGACCGCGCCGGTGCGGGCATCGCGTACCGAGGCCCCGGCCGCCGCCCGGCCCGCGCCCGAATCTTCCGAGATCAGCGTCACGAAAAACGGCTGCCCCGCGGAGCGTCTTTCTACCTCGGCTTTCAGCGCAGGCCAGCTGCGGTGGCCGTGCTCGCGGGCCACGGCCAGCTGGGCCGCTGACAGAGTGCCCCGGTCGGACACCGCGCGAAGCCTGGCAACAGCGCTGGGCTCCCCATTGTCGGCCGCGCGAAGCAGCTCTCTTGCCTGACGGCGAAGCTGGTCGAGGTCGGGTCGGTCGGGAAGTTCGGGCATGACGTCTCCTCGCCGCCCGGGCTCGCGTTCGGGCGCGATGAAAAGACGATCCTGCCGGAAGGTCCGACCTTTCAGAAAAGTGTGGAGGTGGACTCAGGTCCTGCCCGCGAACCCGGCGGCGCCCTCCCGCGCCGGTGCCGTCAGCCTACACCGGGATTTCAGCTTGTCATAGGTAGCAGGCGTGCTCCTTCCCGCGCTGCGCGCCAGTCTTGAGTGTGATCATCTACGGCAAGATCCCGGCGCCTATCAGGGGGACGAGGGGATGAGTGGATGAGTCTTGGTCCGGTCGCCAAGTCGTCCGCCGTTGCGATGTGTCGTACATCTACTTATGATGGTCGGGTGAGTAAGGTGAAGGTCCCGATGCGGGAGCCGACGTACTTTGTGCTGGCGTCCCTGCTGGACGGGCCGCTGCATGGTTACGCGATCATCCAGCGCACCGAGGAACTGTCGGGTGGCCGGGTCCGGCTGGCGACCGGGACGTTGTACACGGCGCTAGACCGCCTTTGCGCTGAAGGCCATGTGGAGCTGGTGCGCGAGGAGATCGTCAACGGCAGGATCCGGCGCTCCTACGGGCTGACACCTCCCGGGGCTGGGGCGCTGCGGGCCGAGGCGGCGCGGATGGCGGAGGCGGCTCGTCTGGTGACGGATCGGGACCGCAAGCCGCTGGCAGGTCGCGGTGACAGGCAAGCGAGCCCTGCGTGACACGCCTCGAACGTTGCTGCCGCCTGTTGCTACTTGCCTATCCTGCCTGGTACCGGCGCAGACGGGCTGAGGAAATGCTCGGCACCCTGCTGGAGGCGGCGGGCCCGCCCGGCCGGAGCTGGCCTTCATTCCGCGACGTGCGGGCGCTGCTCTTCGGCGCATTTCGTGTCCGCGGCTGGGCTTTCTGCCTTTCGACGTTGTGGGTTGGCATCGGAACTGCCGGAGCTGGCTTTGTGTTCCTCTCGTCTATGCAGCCGGTGACGGCCTCCAATGACGGCATACCGGCATGGCTGGGCGGGCCAGGGGCCTCTAGTTTGATCTGGACCGCGGGTTCGCTGGCAGGCGGGACGTGGCTGGTCCTGACTTTTCCTGTGCTGGTTGCCGGACTCATCCGGTTCCGTGGATCCCTGCTCCCGGTCGCCTGGGCTGGCGCCTGGGCCACTGGTGTGACTCTCATGGTCCTGGCCTACGCATGGGCCGACAACGTGCCGACGAAGATGACGTGCGGTGGTAATGGATGCGGCGTTACTCCCGTTTACGGTCTCGCCATCGTGGACTGGCGCGAGCTGGCGATCTGCGGAGCCTGGCTCGCGGTCGCAGCGGCGATGACCCTGATCCTGGCCAGGCCGCCTGCGGGATTCTATCCGGCGCTAGATGCCGGACGCGTTGAGTGAATGGCTAGCTGCTCAAGATCACCGTGCCATTAGCGTGCCATTAACCGCGGTCAATCGCGGTCATGCACGGTAACCTGCGAGCACCTGGATGGCTGCTCAGTGAGGCTGACCTGCGATGAGTCGGCAGATTCCCAAGCTGATAGTGCGAGTGCGATTCTCGTCACCCGCTCCGAGATTAAGCACCAGGTTGGAGGTACCTTCCTCAACCAGCATGGGCCTCTCGGGACCTGTCACTGGCACCGAATTTCTCGCAATTTCGGCGCTGGGTGCTGTATCCGGTGCCGGTCTCGTTGGCGGCCGCGTAGCCGCCGTGGCTGCCGGGCTAGCTGCTAGCGGAAGTGGATCACCTCCGGGTTTGCCACACCCCGGTCGCCGGGCACACGGACGAAGACGCGGCCGAGATCCTCAAGTGCCGTGATGAGGTACCGGTACCCTCGCCCCGTCTCGACTTTGGGCGCGATCTTGATCGCGCAGCTGAAGTACCTAGCCCTCGTGTCCCATCGGCAGACGGCGACGGCCCTCGCGTGCGGACCGGCCAGGACAACCCGGACGCGACGCTGAGCGGCGAGGGCGGCCGCGGTCCCGCTGCCGAGCAGGCGGCCCTCGGCATTGGTCAGCCGGAACCGGACCACGATCCGGCTACTCGACCGTGGTGTGGTGCTGCCTGGCCTGGGGGCGATGAAGCCGGCCAGGCCATAGAGACGCTGGCTCAGACAGCCGTTGACATAGAGGCTGGAGTTCAATCCGTCGGGACAGATCGTGTCGTGCCAGATGACGTTCTCGAAGCTGGCTCCGGCCACGGTGGCCCCCTTAAGATCAGCCCCGGTCAGGTTGTCATCGGCCAGCGTCGCACCGGTGAGGTCGGCACCGGTCAGCGCGACATCGATCAGACTGGCATGGGTCAGCGTGGCATCGGTGAGGTTCGCATCGGCGAAGGTAGCGAAGTAACCCTGGCTCGGGTTGCTGAAGTCGGCGTGGCTGAGGTTGGCGCCGGCCAGGTTCGCATGGTCGAGGGGGGCGACTAGGTTGGCACTCTGCAGGTCGGCATCGCTGAGGTCGGCGCCGCCCAGCTGGGCTCCGGAAAGGTCGGCGCCGTGCAGGTCGGTGTCGCTGAGGTTGGCGCCGGGCAGCCAGGCTCCCTCAAGGTCGGCATCCGCGAGGGCGGCCCCAGCCAGCTGGGCAGCTGGCAGCCAGGCCTCTGGGCCGACTAGGTAGCCGTCCGCTAGCAGCCAGCTCACTGGAAGCGAGGCCGGCGTGCCGAAGATGGCGCCCGACCGGACGCCAAACAGATTGGCGCCAGCCAGATCGGCGTTGTCCAGGTCCGCGTCGGCCAGGTCCGCGCTGCCTAGGTTGGCACCTGCCATGTTTAGGCCCTGCAGGTCGTCGCCTTCCAGGTTGGCGCCTGGGCCGAGGAGGTATCCGCTGGTCAGCTCGTAGTTGCCCGGCAGCGATGCGGGCGTCCCGGTGATGCCGCCCGACCGGACGCCGAACAGATTGGCGCCGGACAGATTGGCGTTGTCCAGGTCCGCGTCGGCCAGGTCCGCGCCGGCCAGGTCCGCACCTGCCATGTTTAGGCCCTGCAGGTTATCGCCTTCCAGGTTGGCGCCTGGGCCGAGGAGGTATCCGCTGGTCAGCTCCCAGTTGCTTGGTAGCGATGCGGGCATCCCGGTTATGGCGCCCGACCGGACGTTCACCAGCTGCGCGTCGGTCAGATCGACATTGCCCAGGTCAGCCCCGGCCAGATTCGCACCGACAAGGTTTGCGGTGAACAGATCTGCGCCGGACAGATTGGCGTCCTGCAGGTTATCGCCTTCCAGGTTGGCGCCGGGGCCGAGGAGGTATCCGCTGGTCAGCTCCCAGTTGCTCGGCAGCGATGCGGGCGTCCCAGTGACGTCACCGGACTGCACGCCGGACATCAAGGCGCCCGCCATCTCCGTACCAGCCAGATCCGCGTCCGCGAACGTCGCGTCCTGCAGATCGGTATCGGTGAGGTTCGCGCCGCTAAGGTCCGCGTGGTCAAAATCGGCCCCGTCCAGCAGGCAGCCCTGCCAGTCCACACCAGGTGCCGGCGGAGGGGTCAGAACGCCGCCGGGGCCGCGTTGCGGGCAGGTTACGCTGCTCGCCGGTGCCGCCGACGCGGCTGGAACGGGCGCTGCCAGGGCGACCGCGCCGCCTGCCAGGGCACCCGTCATGATAGCGATGGCCACGCGAGTTCCGGATAGACGGCCGGACATAGAGCCTCCCCCGAAGCACGCACGCCCAGCACAGCACGGCGTCCGAGCCGAGCATTACTGCCGGAGCGCATCCTGATTTCTAATGACTGAAATCGCCTTAGCCGTTTAAATCACCTTCTAGTGCATGAAGCCAGCCCGCGTCAAGGCTGAAAGGCGTATGTCAGCTCCGGGGGCAAGTTGCGCACCATCGCATGAGCCGTTACGGCGGTAGGCGTCGCCGTCGCTGCCGAGGTTCCACGGTAGGTGACCGGCTCGCGCTCGGGCTGGACGTGAGTGTCGATCGCATCTGTGATCGCGCGGTCTTGCGTTATGGCTCTCCGGAACGCGGAAGGCTGTGCCGGGCGTTAGGTTCCGTGTGGCGACGTCTGACCCGCGCATCGTGCTGTTCGTCTTGGCAGCGGCAGGTGATCCGAGGAATCCGATAGTGGATCACGCCGGCCAGCCCGCAGACTACGTTCACACGGACGGCACAGTCTGGATGTGGAAAGGGAGATGGCGGCCTCTCGGCGGGCGCCGCTACATGCGCGTCTATGACCTTAGACCTAAACCAGGTCAGAGCGATGTGAGCCGTCTCGGGAATGACCATCGGCAAAACCGCTCCAGCTCGCCTGCACGATCAAGATCCGAAACTAGACAGCGGAGTCGGTTCGAGTGATCACCCACGGTAGTGTTGGGCTGCAGGCTCTGTCGTGTAGCCCAGCACGAGACCTGACCGGTGGAGGTGCCGATGGCCGATCTCCCGCAGCCCCACAAGATGGTACTGACT